>JAICJQ010000134.1 GCA_025928335.1 Gemmatimonadaceae bacterium
CCTTCACCGTGCGCTTGGCTTCGGCGCGACGCGATGCCTCGACGTCGGGCGAGACCGGCAGCTGCGCCTCCGGGCTCACGATCGGCATCGGCTTGAGTACGGTGATGACGCGCAGTCCGTCGTTCGGCGCGGCAAGCAGGCCACCGGCGACGAGCGCCGTGTCCGATTGCTCGCGGCCGTCGGTGGCAACAATGACGGGCGATGACTTCGCGGCGCGGACGCCCAATTCCGGCCGAACCGTTTCCATCGTCAGCGTTCCCATGATCCCCTCCTGTCGTTAACCACCTTGGTTTCTGAGCCGTAAGGTGGTTCAGGACAGCGTCGGGAACCGTCGGCGAATTTCCGGACTTCTGTCCGGGGTCTTACTCGATTTCTGTCGGGGGAGACAGCTGGGCGAACGCTCGAGTGATGTCCATCGTCGTTACAATCCCGCAGAGCCTTCCATGTTCGACGACAAGCACGCCATGGGCGCCGGTGGTTCGCATTCGCTCGGCGGCCTCGTCGACGCTTGCCTCGGGGGCAAGCTCGGCCGGATCGGACAGCATCGCCTCGTCGACCCGATGCTCCGAAAGAAAATCCCACTCCGGCGAGTCGGTCACGCGAAAGCGCTCGTCGACGTCGCTGCCGGCGTCTTCCCATAGCTCGGCGAAGTACTCGGCGGCTGGAATATCATCGTCCTCCGGCGGATCCGACTCCCACACATCGGACGATTCCCGTTCCGTCGGCACGCCGGGTGTCACCGATTCGAAGGTCACAATGCTCAAGGTGGTGATGACGCCGACGATCTGGTCGCCGTCCGTGACGGGCAACGCGTTGACGCCGACCTTCGCGAAGAGCTCGACCGCATCGCGCAACGTCGCGTCGGGCGCGATCGTCACCGGAGCGGCAGTCATGAGATCTCTGAGCGTCAACATCGTTGTTCCTCCGTCAAAAGATTTTGACGCTGATGTACTTCTTTGGATTCGCCTGGATGTCGGCGGCCAGCGCCCGCAGCTGAACGAGGAGCGAATCCGTTCGGCGGTACATGGATGGATCGTTCACGAACAGTCCGAGCGACCCTTGCCCGGAGTTGATCTTTGTCAGCAACGAGTCGCCGGTCGCCAGCAGCGCGTCAAGACGCGTTTGGCTGGTGGCGAATCGCTTCGAGAGGTCGTTCACCTGCGTCGCGGCGCGGCGCAGGTCGGTCGACGCCGCTGCGACGTCGGTGACTATCGCCCGTACCTGAGGCGACGTCGTCGCCGAGTCAACGCGGCCCGCCGTCGTCTGCACGCTGTTGGCCGCGCGGTTGAGCGTTTCGATCGCCTTGCGTAACTCGTCGGACAGCACGTCGAGATCGGAGGCGTGGGTTCGCACCACCGACGAAAGCGTCGTCGAGAGGTCGGACACGTTCTTGATCGAGCCGCGAAGCTCATGTGCCGCCTGCTCGTCGAACGCGACTTCGACGCGACCCGCAACGTTGGCCACGTCACCAGCAATTTGGCCCGCCACCGCGGTGAGTTTGCCGATTCCGGGCTGTGACGCACCTGGTAGAACACCACGGCCGCGTCCCGGATCGTCAATCTCGCGCTGCACGGCTTCGTCGTGGGGGAGCGCGTTTCGCTCGATCACCGTCGCCTGCCATTCACCGAACAGGCTCGTTTCATTGAGCAGCACGACGGGGTCGGCTGGGAGCTGCACGGATGGATCGATCTTCATATGCACGTCCACCCAGCCATTCGGCGCCAGCTCGATCGTTTGCACGCGTCCGCCGACGACTCCGCGGATCACGACGGCGTTGCCGACGCGCGCGTTGCCCACATCGTGGAAACGCGCCACCACATCGCGCTGGCGCTTGCCGATGTCCGCTTGTTTCACCCACGCCACGGCACCGATCGTCGCGACCGCGATGAGCAGGACGACGAGTCCCACGAGAACATCGGTCTGGCGTTTCATCGGACGGCGTCCCGGCCGAGCAGCCACGTCACGGCCCAAAAGGCGTCGAGCACGAGAATGAACACGGCGGAGTAGACGACAGCCGACGTCGCGGCACGACCGACGCCCACGGCACCGCCCTGCGTCTTGAGCCCGCGGGCGCAGCCGATCAATGTCACCGCGAAACCGAAGCTCGCCGACTTCACGAGACCGTACTGCACGTCGAACGCCTGAAAGAACAGGCGCAGCCCCTTCACGAACTCCGGTGTCGAGATATGGAGGAGCGCCACGGACGCAGCCCATCCTGCTCCGACGCCGACAATCATCGACGCGGCAACGACGAACGGAAACATCACCGCACCGGCGAGCACGCGCGGCACGACGAGAAATGGAATCGGGTCGTACCCAAGCGTCTCGAGCGCATCGATCTGCTCCGTGACCCGCATCGTTCCCAGCTCCGCCGCGATGTTCGCGCCGACGCGGCCAGCGAGGGCGAGTCCCGTGAGCACGGGCGCCAACTCGAGGGTGACCGTCTTCTCGACGAGCGTACCGACGAAATAGAGAGGCACGGCGCCGGTGAACGAGTAGCTCGCGAGCAGCGCCAGTACGATGCCGGTGAACGTCGCGATGAAGAGCGCGATCGGCAGCGACGCGACTCCCAGTGTCCACATCTGGCCGAGTGCCTGTGGAAGCCACGTCGTTGCGTCGCGGAGCGCAACCAGCGCCTCGCCGATGAACCGCGACGCCGATCCGATGCTGCCCACGCCGCGAAGCGCGATCGCGCCGACACCGGCCACGCCGTCGGCCAGAAGACTTCCGCGGCGCCGCGTATCGGCGGTGGAAGACGGCAGGCTTTGCGTCGCGGTTGCCATTGAACGTTCGAGGTCGTCGGTGAGAGACGTCTGCAGCGGGAACGTATCGCCGACAATCCGCAATACTGTCGGGCAAGCGTCTGATGAAAGTCGGCAATCGCCCGACGCCGATTCGATAGCGAACAGAACATTCTATGGTTGCACGCTACCAATCCTTCATGTCGCACTCGGCCCTTCGGAGAAAATGGATCGTTCGCGCGATCGTGATCGCCGCGACGCTCGCACTCTGGCGCTTCACCGAAGCGCAGTCCGGCTACTCTGTCGTCGAGCTGCTCATGTTCGCCGGACCAGGAATCGTGCTGACGATGGCTGTGTCGTGGAGCTCGCGCATGTTCCATCCCGCCGAATGGACGTGGACCGTTGGCATGCGCGCAGCGATCATCGGCGCGCTGGTATCGCCACCGGCGATCGGTTTCGGTCTCGCATTCCTGTCCGCGATGAACCACGACGCCGTCCTGCTCATCTTCATTCTCGGGGCGTGGCTCGCACTGGCCGGCGGCGTGTTCGTCGCCTGCATGCGCGGACTCCGCGACGATTTCAACGAGCGGCGACCCGCAACACCTGTGCGCCTCGTATTGCACCGCCCCCCCCAGAGTGTAGGGCGCTCAAGACATCGTTTGCCTGTTCGAGCGGGACGACGCCCACCCTGGGTCGAATACCAGCCGACGACGCAAACGCCAGCATCTCGGCAACGTCCTTCCGCGTGACGTTGGCCACGCTCTTGATCTCTCGCTCCATCCACAGATCGCGTCCATAGTCCAGCGTCGTCAGCTCGTTCACGTCCTGGCGGCTTTTCCGGATGGCGTTGATGACGAGCCGTCCGCCCGGCGCGAGCGCCCGTAGCGCGCGCACGACCGGACGCCACGCCGGCGTGGTGTCGATGATCGCGCGCAATGGAACCGGAGGCGCATCCTCGGTCGCGCCCGCCCATGCGGCGCCCAATGCTCGCGCGAAGTCTTGTTCTCCGGAACTGCGCGCGAACACACAAATCTCTGAATTCGGGAATCGCGCGCGCGCCATCTGCAGCACGAGGTGCGCCGACGCCCCAAAACCGGTGAGGCCAAGCGGTTCGCCGTCGCGAAGATTCGTCAGCCGAAGCGAGCGCCAACCGATCGCGCCCGCGCACAGGAGCGGCGCGGCCTCTTCGTCCGTGAGATCATCGGGAATTGCGTACGCGAACGCGCCGGCCACTGTGACGTACTCGGCGTACCCGCCGTCGGCGTCACAGCCCGTTGCGCGAAAGTACGGGCAGAGGTTCTCGAGGCCGGCGATGCACCAGGTGCACACGCCGCACGCCGAGTGAATCCAGGCGACGCCGACACGCTGTCCCACGCGGAAGCCAGCGGCGTCGCCGCCTCCAACTCGCTCGACCCGCCCCACCACCTGGTGGCCCGGGATGATCGCGTAGCGCGGCGCGGCGAGACGTCCCTCGACGAGATCGAGATCAGTTCGGCAGACACCACAGACGTTCACGCGCACAAGCAATTCACCGTCCGACGGCTCGGGCACGGGCGTCTCCGCGAGCCGCAACGCAGGGTTGCCGTCGGCGTTTACACGTTCACGATCGAGCACCATCGCGCGCATATGTCCTTCGTCGCTTGGGAACAAACCCGGCAGTCGGATGTCCGACGCCTGACGGACCACAAGCACAGTTCATTCTAGTCTACTGAACAAACTGCCAACGGAGTGGTCGTAATGGCGCACGCGGCGCATCGCGGGGCGCGTTCTTGCGCATGAGAGGCTTCTGGCGGAGGCTACCGTGTTCCCGAAACCAGTCTTCATCGACCGATACGACGCCGGCGAACGGCTCGGCGCAGCGCTTTCCGAAGCACCCATCAGTAGACCGGTCATCGTGCTCGGCCTTCCGCGCGGCGGCGTGCCCGTCGCGTCACGAGTCGCCGAGGCATTGGATGCGCCGCTCGATGTGTTCGTCGTCCGCAAGCTCGGTGTTCCCGGCCGCGAAGAGCTCGGCTTCGGCGCGATTGCCAGCGGCGGGGCACGCGTACTCCACCCGGACATTGTCGGGCTCGCGCGCCTTCCGTCCACAGTGGTCGACGAAATCGTCGCGCGTGAGAGCGAGGAGTTGCGCCGTCGCGAGCTCGCCTTCCGCGACGGCCGCGAGCTGCCGAAGCTCGACGGCTACTCCGTCATTCTCGTGGACGACGGCGCCGCGACCGGCCTATCGATGCAAGCCGCCGTCGTCGCGCTCCGTCAGATCGGTGCGCAACAAATTATCGTCGCGCTGCCCGTCGCCTCACGCGATGCCACGGCAATGCTCGCCGCGGCCGCGGACCGCTGCGTGTGTCTGGCGCAGCCGGAGCCGTTCTACGGCGTCGGCCTTTGGTACGAGGACTTCTCGCAGACGAGCGACGAGGAAGTGCGTTCGGTACTCGCCGAAGCCCGCGTGAGGTGGGATCAGCACGAACCGATTCCAACCGACACAACGAGGTGAGCGCAGAGGTGCACGCCGTAGCTTTCCGTCGTTCGAACCGCGACGGCCGTGGTTGGAGGATTATGCCGACGGCGGCGCGATCAGCACGGAGCAGGTCGCGTCACGTATCACCTTCGTCCGAATGCTCCCGAGAAGAATCCGATCGACGAGCCCCAGTGCGTGGCCACCGAGCGCGATCAATCCGCAGTGTTCACGCTTCGCGAACTTGAGGATGGCTTCCGCCGGCTCGCCCTCGAGGAGCACACTCTCGATCGCGCAATCCGCGTGACGTCGGATGTTGCCAACAGCCGTTTCCAGCTTCGAGCGCGCTCCCTCGCGGTAGAGATCGATCAGATCGCCCGGCTCGGCGGACGCCCCGCCGAATGCGGCGACGTGGGCGACGTAGAGTACACCATGCGGCGGCACCAGCTCCGCGGTAAGCGTCGCGGCCGCGGTACTCGCTTCGGTAAAGTCCATCGCGACCAGCGCTCGCTCGGGAAGACCGCGCGAAGTCGCCGGAACCGCGACGACCGGCAGACGCGCGTGGCGCATCACCTGGATGGCCGTCTCTCCGCCGAAGATCCGATCGAACCGATTGTGCCGGCCCAGGCCGAGAACGAGCATCGTTGCTCCCCAGCGCTCGGCGACGCGGTTGATCTGTTCGGATGGAGTGCCGACGAGTGCCATCTTTTCCCAGGTCTCGGCGCCCGGAACGTGCCCGATCGCGCGCCGCACCGTGTCGAGTACATCGAGACGACTCTCCTCGTCGATCGTCGTCGCTTGTTTGAGCGACAGCATCGTCGAGACATTGTGCGGGAACGGGGTAGACACGCCCAGCGCGAGCACGGCGCCGTTTGGAAACCGCTCTGACAGTTCGGCGGTAAACCGCAAGGCGCCGCGCGACTCGGACTCGCCCGTTGTCGCGACGAGGATTCGACGTCGGATCACTTCTCGCGGGACCGGCGTGCGTCCACGGCGCTTGGTGCGCGATGCAGCTGGCATTGGCTCGATTCCTCCGACGGATGTCGGCGGCACGATCGCCGTCGACAAGAAAATGACGCCGCGCGCCGGCAATGTCTGTCCGACATATCCGACGACGGCGTCAAGGAATCGCCGGCGTTACGGTTGAACACCCGACGGGCGGCTGCCCTCGAGGCCAATCGGGCAGGAGGCATGCCGCAATAAGAAGAACCCTGATGTTCGACGGACGTTTGCTGACGCCGTCCGCCGGCCGGCATACTACCTTGGTGGGCCGAATGCCCAAGGTCCAATGTCGGTCACCGCAAACCGATTGATCGAGCTGGCCGAGGAGCTCGGCGACACGCCGACACTGAGCGTGTTCGTCAGCACGAGCGCGGCGCGCCGCCGCGGTGGTACGCATGGCGTATGGTGCACGGAGGTTGCCGAGTTCACGTGCGAGCTCCGCCGCCGGTATGGCGATGTCGTCAGCCGAAGCGACCGCGAAATCTTCGAGCGAAATCTCCGGCGCCTCGAGCTGCGGCTGCGTGGCCTTCCGCACGCGATGCGCGCCGCTGGCTGGTTCGTCGTCGTCGCGCGCGGCGACGTGCACTACTGCGTTCCGGTTTCGTTCTCCGGTGAGTCGGAGGCGCACTGGCAGTTGGGGCCTTGGGTGTCCCCGCTCCTCGCGCCGACGGCAATTGCCTCACATAGCCGGGCTTTACCGTTCGGCGGACAGCGACGCTGATCGCGCTCGCGTTACTCGGTGCGAGCACGTTGGCCGTCGCCCAGGTACCGACCAAGCCGACGCCGAAAGACACCACGAAGCAGGCCACATCGAAACCGCGCATCAAGATCTCGAAGGAGACAAATGTGTCCGCCGGCGAGGTCGTGTTGCAGGCCAAGCCAACGGTCGATTCGACCGCTCCTTGCGAGGTGGCGCTGCCGACGATCAATCCGCTCCACAACGCGCCATTCGCGACGGATATACGGGCGGATGGAATCTCACGGTCCCGATCGGTTCGACGGGACCGACTTGCCGCTCGGCGTTCGCGCGGACTTCGCCGTCGACCACTTGAACGGCACCCGCATTCAGAACATCTATCAAGAGACCCTTGCGGCGAGCCGCGACATCACCCTTTGGTCGCTGAAGGCGGACATGAAGCTGCGCTTCCACGCGCCCGGAACCGGCACGCAAACGCATCTCTACCTGCTCGGTGGTGCGGGCCTCCACAAGTTGAGCGGAGGCGTCTACGGCACGTCCGACCGAGCTGTTCGTTGAATCTCGCTTCTTCCAAGTGAAATCCGATCTCACGTTCCATCAGACTGGCGGCATCGGCACGTACACGAGCTTCACGCCCGTCGTCATCGGACTGCAGTGGTTCTAACGCGGTAAGCGGAGGCAGCCATGTTGGCTAACGTCCTCGTACCTCTCGATGGATCGTCTCTCGCCGAAACGGCGCTCCCAACGGCGATCTCCCTCGTTCGCCGGAAACACGGACACGTGGAGCTGGTAATCGTCCACGAAGATGTCCCGTGCGAGTGGGTGGGGTACGAGGACGGACCATGGCACTCGATGAATGAATCGACCCAGGTTCGCTACCTCGATGACAAAGCGGGGCAGCTGAGCGGCGCGCGCGACATGACGGTCGGGCACGCGTTGCTGCGCGGCGACGTCGCGGATCAGGTCTGCATGCACGCGTTGGAGGTCGGAGCCGACATGATCGTGATGGGGACGCACGGTCGGACCGGCCTCACACGAGCGCTCGTCGGCAGCGTCGCCGACGCGGTCGTTCGGCGCGCGACGATCCCGGTGTTGCTGCTCCGCGCTTCCGGCGGTGCGTCCTCCGCGCGGACCATGCCGCTTCCCTTCCGTCGCATTCTCGTGCCGATCGACGATTCGCCGCAGTCGCGCCTCATCTTCGACGCGGTCGCGGCGGTTGCGGAACGTGGCGTCACGGAGCTCCTCCTCCTCCGGGTCGTGGCGCCCGTTCCGTCGGTGCTGGATGCGCCGTTTCCATACGACTATGTCTCCGGTCCGCCGGACGAGTCCGCGACGCGCTATCTCGTCGCCGCCGCGGATCACGAGCTGACCGGAGCCGCGGTCGATCTCGGGGAACGCACGCTGTGCGACGTCGATCCACACGTCGTCGTCGCCAGACACGCGGCACCGGCGATCACTGACTTCGCGAAGCAATACGGCGCCGACTTGATCGCCCTCACGACGCACGGCCGCGGCGCATCGCGGCTCACCGTCGGTAGCGTTGCCAGCAGAATACTGCGCGACTCCGGAGTGCCGGTGCTCGTCGTCCGACCCGCTGACGGGTGCCGCATGAGCTGACGCTTGGCTTGCAACTCGGGAACGACATGAAGCCCGCGCGATGCGCGGGCTTCACGGTTTCGATCGCTCGCGATGCGAGACTTACTTGACCGCGATGTCGATCTTGCGGCCCTTGGTCTCGGCCTCCGCCGTCCTGGGCAGATGGATCTTCAACAGCATCGAATCCGCGGCGACGCCAACGAGCAGTGCCATTGTCGGGGGTTCGCCCAGACAATCACGCGCGAGTTACCTGACTGCGCAAACGCTCGGCGCGGCGCAGCATTGAGCGCGATGGTGACGCGTACTCCACAGGGGCGGCCAAATATGACGATCAATCGCATGCTTGTCGGTCTCGATTTCGGCGCGGCCTCGATCTCCGCGGCGCGCTGGGCAAAGACCTGGTTCGCTCCGCGCGCCGACCTGATACTGGCACACGTGCTCGAGCCCCCGAATCGGCCGCGATTCGCGCACGACAAGCTTCCGCCGGAAGACTTGCTTGAATCCGCATCGCGTGAATATGCGGAAGCCCGCATGCGCGAGATCGGCTACTACTTGGACGCTGAGCCCATTCGGAGCGAGTTTCGGATCGGCAAGCCGCACGAGGAGCTCGTGACACTTGCCGCGGAAACCGAGGCCGATCTCGTCGTGATCGGACCGCATGGTGGCCGCCCACACACGTCGAAGTTCCTCGGCACGACCGCCGAGCGGGTCGTTCGGTCGTCGCCCGTTCCCGTGCTCGTCGCGACAAAACCTCCGGCGGGAACGCCGCGGCGAATGCTCGTGCCGGTGGACGACGCCGAGATCACCCCCGTCGTCGTCGAAACGGCGCGGCTACTGGCGACGCGCTTTCACGCCGATGTCACGCTTCTTCACGTCTGGAGTAATGCGATTTACAGTCACGTCGCTTCGATGTCGTATGCGCACGCCCACAGCGACCACGACGCCGAGCACGAGATCGATGAGGAGTTGGCGACGGCGGCGAAGCACTGGCTGACGCGTATCGCCAACGTCGATGACGACGATGAACATTTCACGGCGGCGGTCACACACGGCAAAGCGGGAGACGCGACGATCGCCATGGCAGATGCGATGCACGCGGATCTCATCGTGCTCGGGCGGAGCAGTACGGGCGTCGTCGCGCCGGCCGTTCTCGGAAGCGCGATCGGCACCGTTCTTCACGACGCTCGATGTCCCGTGCTCGTCGTGACGAAGGCCGTGGAATAAGGCGCGCCTACTTACTCGCGATCAAGCGCTTCGCGCCCGAGCTCCTCCGCGAGCCCGATGAGAAGTCCTCCTGGGCCGCGGCAACGCGCAGCGCGCCGCGGCGTCAGTCTCTCGATCAACCTTTCTTGTAGGTAGTGGTCGTCGTCACTGGAGCACCACCCCCGCGACCCGGGTTGGTCGATTCCACTACAAGGTTGCCCGCCTGATCCAACGACAACGTCATCGTCGATTCGCGCGCGTTGCCGTTGAAGGTCGTCGACGTGTGGATCACGAGCTTGCTGCCGACCCACTTCGCCTGCGACACCGACTCGACGGCGTTGCCGCCCATGGTCATGGTGTTCTTGCTGTCGGAGCCGTCCAGATTGTAGACGGACTTGACCTCGCCCGCCTGCGTTGTACGTGCCACAGTGAGCGTTTTCTGGTCTTGTGTGATCGTGGCGTCCTGGCCCAGGCCGCCGCGTCCGCCACCTCGTCCCGTTGGCGCTGGCGCGTTCGGATCTACCACCATCACCCAATGACCGGCCAAGTTCGCTGTCTGGCCAAAGAGGTTCGTACCGCCCAGCAACAGAGCAGCCGCGAGTACCGCTGAGGTGCGTCGCATAACCCTCCCCATTTTTGGTAAACCGTCGGCAAAGCCGCCGGTCCGGAGACCGTGTCGACCTCGCTCGCAATTATGACGCCGACTTCCGTACACGCAGCGATACCGCCCCGTTCGCTTACGGAAGCACTGCTCCTCGGCAGCGCGTTGGTCTGGCTGTCACTAAGAACAAGGGTATTGCGGATTTGTCGGATTGAGCGGATTGAGTGATGGCGTTTTCCACTGAATTGGGATCGTCAGCTCCCCAGTCGCGTCTTCGCGCATCCGGCGGGATCCCGTCAAATCCGGCTCTTATCGCTTTAGCAAGCTCTTGGAAATCGTCCCGATCAGAACAAGAACGAGCCCGACGCGGTACCGGCGGCGAGCGCAACGAGTCCAACGCTCGTGCGTTGGCGGAATGTCGCTTGTCGAAGGCCCCGGCTACGTCACGTTCCGAGCTGATCACCATTCCCGCGAGCTTAGACCGTCGCTCCGAACACCCGGCCGATCAGAGCGGTGAGGGCAAGCGCGAAAGCGCCCCAGAACGTGACTCGCACGGCACCGCGTGTCATGCTCGCCCCACCGGCTCGCGCAGCCACTCCCCCGAGCAAGGCAAGAAACACCAGCGAGGCCGAGGCGACGATGGCGATGACACGCGTCACGGGAACGATCGCCGTCATGAGAACAGGGAGGGCCGCACCGACGGCGAAAGTGGTCGCGGACGCAAGCGCCGCTTGAACGGGACGCGCGGCGTGGACGGCGGAGATTCCAAGCTCGTCCCGAGCGTGCGCGCCGAGTGCGTCGCGTGCCGTCAACTGCTCCGCGACCTGACGCGCCAACGCGGCGTCGAGTCCGCGCTGCTCGTAGATTCCCTGCAACTCGTCGAGCTCGAACGCGGGATCGGTCGCCAGCTCGGAGCGTTCGCGCGCGAGATCGGCGTTCTCCGTATCAGCCTGTGAGCTGACCGACACGTACTCGCCGGCCGCCATCGACATCGCGCCGGCAACCAATCCGGCAACCCCCGCCACGAGAACGTTCGATCGCGATGTCTCCGCGGCCGCGACACCGACGATCAGACTCGCTGTCGAGACGATTCCGTCATTGGCGCCGAGTACCGCCGCGCGTAGCCAACCAATCCGCTCCGAGCGGTGTCGTTCGATGTGCGTCGTACGTGGCATATTGGCGTCCCCGACGGACTGTACTGTCTCGAGCAACGGGCACGAAGCGGACCCTCATGCGCGCATCTCGAGCATGTTCACATCAAGCACATGTAGTCGCCGATTGCCCGCTATGAACATCAGGCGAATGCCGGATCGAGCTTAGACAAAACTCCGATGGGCCCAGCGTTCATGTTGAAACAGATTGGGTCATCGTTCGAATCGGAGTGTTGCCGTGCTTCCAAATCCGCTGCATCCGGCGATCGTCCATTTCCCCATCGTCCTTGCGTTTCTGCTTCCGTGCTTCGTCGGCGGCGCCATGTGGGCGATTCGACGTGGCGCTAACGTGCGTCGCGCCTGGGTGCTGCCGATCGTTGTCGCCGCCGCGCTGGCGTTGAGTGCGTATGTGGCTGTCGAGACTGGCGGAACGCAGAGTGACCGCGTCGAACGGGTCGTTTCTGAACAGGTCCTCGAGTCGCACGAAGAAATGGCCGAAGGATTCCTCGCCGCGTCGGCCGGGCTTGTCGTCGTGGCGTTAATTGGTCTCGTGGGAGGAGTCGCGGGGCGAGCTGCACGGGTTTTGACTGGTCTCGGCGCGGTCGCGCTCATCGTGATCGCCGCGCGGGTGGGGCATAGCGGCGGCCAGCTTGTTTACAAGTATGGAGCAGCCGCGGCGTACACGGCGCAGACGGCGGGCAGCCCTGCTGAACGATCGAGCATCGACGTCGGAACTCGTGGGGATCGACAACGACGCGACGGCGCTCGGGAGCCGTGATCGCCGGGCACGAGGGTTGCCGCGCCGCGACACTATGCATGACAACTCGGAGTTCACCTTCGACGCGAGCATCTCGAGCGCCGTCCGCGCTACTACATCCGCTCGGCGCGAGCGATCAGCCCACGGCGAACGGGCAGAACCACTCTCGACCGAGATGCTCGCGCGCATGCGACGATGGTGGGATGCGGCAAACTACCTCACCGTCGGACAAATCTTCCTACAGGCAAATCCTCTGCTTCGAGAGCCTTTGCGACCGGAGCACATCAAGCCGCGGCTGCTGGGACATTGGGGGACGTCGCCCGGACTCAGCCTGATCTATGTGCATCTCAATCGCCTGATCCAGGAACATGGCGTCGAGATGATCTACCTCGCCGGACCTGGACATGGTGGACCGGCGATCGTCGCGAATGTCTACCTCGAGGGCACGTACAGCGAGATCTACCCGCACATCACGCGAGACGAAGAGGGAATGCGACGCCTGTTCCGGCGGTTTTCAACGCCAGGCGGGATCCCGAGCCACGTCAGCGTGCAGACCCCTGGCTCGATCCACGAAGGTGGAG
>JAICJQ010000205.1 GCA_025928335.1 Gemmatimonadaceae bacterium
GGAGGCGTCGCCGTGGACGGCGCGCGCGATCTCGACGATCCCGTCGAACCACGCCTCGGGGGCGCGCGGCGCCGCGCGGGCGACGACCGCGGCGAGCTGCTCGAGGCGGGCGCGTTCGTCGCGGAGCCACGCCTCGTCGATCGGGCCTCGCCTGCTCGGTTCGGGGTGGGCGCGGTGGCCGCGCTGGTCGCGGCGGTCGCGCTGCTGCTCGGCGCGGTGGCCGCGTGCGCGAGCTACATCCCGGCGAGGAGAGCGGCTCGGGTCGATCCGTTAGTCGCCATGCGCGGCGACTGACCCCGACGCTCACTCGATTGTGAAGATGCGTCGCGCTTCGCGCTCGTAGTCCGCGAGCGCGGCTGCGATCGCGTCTCTGTCCCAGCCAAGGACCGACGCAACCGCCTCGGCGACGTGTGGGGCCACGCTCATCGCATGGTCGCGCGTTTCGAACGCGAGGTGCGTCCGCCGAATCAGCAGATCGCCCAGCGTCTCGGCCATCTCGTACTGCGCGCAGTAGCGCATCTCGCCGCTTGTGTATGGAAGTTCATCCACCAACCGGCGCGGATCCGCTTTGATCGCCGGCCAGGCTTCTTCCCACCGCGTTCCGAAGGACGACGCCAGATGCTCGGCGAGCACGGCGTCGTGCGTCGCCTCGGCAATGCGGGCGACGAGATCCGGAAGGGACGAAAAGTCGCCGCCCGGGAGCGGATGTGAATTCGCCCGCGCCGCCTGGTGGGCTTTGCCGACAACCGATTCGACGACGTCACGCGCCATCACCCGGTACGTCGTCAGTTTGCCGCCGGTGATCGACACCACACCATGGGTGCTCGAATGAATCGCGTGCTCTCGCGACAGTGCACCCGGATTCACCGCGTCATCGGCAACGAGCGGTCGTATCCCCGCCCATGCACTCACCACGTCGGCGTCGTGCAGCCGCGCGGTGGGGAAGAACCAGTTGGCCGCGGTCAGCAGGTAGCGCACGTCGTCGCGCGCGGCTCGTGCTTCGTCGGGTGGCGCGTGCGTTTCCGCCTCTGTCGTTCCGATGATGGCAGAGGCGCCCGCCGGCAGCGCGAAGAGAACGCGTCCGTCGACTGGTGAGATCATCGTGACGGCGTTTCGGTTTCCGAGCCGCGCGCGCGGCACCGAGATGTGCGCTCCCTTGCTCCCACGCACCGTGGACGAGGCGGCGTCGTCCAGCGCGCGAACCTCGTCGCTCCACGGACCGGTCGCATTGATCACGCTGCGCGCGCGAACTTCGGTGCAGCCACCGCCGAGTTGGTCTTCGACGACGCCACCGACGGCCCGCCCCTGTTCGACGATCAGTCGCGTCACGCCGGCATGGTTCAGGGCGACGCCCCCGGCTTCGACCGCGCCGACGGCGTTGGCGAGCGTAAGCCGCGCGTCGTCCGTCGCGGCGTCAAAGTACGACGCGCCGCCTTTGAGTCCCGTCGCCTGCAGCGCGGGCTCTCGCTCGAGCACCGCGTCGTGGGACAACCGGTGATGCCGGGCCACATTGCGGAACAGGGCCAACGCATCGTACGCGAACAACCCGGCGCCAAGCTTCCATCGGGAAATACGGGCACCTTCGTACACCGGCCAGGTGAATTCGAGCGCCCGAACGAGGTGCGGCGCCAGACGCAGCAGCGCGCGACGCTCGGCGCTGGATTCGAAGACCAGGTGAATGTGGCCGTGTTCGAGGTACCGAACCCCGCCGTGGACGAGCCGTGAGGACCGGCTCGAGGTACCGGAGGCGAAATCTCCTTTGTCCACCAGGGCCACGGAGAGCCCGCGGGACGCCGCTTCGTAGGCGATTCCGCACCCCGTAATCCCGCCGCCGATCACGAGAAAGTCGAACTGACGGGTGCCGAGCGCTTCCAAACGCTCTCTGCGCGTGGTGACGCGGGCTTGCATTGAAGCAAAGCTAAGCCAGTTTCCACGCATGCCACCGTTAGGCGGCCCGGGTCGCCGCGTCGCGATCGTTGCCGGCGTTCGCACTCCTTTCGTGCGCGCCGGCACGGCGTTCAAGCATTTCTCGGCGATCGAGCTCGGGAAGCTATGCGTGGCCGAGCTCATACAGCGCACCGATCTCGAGGCCAAACTCGTCGAGGCCGTGGTCTACGGGACAGTCGTACCCTCGGTGATCGCACCGAACATCGCGCGCGAGGTTTCGCTGCTGCCGGTGCTCCCGAAAGGGTGTGAGGCGTACACCGTCAGCCGCGCCTGTGCATCGGCGAACCAGGCCATCACCGACGCGGCCGACCAGATTCTGCTCGGGCATCACGACGTCGTCATCGCCGGCGGCGCCGAGTCCCTGTCGAACGTGCCGATCCTCCACTCGCGCGGGATGTCTGACAAGCTCGTCGCCTTCTCACGCGCGAAAGGTCCGGCGCAGCAATTGCGAATTCTCGGCTCGCTTCGACCCAAGGATCTCGTTCCGATCACGCCGGCCATCGCCGAGCCCTCGACGGGTGAGACGATGGGCCAGTCGGCCGAGAAAATGGCCAAGATCAACCACATCGCGCGCGAAGATCAGGACCAGTTCGCGCTTCGCTCGCATCGATTGGCTGCGGCGGGCACCGAAGACGGCCGTCTCACTGCGGAGATGATGGCGGTCTACGTGCCGCCGAAGTACGAAGTCGTATTGACGAGCGACAACGGCATTCGCACCGACACCTCGATCGATCAGTTGCAGGCGCTGAAACCCGTTTTCGACAAGCGCTACGGCACAGTCACCGCGGGGAATTCATCTCCACTCACCGACGGTGCGAGCGCGGTTCTCCTCATGAGCGAGGAGCGCGCGCACACGCTTGGATACGAGCCGCTCGCCTACATCCGCTCGTACGCGTACGCGGCGCTCGACCCAGGTGAGCAGTTGCTCATGGGACCAGTGTTGGCGGCTCCGGTCGCGCTGCAGCGCGCCGGACTCTCGCTCGGCGACATCGATCTGATCGAGATGCACGAAGCCTTCGCGGCTCAGGTACTGTGCAACCTGGCCGGGTTCGTATCACGTTCGTGGGCGGAGCGCGCGGGATTCGCCAATCCAGTCGGGGAAATCGATCGAGCGAAGCTCAACGTGATGGGCGGCTCGATTTCGATTGGGCATCCCTTCGGTGCAACGGGAGGGCGTATTCTGATGACGCTGACCAACGAGCTCATTCGTCGCGGCGGCCAATTTGGACTGATGACCGTTTGCGCCGCCGGTGGAATGGGCCACGCGATGGTAATCGAGCGCGCATGAGCACCGTCGTACCGTCAGCCGTTCAGGGGCAAACCCTGGCATCGGCGCTCGCCGGCGACGTCCTCGTCGTCACGATCGATCAGCCAAATGAGCCCGTCAACACGCTCAGTCCCTCGCTCGCCGCCGAATTCGAGGAGGTCTGCGTTCGAGTGACCGGCGATCTACTCATCAACGGACTCGTGCTGATCTCCGGCAAACCGGACGCGTTCATTGCCGGCGCAGATATCGAACAATTCCCCGAGCTTCGGAGCAGCGAGGACGCTGAGCGAATCAGTCGCCTTGGCCAGGACTTGCTCGGCCGTCTTGAAAATCTTCGAGTTCCCGTGGTCGCGGCGATTCACGGCGCTTGCCTCGGCGGCGGGCTGGAGCTCGCGCTGGCTTGCCGGTATCGGATCTGTACAGATCATCCAAAGACCACGCTCGCACTACCGGAGGTGCAGCTCGGGCTGATCCCGGGTATGGGAGGCACTCAACGCCTTCCGCGGCGCGTCGGGTTGCAAGCGGCGCTCGACATGATTCTGACAGGGCGGACGGTGCGGGCACGTCGCGCACTGCAGATCGGCCTCGTTGACGAGATGGTGCATCCCGCCATCCTGCGTGACCTCGCCGTCCAGCGCGCACGCGCCCTCGCCGACGGGTCCCTCAAGCCGTCGCGCTCGCGAAGTTTCCGGGCGAGCAGCCTCCTTCTCGAGCACAATCCGCTTGGTCGCGGCGTCGTTTTCAAGAAGGCGCGCGAAAGCGTCATGGAGAAGACCCACGGACAGTATCCGGCGCCGCTCGCCGCGCTCGACGCCGTCCAAACGGGATACACCGAGGGTCACGAGGAAGGCTTCCGGCGCGAGGCTAAGCTTTTCGGGGAGATGGCGATGACGGATGTCTCGCGTCAGCTCGTCTTCCTCTTCTTCGCCACCAACGCGCTCAAGAAGGATCCCGGCGTCGACGGCACGCCGCCCCGCCCGCGAACGGTCGAGCGTCTCGGCGTGCTCGGTGCGGGCTTCATGGGTGCCGGTATCGCGTCGATCGCCGTGCAGCAAGGAACGCTCGTCCGACTCAAGGACACGGACACGGCGCGCGTCGGCAAAGGATTGGCATCGCTGCGCAGTGTGGTCCAGGAGCGTCTGACGAAACGCCAGATCACGCGCCATCAATTCGACGACTATCTCGCACTCGTCGGCGGCACGACGGACTACAGCGGCTTCGCCTCGACTGATCTCGTCATCGAAGCGGTGTTCGAGGACGTTGCGCTCAAACAGCGTGTCCTCGCCGAGGTCGAGCCGGCGATCGAGCCGTCGGCGGTGTATGCGTCGAACACGAGCACCATTCCGATCGGTCGGATAGCCGAGGCGGCGCACCACCCCGAGCGTGTCCTCGGCATGCACTTTTTCTCGCCGGTGCATCGCATGCCGTTGTTGGAGGTAATTGCCGCCGAGCACACGTCGCGCGAAGCGATCGTTACAGCAGTCGCCTACGGCAAGCGCCTCGGGAAGACCGTGATCGTCGTGAACGACGGTCCGGGCTTCTATACGACGCGCACGCTGGCGGCGTACATGAACGAAGCCGGGCGACTCCTCGACGAAGGCGCGTCGATCGAATCGATCGACACGGCGCTGGAGGGGTTCGGCTTCCCGGTTGGGCCAATCACGCTGCTGGATGAGGTCGGCATCGACATCGGCGGGAAGGTGGGACTGGTCCTCGCCGAGGCTCTCGGCGCGCGCATGACGCCGTCTGAGGCGATGAGGCGCGTCGTGACCGCCGGGCGGACCGGGCGAAAGGGCGGGAGCGGCTTCTACCGATACGACCCGACCGGCAAGAAGGGCGGTGTCGACGAGTCGGTCTATCAGGTAATCGGGGTGCAGCGCCGCGAACTGAACCGCGAGGAAATCATCGAGCGTTGCGTCCTGGCGATGGTGAACGAGGCCGTCCGCTGCTTCGAGGAGGGCATTCTACGGTCGCCGCGCGACGGCGACGTTGGGGCTGTCTTCGGGATCGGCTTTCCGCCTTTTCGGGGCGGCCCGTTCCGGTACGTGGACAGCGTTGGCCCGGCCCGGATCGTAGATCGATTGGAGGACTTGAACGTGCGGTACGCCCCTCGATTCAAGCCCGCCGAGCTCCTTATGGACATGGCCGCCCAGAGGCGGAGCTTTTACGCGGACCCGCGGTAGCATAAAACAACGGGTCAACGTGTGACCCTCCTATACCTACCTAGGTCTCTCGCTTGGAAGCTGTTTCGGACGCGGTGATCGTCGAGCGTGTGTTGCGCGGGAACGCCGAGGCATTTGGCGTTCTCGTGGAGCGCTACCGCGACCGGTACGCCCGGTACGCGCTGCATATGCTTGGCAACCGCGAGGATGCCGAGGAGGCGTTGCAGGACGCGTTTACCCGCGCGTATCGCTCGCTCTCGCGATGCGACGACCCAGAGCGCTTCGGCGCTTGGTTGTTTCGCATTCTCGTCAACCGGTGTCGGACAGTTGGCGCACGCCGAGGGAGGCGGGCGAAAACGTTCGTCTCCGACGAAACGGCTCTCCTCAGTGCGTCGGAGGATCATCCGGCGGAGCAGGGTGCTTGGCGTGAGGAGATCGACCGCGCGCTACAGCGTCTCCGGCCGGAGCAGCGAGAAGCGTTTCTGTTGAAGTACGTGGAGGAACTGGGCTACGACGAGATGTCGCGGCTTACCGGAGTCGGCGTGTCGGCGCTCAAGATGCGTGTCATGCGCGCCTGCGATCGCCTTCGTGAGCTGCTGAGTGAGGTGCACAGTGCGTGACGAAGACAACGTGAAAATCAGAGACGTCGCGCGAGCCCTGCGCGAACCGGTTCGCATCGACGCGTCGTTCAACGAACGCGTCATGCGCGTCGTTCGCGACTTGCCGAAGCATTCGCGCCTCTCCTTCTGGCGTCGCTGGTCCATGCCGCGGACCATCACCGTGCGGCCGCTGGCCGCGTCGTTGGTCGCCGCATCGCTGGCTCTCTTCGCGCTCGTCGGGCTCTGGCATGTGTCGGATGACCTCGATCGCGCCGCAAAGCCGATCGCAAAGGCGATCTTCCCGCCGAAGGCCGCGCCCCCGCAGCACGTTCAGTTCGTCCTTGTTGCGCCCGATGCCAAGAAGGTTGCCGTCGTCGGCGATTTCAATGGGTGGGATCCGTCGCACTCGGCATATCAGGCGCAGCATCGCGGGGGCGGCGTGTGGTCCGTCACGGCCCCGGTTCCGCTGGGACACCATCGCTACTCATTCGTCGTTGATGACAGCCTGTGGGTGGCCGATCCCACGGCGCCGCGCGTCGTGGACAACGATTTCGGCACGGCCAACTCGGCCATCGTCGTCGAAGAGCAGCGGTGAAGGCGTACACGCGCGCCCTGGCTGGGCTTTTCGCGGCAGCCGGCGCCGCGCGCGCGCAGGATGCTCGCTTGGCTCAGCGACTCGACAAGCCGACATACGTCGCGGTCAACGCGATCGTCGATTCGGCTCGCGTCGCCAAGCTTCCCACGGCGCCACTCGTCAACAAGGCGCTGGAAGGCGCGGCGAAGGGGTCCGACGGCCAGAAAATCGTGCTCGCGGTGCACCAGCTCTCCGTTCGCATGACGAGCGCCCGACGGGTGCTCGGCGCGACGTCGAGCGCCGACGAGATCAAGGCTGCCGCAATCGCGCTCGACGCCGGCGTTTCTGAACGCGACCTCGAGCGGGTGAAGGTGGCGGGCGGGAAGCGTCCGGTCACGATGCCGCTGGAAGTGCTGAGCGACCTCGTGGTCCGCCA
>JAICJQ010000186.1 GCA_025928335.1 Gemmatimonadaceae bacterium
CATGTCATAGGCGCGGTAGAGCGGAGTCTTCTCGGTGTCGACGAGATTCATCGACACCTGCGCTTGTCCGTCGACCTCGAGGCCAAGTCCTTTCACGTAGCGCAGGCCGCCGGAGGAGCCGCGTACGGCCTTCGCGACGGCTTTCGCGACGTTGAGGTTCGACGCCGGTCCGAGGTAGACGTTGTAGGCGACGAGAAAAGGCCGGGCGCCGATCGCGACGGCGCCCGCGGTAGCGTGAATTGTTTTCGGACCAAAGTCTGGAGCACGATTCGCCGCACCGGCGTTCATCTCGTCGCGAATGCCCTCGAATTCGCCGCGGCGAACGTCGGCGAGATTCTCGCGATCGGGGCGCGACGCGGCGCGCTCATACAGAAAGACTGGTATCTCGAGCTCTTTCCCGACGCGTTCACCGAGCGTGCGGGCGAGCACGATGCAATCCTCCATCGTTGCGCCCTCGAGCGGAATGAACGGCACGACGTCGGCGGCGCCCATGCGCGGATGCTCGCCGGTGTGATGATTCAGGTCGATGTGCTGCCGCGCCGCTTTGATTCCGGCAAAGGCCGCGTCCACCGCCTTTTCGACGGGAACGACGAAGGTGACGACCGTGCGGTTGTGCGACTGATCGGATGAGACATCGAGGACAGCGACGCCATCCACAGCGGCAATCGCATCGCGGATGGCGGAGACGATCTCTGGACGCCGGCCCTCGGAGAAGTTCGGAACGCATTCGACGATTTTCATGTTGCCAATTTATTTGAGGGCGTCTTGCCGTGCGACGCGGCTTTTTTCTTGGCCAGTCTGCTTGGTCCGATCGGGCCTTCCGCTTGGTACTATTAGGACGGCTTAGCGCCGGAACTGCCGCGGGCCAACGCGGACACGCGCGGGCGAACGCGGGCGAACGCGGTGTCGGCTACATCGGATGTTGCACGATGTCGAGCAGCCAGGCGTGCATCGCCGGATTGCCGGCGACGACAGATGTGCGCGAAACCTGGCACGGCTCGCCAAATCGATCGGTGACCACCCCGCCTGCTTCACGGACGAGAAGGATGCCGGCGGCGATGTCCCATGGCGACAACGTCAGCTCCCAGAACGCGTCGAATCTGCCGCAGGCAACGTCGGCGAGATCGAGCGCCGCGGAACCGGGACGGCGGATGCCGGCGATGTCGGCCATCAACGGCGGGAGCATTCGCAGATAGTCGTTTATGTGCTGCGGATCCTTGAACGGGAATCCTGTTCCGATCAGGGCGCGTTCGGGCTCCGTGATCGACGAGACGTGGATCGGCTGGCCATTGAGTCGCGCGCCGCCGCCCGCCGTTGCCGTGAACAATTCTCCATTTGCCGCGTTGAGCACGACCGCGGCGACGAGCTCACCGTCTTCCATCGCGCCGATGGAGACGGCGTACCACGGGAAGCCATGGAGAAAGTTGGTGGTTCCGTCGAGTGGATCGGCGACGAACACCAACCCTCCGGTCGTGGATTCCGATGGCGACAGCTCTTCGCCGAGCACCCGGGCATTGGGATGACGTTCGGCGACGATTGCTTTGATGGCGCGTTCGGCGTTGCGATCGACGTCGCTCACGAAATCGGTGGCGGACTTCGTTTCCCAAGTGAGCGAGCCGCGGTGTAACGAACCTTCTCGTATGATTTCAGCGGCGCGCGCGGCGGCGGCGACGCATGTCGCCAGCAGCGCCCGGCCGCTGTTATGTTGACCGGATGTCACGGATTTTCAGTGGGATTCAGCCGTCCGGGGAACTTCATATCGGCAACTACCTCGGTGCGGTCAAGAATTGGGCTCGGCTGCAGCACGAGTACGATTCGATTTTTTGCATCGTCGATTACCATGCCATCACCATCGCCTACGAGCCGGAACAGCTCCGCGCGCGACGACACAGCATGGCGGTGTCACTGCTTGCCGCGGGGCTCGACCCGAACGTCTGCTCGGTCTTCGTGCAGTCGCAGGTCCCGGAACATACGGAGCTGGCCTGGATCTTCAACACCATCACGCCGCTCGGTGAGCTCGAGCGGCAGACGCAATTCAAGGAGAAGTCCGCGCGGCAGGAGAGCGTCAGCGCGGGAATTCTGAATTATCCGGTGCTGCAAGCGGCGGACATTCTCCTGTATCGCGCCAATCTCGTCCCGGTGGGCGAGGATCAGGTGCAGCACCTCGAGCTGTCGCGCGTTTGCGCGCGACGGTGGAATTCCCTGTTCGGCCATCGCACCGGAAACAAGACCGAGGATGGTGCGGACGAGCGCGAGCAATTCTTTCCCGAGCCGGAACCGCTGCTCACACCGACGCGGCGCATTATGGGCCTCGATGGCCGCGCCAAGATGTCGAAGTCGATGGGAAATACCATCGGGTTGCTCGAGTCGCCTGAGGAGATCTGGAACAAGCTTCGGCCGGCGGTCACTGACCCGAAACGGATCAAGAAGACCGATCCAGGCACGCCGGAGGTCTGCAACATCTACCACCTCCACAAAGCGTTCAGCCCGGTAGCCACCGTTGAGCATGTGGCAACGCAGTGCACGACAGCGGGTTGGGGTTGCATCGACTGCAAGAAGGTTCTGGCCGATTCGATCGAGCGAGAGCTCGTGCCGATCCGCTCGCGTGCTGCTGAGCTTGCGGCGAAGCCAAAAATGATCGATGATGCCCTTTCGGCGGGGGCCGATCGATGCCGCCGGCTGGCGCGCGACACGATGGACGCCGTTCGCGACCGGATGGGTTTCTGAGGGCATTTCCGCCTATCGCGCCACACGGCATGCGCCGTGCATTTTCAGCCGGCAAGACTATCCGGGTCACCGATGCAGTTTTTTCGTCGTCTCATCGCGCGGATCAAAGCTTGGCATTTCGGACGGCCGTCGCGGCCGCCGCTGTTGATCCCGTTGCACGTGCATTTGACGAGCTACGCGGCTCCGATTCATCGCGAGGTCACGGCGAACGGCGTCCGCGTCTTCAGTCTCTGCGGCAGCTGCGGCGCGCGGCTCAATGCGAGCGCGACGCTCTGCGAGGAGTGCGCGCAGAAGCGCAGCGGTCAGGCGCGGCCGTACTGAGCGAACGCGACGCATGATGGTCGGGCCGCCGGCGGGTATGCAGGGATTCGCGGCCCGGTTCATTATCGGAGTCGCGCTGCTCGGCCCTTGGCTTTTGCTCGTCGTCCTCGACCGCGCCTTGCGGCGGACGCGCTGAGTGTACGTCGGGCACGCCGCGATCGCGGCGTTGCTGAAAGGCAAGCGTCCTCGTGTTCCGATCGCGCTCCTCGTGCCGATCGCATTTGCGCCGGACTGGATCGACTCTTTCTCCCACGTCGTCCACCACCCGAACGTCATCGTCTCACACTCGCTGGTCTCTGTCGCCATTGGCGCGACGGTCTGCGGGTTGTTCTACGGGTTTTGGTCTCGATCGCTTGGCGACGGTTTGGTCGTCTGGCTCGCTTACGCGTCCCACTGGCTGGCCGACCTTGTGACCGGGATCAAGCCGACGTGGGCGGGCGGACCGATGGTCGGGCTCGGCCTTTACGGGCACCCGGTTTGGGATTTTGTGATCGAGTCCGGAGTCGTTGTCGTGTGCTGGCTGATCTATCGGAGATCCTTACCAGTTGATGCGCGCCGGCGATCGATTGGGTTGCTCATTCCGCTCGGGCTGATCGGAATGCAGGTCGTGTTCGAAGCACTGCAGCGGCCGAGTGTTTTGTGATCGCCGTCAGGGTGCGCGTTGGCTTCCCGACACCGCGTTAGCCCGCGCGTGTCCGGGTTAGCCCGCGGCAGTTCCGGCGCTAGGCTGTCTCGTCAGTGCGAAGCCTACGCGATCCCGAAATCAGCCTCGCTCGCCACGGCCGCGACGACTAGAATTCCGTCGAGGTCGCCTATCTCGACCACCGCATGCCTCTTGCACAGCTACGCCCGCAGACTCAACGCGAGCGAATCATGGCGGACGAAGCACGAGGAAGGCAGGTGGGACGGGAAGCGGGGCCTCGCGGTCTCGTCACGCTGGTGTGCTTGACCTGCGGTAATGAAAAGTTCTACGACCAGGCGGTCCCGGACGCCGTGAAATGCGAGAAGTGCGGCGGGACCGTGTTCCGTCACTTCGCGACACCGACCGAGCCGGATGAGGCGTCGATTGCTCAGCTCGAGGAACAAGCACGAAGCATCAGCTACGGCGACTCGTCTCCGGACACGGGGCCGGGCGACGTTCGCGACCTCGACATGCGCTGAGTCCTCGCGCCGGCGCGCTCGCGAGCTCCCGTGAGCGCGCCCACCATCGCAGCTTTTCTCGCCGGCGTCGACCTGCCCTCGTGGTCGGATCTCAACGGCGTCCTCCGATTCGATCTTTTCCTCAAGTTGGCCCTCGCTGTCGTGCTCGGCGGTGCCATCGGCCTCGAGCGCGAGATCACGGCAAAGCCCGCCGGTCTTCGCACGAACATTCTCATCTGTGTCGGCGCCGCGTTGCTGAGCGACGTCTCAATTCGAATCGGATTGATCGACGGTCAGCGAGTCGGTGACCCGGCTCGGCTGGCGGCACAGATCGTTTCGGGAATCGGCTTCATCGGCGCTGGAACGATCATGCAGGGCGGCGGCACCGTCACCGGACTCACGTCAGCCGCGACGATCTGGGTTGTCGCGGCGATCGGCATCGCCGTCGGCTCAGGCTTCTACATCGAGGCGAGCGGAGCAGGGATCCTCGTCATGGTCGTCCTCGCCTGGTTGACGCGGATCGAGAATCGCGTGCGCCGGATGCGACGCGTCGTTCAGTTCACCGTGCGAGCCAAGCCGCTGACTCCTCTGATGGATGTCCGCGAGACGCTCGCCGCGCACGGGCTCCACATCGTTTCGTGCGAAACGTTCGACCATGCCGATGATCGCACCTTCGAGCTCAGGCTCGTCGGTCCGGCCATTCAATTCGAGACGGTGGCGGATCGCTTGTTGTCGCGAGGAGACGTGCTGAGTGTCCATGGAGGCTGACGCGCCGAGTGAGCGGTTGCTCGTCGTCGACCTTGCCGCCCGCTCGAAGAACTGGGCGCTCACGCCCGAAGGGGAGCAGCGCATCAGAGAAAATGCACCGCCCGGTTGGACGGTTTGCATCATGCGATCTGAAACGAGCTCCGACGGCGACGGGCCGCCTCGTCCGAGCGACGAGGTCATGGAAGCCATTCGAGGCGCCGAGGCGTATTACGGCTTCGGCATACCGCGGTTGCTCTTTCTCGAGGCGAGGAAGCTGCGGTGGGCACATTCCGCGGCGGCGGGTGTCGGAACGGCGCTCTACCGCGAAATGATGGAGAGCGATATCGCGTTCTCCAACTCGGCCGGCATCCACGCCATTCCGATCGCCGAGTACGTCGTCGCCGGGATCCTGCACTTTCTGCGCGGTCTCGACATAGCAATCGACCAGCAGCACCGGACGGAGTGGAACAAGGCGCCGTTCGTGGCGATGGACTCGGTGCTACGCGAGGTAGACAGCGTCCGAGCCCTTGTCGTGGGCGTCGGCGGAATTGGCGGAGCGATCGGCGAGCGGCTCACGGCTCTTGGCGCGCGCTGCACGGGCGTTCGGCGGCGGGTTGGGCTCGGCCCGCCCCCTGGATTCGAGCGGGTCATCGGGCTCGACGACCTCGAGGCGGAACTGCCGGTGCACGACGTCGTTGTTCTGGCCGCCCCCCAGACCGCGGAAACGAACGGCCTGCTTACCGCGGATCGGCTGGATCGGCTGCCGGCCAAGGCGATCGTCGTCAATGTGGCGCGCGGGGCACTCATTGATGAAGAGGCGCTCGTCGGCCGGCTGAAGGACGGTCGGTTGCGCGGCGCGGTTCTCGACGTCTTTCGCCAGGAGCCACTCGCCCCCACCAGTGACCTGTGGCGGCTCCGGCAGGTCCTTCTCACCCCGCATGTCTCCCCGGTCTCGCCTGGCCGGTTCTGGCCACGCCAACTGGATCTCTTTCTCGACAACTGGAACCGATACTCCAGAGGAGAACCGCTGCGAAACGTGGTCGACAAACAGGCCGGATACTGATTTCATGGAAAAGATCATCAAGGCGGCAGTAGACCGTGGTGCGTCGGACCTGCACATCAAGGCCGGCGACGTCTTTCGCGCCCGGATCCACGGCGACCTGGTGCCGCTGACGAAGCAAGCGCTCAGCCCCGAGCAAACCAAGTCGATCGCGCTCCACCTCATGAACAACGAGGACGACAAGAAGCGCATCGACGCGATCCTCGATTACGACTGTTCCTGGGCTGCGCCCGGTATCGGCCGATTTCGCGTGAACATCATGAAGCAGCGCGGATCGTTCTCGATCATCATGCGCGTCATTCCATGGGAAGTGCCGACGTTCGAGAAGCTCGGCCTTCCGCCGGTCCTCGCGAAAATCGCCTCCGTCGAGCGTGGGATGGTTCTCGTCACCGGCGTGACGGGATCGGGCAAGTCGAGCACGATGGCGGCGCTGATCAACTACATCAATCAGCGCGAGAACCGGCACATCCTCACCCTCGAGAACCCGATCGAGTTTCTGCATCGCGACAGCAAGTCGTCGATCACGCAGCGCGAGGTCGGCTCGGACACGTCGGACTTCAAGATGGGTCTACGCGCCGCACTGCGTCAGGATCCGGACGTCATCATGATCGGTGAGATGCGCGACGCCGAGACCGTGGACACGGCGATCAAGGCGGCCGAGACGGGCCACCTGCTGATGTCCACGCTGCACACGCCGGACGCGCAGAGCACGATCCTCCGCATCGTCGCCATGTTCCCGCCGGAAGAGCAGGAAGTCATCCGGATTCGTCTCGCCGAGTCGCTCTACGCCGTGATCTCGCAGCGGCTACTGCCCACGAAAACCGGAAAGGGGCGCGCTGTCGCCGCCGAGATCATGATCAACACGCCGGCGATCAAGGACCTCATTCTCGACGGTAAGAATATCGGCGAGATTCGGGATTTCATCGCCGAGGGCCGGGACCAGTACGGCATGCAGAGCTTCGACCAGTGCCTGGCTGACCTCGTGAGCGCCGGCACCGTAACTTTCGAGGTGGCAAAGGCCGCTGCCAGCAACCCGTCCGACTTCGAGCTCAAGTTGAGGATGTTCTCACGATCCGTCGCCGAAGAGGAACCTCTCGTCGTCGAAGAGGCGCCCGTCGAGGCGCCTCAAACAACGGAGCTCGATGGTCTCCAGAGCGGCGCACTCGACTTTCTGACCCAATCATGAAGCAGCTACATGGAGTTTTCGCCCCGGTCGTCACGACGTTCTACCGGGAATCGGGGGAGTTGGACGTCGCGAGTTTCGCCGCGAACATTCGCGCTCACCTCGCGGCAGGATGCAACGGCATCGTCGTCACCGGATCGACCGGTGAGGCGGCGCTCCTCGACGAGGACGAGCGTTCAGCGCTCATCGACGCGGCGCGCGAGATGGTGCCGCGCGACAAGGTGCTGCTCATCGGCACCGGCGCCGAATCGACGCGCACCTGTCTCAAGCTCACGCGCGACGCGGCGTCGCGCGGGGCTGATGCTGTCCTTGTCGTCGCGCCGCATTATTACGGATCGGCGATGAACGACGCCGCGTTGCGCACGCATTACCTGCGCGTTGCCGAATCGAGTCCCGTTCCGGTCGTGCTGTACTCGATCCCGAAGTACATGCACTTCGCCTTGTCGGCGTCGCTCGTCGGTGAGCTCGCGAAGCACCCGAACATCATCGGCATCAAGGACAGCTCGGGGAATCTCGACATCCTGAAGGGCTATGTGCGATCGCAGTCGGAATCGTTCACGGTGCTGACCGGCAACGCGACGACCTTCCACGACGCGCTCGAGGCGGGTGCGCGCGGCGGAATCCTCGCCGCCGCGTTGTTCGCCCCGACGCTTTCGGTCGACGTCTTCGAAGGCTGCCAGCGCGACGACGAAGCCGCGGCGACCGCGGCGCAAGCGCGACTGGCGCCGCTCGGCTCGAAGATCGTCGGCGACCTGGGAGTTGCGGGTGTGAAAGCGGCGATGGACCGCGTCGGGTTGGTGGGCGGGGTCGTTCGGTCGCCGCTCACGCCGCTCACCGCCGACCAGCTGTCGGCGGTCGCGCAGTTGATGCAGAGCGCGGAGCTCGTGGCCGCCTAAGTGCCCGCGGTGTCGGCGCACCTCGCCGTCCTCGGCGCCGCGTCGCGACCGACGGGGAGCCGCGCGCTCGCCGAGGCTCGCCGCCACTGCGCGGAAACCTTGAGCGGGCTGGGTTTCGTCGTTCGGGAACACCCATTCGAGTTCTCGGCATTCGGCGGGCGGTGGGCGGCGCCGTTTGCCGGACTGCTGATTCCCTTGCTCGCCACGCTCCTCGCGACAGCGGGTCGGTCACGAATCGCCTGGACCGGAGCGGGCATTCTCGTCGCGCTCCTCCTCCTGGTCGGACGGTGGTCGAGCGGGCGCGGCGTCGTGAGCGCGCCGCTATTTCGGCGCCGCGGCGTGAACCTCGAAGCGACACGCGGCAAATCTCCCCGCGTGTGGCTCGTCGCTCATCTCGACTCGAAGTGGCAGCCGGTGTCGATGATCGTTCGCGTTGCCGGCGTCCTCACGCTCGCCGTTGGGTTGATCGCGTTGGTGGCGCTGCGTCTCGTCGATGCATCGCTCGCCCGGTGGGCGCTCGGGATCGTCTGGCTCGGCGCCTTGCCGCTGATGCTTTCCGTGGTCGGCACGCGAAATCACGGGACCCTCGACAACGCCAGCGGGGTCGCGGCCGTGCTCGAGGCCGCGACACGGGTCGACGCCTCGCGACCGCTCGGCGTCCTGATCACCGATGCCGAAGAATTGGCGCTC
>JAICJQ010000154.1 GCA_025928335.1 Gemmatimonadaceae bacterium
ACCGCGAACTGGATGTTACATCCGCCCGCGTCGACGCCGACTTCGCGGATGATCGCGACGGCCGCGTCGCGCATCGTCTGGTACTCGCGATCGGTCAGCGTCATTGCCGGCGCGACCGTGATGGAGTCCCCGGTGTGTACGCCCATCGGATCGAGGTTCTCGATCGAGCAGACAATCACGACGTTGTCCTCGTGATCGCGCATCACTTCGAGCTCGAACTCCTTCCAGCCGATCACGCTGCGCTCGACCAGCACCTGGTGCGTCGGCGAAAGATCCAGACCGCGGCGAACGATCTGCTCGAACTCCTCTCGGTTGTACGCGATTCCGCCGCCGGTGCCGCCGAGGGTGAACGATGGTCGGATGATCGCCGGGAAACCGGTCTTCTCGAGGATGACCTCGGCCTGATCGTAGCTCTCGGCGATGCCACCCGCCGCGCAGGCGAGTCCGATGCGATGCATTGCTTCGCCGAACAGCTTTCGATCCTCAGCGATCGCGATCGCGTCGGCGGTCGCCCCGATCAGTTCTACGCCGTATTTGTCCAACACTCCGCTCTGCGACAACGACATCGCCACGTTCAGCGCCGTCTGCCCGCCCATCGTCGGCAGGATCGCATCGGGCCGCTCGCGATCGATGATCAGCTCGACGAACTCCGGCGTCACCGGCTCGATGTACGTCCGATCCGCAAACTCCGGATCAGTCATGATCGTCGCCGGATTCGAGTTGATCAGGATGACCTCGAACCCTTCTTCCTTGAGCGCTTTGGTCGCCTGCGTTCCGGAGTAGTCGAATTCGGCCGCCTGACCGATGATGATCGGACCGGAGCCGATCACGAGAATGCGATGCAGGTCAGTCCGTCGCGGCATTAGTCGATACGAAGCGGATCACGTCGTCGATGATGTCGAGGTGCGTCTTCTGAGGCGTCCAGCCGGTGTCCGTCGTCAACTTGTCGTGCGACCCGATGAGCACTGGAACGTCGGTCGCGCGCTGAAGCGCCACATCCGTGGAAATGTCGGCAGTCGCGCCCACTCGCAGCAAGACATCGGCGGCGAGTTGTCGCACGCTCACGCCCCGTCCGCTGGCTACGTTGTACGTCTCGCCGGCCTTGCCGCGCTCGAGAAGGCGCAAATAGGCCTGGACGACATCCTCCACGTGCAGGTAGTCGCGAACCACGTCGTTGCCGAGCCTGAGCGTTCGTTCCCCGCCACCGCGGATGCGCAGGGCGCGCGCAACGAGCGACGGAATCACGTAGTCGCCCGTTTGGCCCGCACCCGAGTGATTGAAGCTCCGCACGCAGACCACCTTTGCGCCCGATTCCCGGTGCATTTGCAAGGCAGCGACTTCCTGGGCAGCCTTCGAGGCCGCGTAGATCGAGAGCGGCAGTTGAACAGCCGACTCGGGGAGCGGCATCGACGACTCCGCGTGCCGCCCGTACTGGGCTCCGCTTCCAACGATCAGCATGACGGGATCGATCGTCCCTGCCTTTCGACGCGTCGCGACGGCGGCGAGGAGCCGCACGGCGCCCAAAACGTTCACGTCGTACGTCACCGCCGGCGCCCGACCCGCCTCCGGCGGGAAGCTGATCCCAGCAAGATGCACGATGACATCCGGCCGACTCCGGTCGATCGCCTGCTCGATCTGGCCGGCGTCGCGCATGTCGACGGAAAGCCACGATCGACGCGTCGAGTCGGGCGGGTCTCCCAAGCCGGTCACCGTCACATCGTCACCGTTGGCGAGCAAGGCTTTGGTGAGCCACTGCCCGACAAATCCGCTACCGCCGGTGACGAGAACGCGCCGCATCAGGCGCGCGGACGCAGCCGCTCGAGATCGGCCTCGACCATCATTCGAACCAACTCCTCGAACGACACCTTCGGGGTCCATCCGAGCTGTCGCGCCGCTTTCGACGGGTCGGCGACGAGGAGATCGACCTCGGCAGGCCGGAAAAAGCGCGGATCCTGAGCGACGTGATCGCGGTAGTCGAGTCCGACGCATGCAAATGCGGCCTGACAAAGATCGCGCACCGAACACGTATGTCCGGTTCCGATCACGTAGTCGTCGGCGGCGTCCTGCTGCAACATGCGCCACATGGCGTCGACGTAATCGCCGGCAAAGCCCCAGTCGCGCCGTGAGTCCAGGTTTCCGAGGCGAACTTCCTTCGCCATGCCGAGCTTGATGCGCGCGACAGCGTCGGTGACCTTCCGCGTCACGAACTCGAGGCCGCGCCGCGGACTCTCGTGGTTGAACAGGATCCCGGAGACGGCGTACAGGCCGAAGCTCTCGCGGTAGTTCACCGTGATCCAATGACCGTACACCTTGGCGACGCCGTACGGGCTTCGCGGATAGAATGGCGTCGTTTCCCGCTGCGGGGACTCGACGACCTTGCCGAACATCTCGCTCGAGCTGGCCTGATAAAAGCGGGCCTTTGGCGCCGCCTTCTTCATCGCCTCGAGCACACGCGTTACGCCGAGCGCCGTGAACTCGCCGGTGAGCACGGGCTGCGACCACGACGTCTGGACGAAGCTCTGCGCGGCGAGATTGTAGATCTCGTCGGGCGCGCAGTCGCCGACGACGTCGGTCAGCGACGTTTGGTCGAGAAGATCCGCGGAGACGAGCTCAATCCTGTCGACCAAATGCGCGATGCGCTCATACGGCGTCGTCGAGCTGCGACGCACGATGCCGACGACGCGGTAGCCTTTTGATAGCAGCAGCTCGGCGAGGTAGGACCCGTCCTGACCTGTGATCCCTGTGACGAGAGCGGTTGGCATGTGAGGAGTGGGGGGAGAAGATCGAGATCCGTGCCGCGCTTAGCCAAAAAAAGGGGAGCCCGAGAGCTCCCCTTTGGCAACCGGACGTGGCGACGAGCTCGGTCTCACGCGACGGCTTGTCCGCGCGGAGCTCGTTTGACCTTGCCCGCGTTCAAACAGCGCGTGCAGACCTTCACCTTTTCGATCTTGCCGTCGACCATGGTGCGGACGACCTGCAGGTTCGGTTTCCACGTACGGCGGGTCTTGTTGTTGGCGTGGGACACGTTGTTCCCGAACGCCACGCCCTTGCCGCAGCTGTAGCAGCGGTGTCTCGCGATAGCCATGGTCTCAGCCCTCCCCAACCAGTTCGATGCGCGCCATCTCGGCGCCGTCACCCTTGCGGTGACCGGTCTTGAGAATGCGCGTGTATCCGCCGCGGCGCGTGGCGAACCGCTTTCCGAGATCCTGGAAGAGCTTGTCGGCCGTCTCGCGCTTGTGAACGTGCTTCCCCGCGATCCGACGGTCATGCAAGGTGCCCGAGCGGGCCTTGGTGATCAACTTCTCAACGAAAGGCCGCAGCTCCTTCGCCTTCGCCTCGGTGGTCTCGATCGCCCCATGCTCGATGAGCGACGACGCCAGATTCCGCATCAGCGCGAGCTTCTGTTCACTGGTCCGTCGGAGCGCGCGCCCCGCCTTGCGATGCCGCATTGCCTTACTCCTCCATGTCGTCGGGCGCGGCAGCCGCGGCGCGGCTGGGCGGTGTGCCGAAGTCGAGGACGCGAACGTTACCGTCGCCACCTTCCTCGAACCGCATCCCGAAATTCAGGTTCTCGCGCTCGAGAAGATCAGCGATCTCCTGAAGCGACTTCTTGCCGAAGTTCTTGACCTGCAGAATCTGGCTCTCGGTCTGACGTACGAGATCGCCGAGGGTCCGGATATTCGAGTTCTTGAGCGAGTTGACCGAGCGCACGGACAGCTCGAGGTCGTCGATTGGCGTGCGGAGTAGCGAGCCCAAACGCGCGCCGTCGCCCGAATTGCCGTCGCTGGACGGACCGATCGGGGCGAGCGAGTGCGAACCGAAGTCCGCGAAATACTGGAAGTGCGTCTGCGCCAGCGCGGCGGCGTAACTGACCGCTTCTTCCGGCGAAATGGTGCCGTTCGTCTCGACGGTGAGCGTGAGACGATCGTAGTCAGTACGCTGGCCGACGCGGGTCTCGGCAACCGTGAAGTTGGCGCGACGGACCGGATTGTAGATGGAGTCGATGCGCACGAGATCGACGGGGAGGCCGCGGTCGATCGGGTGCTGGTCGGACTCGATGTATCCACGACCCTTGTTCACGTACAGGTCGACATTGAGGTCGCGATCGTCTTGCAGCGTAAAGAGATGGTGTCCGGGATCGACGATGCGAACGCCGCCCGAGCTGCTGATGTCGGCGGCGGTGACGGCACCGGCTTCCGAGCGCGAGATATGGAGCACCACGTCCTCGACATCGTCGGGGAGCGTCAACGTCAGTGTCTTGAGGTTGGCGATGATCTGGTGGACGTCTTCGACGACGCCCGGAATGGTCTGGTGCTCGTGGACGACGCCGTCGATACGGAACGCCCAGACGGCCGCGCCGCGCAGCGATGACAGCAACATCCGCCGCATCGAATTGCCGAGCGTGTGACCGAAACCCCGCTCCAGCGGCTGGAGTCGGAATTCGGCGACGTTTGGATTGTCCTCGCGCTTGGTGGCTTCAACCAGCTGCGGACGGACGAGACCGCGAAGATCGATCGTGTTTGGCATTTGGATTTTTGACCTTGGTCTTGCCGGATTCGCTCCGGCATCGCCCTACCCCGCCCTTCACACGCGGTAGGCTCGAATGGAGGTGAAGGCTCCGACCCGCTGTCATCCTGAGGCCGCGCTAGCGGCCGTAGGATCTAATGTGAATCGCCTGTAGCAGGCTACGAGCAACGGACAGTAGATCCCTCGCTCGCTGCGCTCGCTCAGGATGACAGCTTACTTTGAGTACAACTCGACTACTAACTGCTCCTGCGCCGCGATCGGAATGTTCGGGCGCGACGGACGCTCGAGCATCCGGCCGCTGAACGTGTCGCGGTCGACGGCGAGCCACGACAGGGCGACACCGCGCGCAGACTGCTCCATCGCGGCGAGGATCGGTTGGGCCTCGCGCGACTTCTGGCGGATCCGGATCTCTTGACCCGGCATCACCGAGAAGCTCGGGATGTCCACCGACTTGCCGTTGACCTCGACATGGCGGTGCCGAATGAGTTGACGCGCTGCTTTACGGCTCGGCGCGAAACCCATGCGGTACAACATGTTATCCAGCCGGCTCTCAAGTGCCGCAAGAAGGTTGTGGCCGGTGATTCCGGGAAGCGTCGTGACCTTCTCGAACGTGTTGCGGAATTGCTGCTCGCTCAAGCCGTAAATGCGCTTGATCTTCTGCTTCTCGCGGAGCTGCTTGGCGTACTCCGACGATTTGCGCCGGCGCGCCGTGTTCTGGCCGTGCTGACCGGGAGCGTACGGGCGACGCTCGACCGGGCACTTTTCCGTGAAGCACTTGGTGCCCTTCAAAAAGAGCTTGGTTCCTTCGCGCCGACACTGCTTGCAGCTCGGCCCAACGTAGCGACCCATAAATCAGACTCTCCGGCGCTTGGGCGGACGGCAGCCGTTATGCGGAATCGGCGTCACGTCCTTGATCGACTTCACTTGTAGGCCGGCGGTCGCCAGCGCCTGAATCGCCGACTCGCGGCCGGATCCAGGCCCCTGCACCTTCACGTGCACGCGCTTCACGCCGAGGCTCAGCGCCTCGCGCGCAGCCTGCTCGGCCGCTACGGTCGCGGCGAACGGCGTGCTCTTCTTGGAGCCCTTGAACCCGGCCTTGCCGGACGAGCCCCACGAGACCGCGTTGCCGTGCGAATCGGTGATGGTGATGGTCGTGTTGTTGAACGTCGCGCTGACATGCGCCACGCCCTCCGCCTCAACGACGCGCTTCGTTTTCTTCCCAGTCGCCATTTGTCATCCTGAGCGAAGCGAAGGATCTATCGTCCTTGCCTCGCAGCTAACTCGTTACAGTAGATCCTTCGGCCTGCGGCCTCAGGATGACCGCTGCGCGCTCGCGCGCGCCGCGGTCACTTCGTGACCTTCTTCTTCCCAGCGATCGCGCGACGCGGACCCTTCTTGGTGCGCGCGTTCGTATGCGTTCGCTGACCACGCACCGGCAGACCGCGTCGATGCCGGATGCCGCGATACGAACCAATGTCCATCAATCGCTTGATGTTCATCGCCACTTCGGTGCGCAGCGCACCTTCGACCTTGTAATCGCGCTCGATCACACCGCGGATCTTGTTGACATCCGCATCCGTGAGATCGCGAACGCGCAGCGACGCATCGACGCCCGCCTTCTGAATGATCTCCGCCGCGTTCTTGCGGCCGATCCCATAGATGTACGAGAGCCCGATCTCGAGCTTTTTGTCGCGCGGAAGGTCGACGCCGGCAATACGTGCCATAATTAGCCCTGACGCTGCTTATGCTTAGGGTTGCGCTTGCAGATGATTCGGGTCACGCCGTTGCGCTTCACGACTTTACAGTGCTCGCAAATCGGCTTGACGCTTGTTCGGACTTTCACAGGCGCTCCGGACAATTCAGAACAAAGGGTTTTCGGACAGACCCTAAGAGTAACCGAGGCGGTAAGTCCAATCAAGGGGACGGGTTGAGTAAAGCGGGCGACTCGGCGACTCGGCGACTCGGCGACTCGGCGGGGACTCAGCCAAGCTCGGAGTTCACAGCGGCCATAGCCGCCAGGCGATCTGGGGCGCCGGTCACCATTCGGCCGACCACCACATACGTCGCGCCCGCTGCCGACGCCTCGCTCGGCGTCACGACTCGAGCCTGGTCCTGCACCGCCCCGCCCGCTGCGCGGACACCCGGCACCAGGACCGTCAAACGATCGCCGAACCGTTCGCGAACTGCTCGTGCTTCCCGACCACTACAGACAATCCCGTGGGCGCCGGCCTCCGCCGCCAACTCAGCCAAACGCAGCACTTCATCGCCGACTTCGACGGGGCCTCTCCCCCTCCCCCACGACCGCGCGATTTCATCTGACGTGAGCGACGTCAAGACGGTGACCGCGAGAACTCCACACCCGGTTCCGCCGGCCTCCACAGCAGCACGCAGCATGGCAAGGCCGCCTGTCGCATGAACCGTCACCAGTCGCGCACCCATCGCCGCTGCAGCACGAACACCGCCGGCAACGGTGTTCGGGATATCGTGAAGCTTGAGGTCGAGGAAGACGTCGGCGCCCGACGCACGCACCCGGCGCACCACCTCCGGACCGACGTTGGTGAACAGCTCGTTTCCAATCTTATAGAAGCGGCACGAGCCACCCAACTCACCGACAAGTGCCAGCGCCTGCTCGGTCGTTGGTACGTCCAGCGCGATGATCGGAGTGGGACGCATTGTCGCGGTCATGACGGCCACTGCAGAGTTCCGACGAGCTCCGACACGGACGTCACGTCGTGACGCGTGCACCATTCGCCCATTTCTCGAACGATGCGTTGCGGAGCGCTGGGATCGCGCATCGCTGCCGTGCCCACGCCAACCAACGATGCACCAGCAATGATGTATTGGAGGGCGTCCGTTCCGCTCGCCACGCCGCCGACGCCGAGAATTGGAAGCCTCACCGCGCGCCGCACCCTGTGCGTTGCCAGCACACCGACCGGAAGAATCGCTCGGCCGCTCACGCCACCAGTCCCGAAACCAAGCGCAGGTTTTCGATGTTCGATGTCAATCACGAGTCCAGGAATCGTGTTCACGACGCTGATCGCGTCCGCGCCGGCGTCGGCCGCGATTGCCGCCGCGTCACCAATGTTCGAGAGAGTCGGTGAGAGCTTCACGAAAACGGGACGCTGGGTTTCGGCTCGCACTGCGGCGACGACCGCGCGAAGCGACGACGGATCGGCCCCGAACTCCATGCCGCCGGCCTTCACGTTCGGGCAACTGACGTTCAGCTCGTATGCGTCGACCGCGTTCGCGTTGCCGTTGCGCGTCACCTGCTCGAGACCCGCCACAACCGTCGGATACTCATCGATCGAGAATCCAACGACGTTGATGATCTTTCGCGCGTTCGGCAGGTGCGTCGCGAGCCAGGGAATCTTCTCTCGGCCGACCACGTCGAGTCCGGGATTGGCGAGACCAACCGCGTTGATCATCCCACCATCGAACTCGGCGACGCGTGGAGCCGGCGCGCCGGAGCGCGGTTCCGCGGAGACGGCCTTCGTCACCAGTCCGCCGAGTGCGTCGATCGACATGACGCGCTCGAGCTCTTCGCCGTAGCCGGCGGTGCCGGCGGCGAGGACGATCGGATTTTGAAAGGAGAGATCGGCGACGGCGATCCGCAGCGCCGACGCCGCGCTCACCGCAGCGTCCCGGCGCCGGAGCGTGAGCCGCTCACCCGGCGCGCGTAGCGATCGAGATACTCCATCGCCGCACCCGCGACAGCGTTCGCGATTGTATCCTGCTTCCGCTGATCGGACAGGAACTGCGCTTCACGCGGGTTCGTCCCGAATCCAATTTCGACGAGGACGGCCGGCATGTAGGCGGTAACGAGGACGCGAAAGCCCGCTTGCTTCACGCCCCGGCTCGGGCCCGGGTGCATCGTTCCCAGTCGCTGTTGAATCAAGTCGGCCAAGTCGCTCGACTCCCGCAAGTGCTCGTTCTGCTTCATGTCACTCAGGATGAATCCTAACGGGTCATCCTTTGCGACTCGAACGGGGGCCTCCTCGAAGCGAACGGCGGCGTTTTCCATCTGCTCCACACGGCGCGCGTCCTCCGTCTTCGCTTCCGAGAGGAAGTACGTTTCATACCCACGCGCGCCGCCGGGATCCTTCCAGGTTGGATTCGCGGCGTTGACGTGAATCGAGATGAACAGGTCGCCGCCCTCGCGGTTGGCGATCCGACCGCGGTCGTCGAGGGCGATGAGCGTGTCCGTCGTACGCGTGTAGACGACGTCGACGCCCTGGCGTTTGAGGGTCGCGCCGAGCTTCATCGCTACGGCGAGCGTGATGTCCTTCTCGTATATCTTCGGGCCGCCGCCAATCGGCCCGCTCATGCCGTTGTCGACGCCCCCGTGCCCCGCGTCGACGATGACGGTCCAGCGATCGCTTTTCTTTTCCGGACGTTGGTTTCGCGGATCCGGCATCGGCCGTGGGCGAGGAGCGTCATCGGTCGCGACGACGCGCCTCGGCAGATCCAGGCTTGCCCCTTGGATCGAGGTTGTGAAGACGACGAGCTGTGAGCTGTCGGCGTCCCAACGCGTGTTCGGCACGACATACGGGAAAACGTCGGACAGTAGTTGGAGTGGAATGAGAAGGTGTCCGTCCTTGATGATGGGCGCCGCGGCGAGCTGACGCGCTTCCCCGTCAATCCGCACAACCGGGACGCCGATCTCCAGCCCCAAACGCACGTTCCAGACGTTGAGCGTGTACCAGAACATCGAATCGCGTTTTACATCGATCGCGATCAGCGGCCGGAGCGCCTCCGGGCGCACCATGGGACCGTTCTCGGTCGCGGTGGTCGGCACGCGCAGCGACTGGCGCGCGTCACGCACGACGAGCCACCGTGGCGACGCGGCGAGTTGCAGCGCGAGCCCGAGCGCGAGCATCATCGGCTGCGCACGGCCCGCGCCATTTCACGCTCCGCATCGCGGGTGCGTTCGGTGTCGCGCTTGTCGTGAAGTTTTTTGCCTTTCCCGAGCGCTAGCGCCACCTTGGCCACTCCGTTCTTGAAGTAGAGCTCGAGCGGGATCAGGGTCAGACCCTGGCGCTCGACGGCTCCAATCAAACGACGGATTTCCTTTCGATGGAGCAACAGCTTACGCGTCCGCCCGGGCTCGTGATTCGAGTACCCGCCGCGCTCGTAGGGCGAGATGTGCAGGTTGAGCAAAAAAGCTTCGCCATCCTTCACGATGCCGTAGGCGTCGCTGATGTTCGCCTTCCCTTCGCGAAGGGATTTGACTTCAGTCCCTTGAAGGACCAGCCCGGCCTCGAAGGTCTCGAGGATGTGGTAATCGTGCCGCGCCCGCTTGTTCCGGGCGATCGACTCGATCTCTGGCTTCCCGGATGCTTCAACTGGTTTGGCCATCGGAACGACTGGAGACTCTGGCGCGGAAGGGCTGGGCTGGGGGCTCACGCGATGCCGCAACTTAGGCGCGCCATCTTCGCGCAGCAACACACGATACGTTGACGATGCCGCCGTCGACGACTAGCTTGATTGGCTCTGCCGAAGTGGTGGAATTGGTAGACGCGCTGGCTTCAGGAGCCAGTGGGCGCAAGCTCGTGGGGGTTCGAGTCCCCCCTTCGGCACTACTCGGCCTAACGGCTCCCGCTCGGACCCTTGAGTGCGCTCGGGGGAATGTTGTCCGGCAGCGCGACGGCGCCAAAGCTGGCGCGTAGGGCATCGTTCGCTTCTGTCAGGTACGAAGACAGGAGCTCGCCCGCGCGGACGATGTTCGAGTCCTGCAGCTTGAAACTGCCGCCGGCGAACGCGAAGAGCGTTTGCCCCATACGGATCCACGTCGGCGCACCGGCGCGTGAGGCGAGTCCGTCGCGGTACGCGCTCAGCCGCGCATTGAATTGCGAGTGCGCGGTCTCGAGCATCCCGGCCGCGATGTTCCGATCTCGCGAAAAGGCTTCGGTGATCTCACGCGCGACGATGGATGCAGTCCGGTCGTCGAGGGCATCGCGCTGAGCAGCGATCAATCCCAGCGCGCGTCGTGCGTAGCGAAGCTCCCACCGGGCATGATCCACGTCACCGCGCGTCGCGTTCTGGGCGAGCCATTCGACGTCCGCGTCCTCCGGCTCGACGAACAGCGCGGTGACGTAGCCGGCAGCTTTGCGCTGGAGATCGCGCTCCGCACGCCATTGCGAGAGGAGCGCCACGGCTAGCCCAGTACGGGCAGAGCTCGCCCTGACTCGGGCATGGCCGGGAGTCCTACGCGGGAGCGGACCTCGCCTTCCTCGGCGAGGAGATCAGCCAGACATACCGCGGAGAGCACATCGTCGATCCGGCGCTGCAACAGCATCCACACGGGGCGAATACTGCAGTTATGCGACGACGAGCAACGCTCCTCGCCGACTGGATGTGTCACGCAGTGCAGGTCGAAGGTCGTGGTCTCGGACGCTTCGATGACATCTCGGATCGAGATGTCCGTCGCTTGTCGCGCTAGCGCGTAGCCACCGCGCGCACCGCGCGTGCTCCGCACGATCCCGGCTCGCCTGAGGCGCAACAGGATTTGCTCCACGTAATCACCGGGCAGACGCTCGAGCTCGGCGATCTCCCGCCCCGTGATCGGCCCCTCGGTCGAACGACGCGCGAGGTGGAGCACGCAGATGACGCCGTACTCGGCAAGCGTAGTGATGCGCACGAGTTAGAATCTAGTCAACCGCCCGCCGAGACGCCGTGCGCGCCTCCCGGAACCCCGATTTCCGTCATCTTCCGAAGGTCGAGCACTTCGTCCACTTCGTCTGGCGGAAGAATGTGGTCGCGCTTCACGAGGTCGCGAATCAGCACGCCTTCCTTCACGGACTGCTTGCTGATCTCCGCCGCCCGCGCGTAGCCGATCTGCGGCGCCAGTGCCGTGGCCAGCGCCGCCGACCGCTCTACCCAATA
>JAICJQ010000153.1 GCA_025928335.1 Gemmatimonadaceae bacterium
CACGTTCGCGCAGGCGATGACGAGGACGATCGACACGCTGGCGAGGAGAATCCAGAGCAGACGCGCGGCATCGCCGACCATCCAGTCGCGCAGCGTCAACACCTTCGGCGTGACGTGCGCCTGCGCCCACATCGTCGGCGGAATCCCGCTCGGAAACTCTTCGAGGATGTGCGGCAGCACACGCGCCAGATCGGCTCGCGCGGCCTCCGCCGACACGCCATCGCGAAGCCGCGCTACGCCCTCGTAGTTGAAGCTTCCCGCCTGTGCGTGCGGCGGGTCGAGCGGCAGCGGAAGCCAGAGGTCGATGCTCGCCGACGGGTAGGCGAATCCCTTCCCCATCACGCCGACGATCTCGCGGGAAACGCCGTCGGTCACCATGCGTTGGCCGATCACCGACCGATCACCATGAAAGCGGCGCTGCCACAACGCGTACGAGAGGATCGCTACCGGCGGCGCGCCGACACGATCCTCGCCCGCGCGAAAGCCGCGGCCCAAAGCCGGCGCCACTCGAAGCACGTCGAAGAGGTTCGCCGTGACGGTGGCGGCCGACACACGCTCCGCCCGATCATTCTCGCTCGCCGCGGCAAGATTGACATCGGTATTGCGCGAAGCGGCAATGCCGTCGAACGCGCGCGCATGCTCCTGATAGAGCAAAACGCTCGCATCCGACTGATCGGCCTCCGTCACCCCCGATACCTCGACCGTGTGCCGCAGCGCGACGAGCCGGCCCGAGCGCGGGTATGGCAACGGGCGCAGGAGCACACCGTTGACGATGCTGAACACCGCCGTCGTCGCGCCGACGCCGAGCGAGAGGACGAGCACCGTAGCGATGGTGAAGCTCGGAACGCGCATCAACCGGCGGGCGGCGAAGCGGAGCTCGGCGAAGCGCAGCGCATATGGAACGGCGGCCATGTAAGATTCCTCATCATCTGCGTCATTGGTCCGGCGCCCGATGCGCCCGAACGTCGTCATCCACTCGGCGGCGGCGTGGACGACGACGTCCTGAATCGCCGCCATCCAGAATGCTCCGGTCGGAACGCCGCGCCGCTTCGCATCGCGCCGCTCATCGCGAAAGGTTTCGACGAGATCGAGCGCGAAGGCGCGGCGGAAGCGCCGCGGGTAAAGGACAAGCAGCGCCCGATACAGTCGTTCGCCGAGGTCGAGCCGCGGCAGGCGGAAGTCCGGCATCAGGCGAGCGCGGTCTGTCCCAACGCTCGACGCGCTTCGTCGGCCAGCGCGGCCATCCGTTCGGCTTCGGCGGCAATGACGCGTTTGCCGAGCGAGGTGATTCTATAGTAGCGGCGCCGTTCGTCGTCGGCGTCGGCGGCGGGGCGTCGCTGGGATTCGACGACCAAGCCGTCGGCGAGCAGCCGCGCCAGCAAGCGATACAGCGCTCCCGCCTGTAGCTCGACGCGTCCCTCCGATCGCTCGGCGGCCTCGCGCATGATGGCGTAGCCGTGCCGCTCGCCGCGCAGGAGCACGAGCAAGACGTGGAAGGTGTCGGCCTTGAGCGGGAGAAGGTCGCGGAGGTCTGAGCGCTGGGTCATGGCAAGGCTGGCGACGAATAGAGACAGATTGTCTATAGACGCATAGTATGTACGACCCGAGGGCGCTTGCCGTCAAGACCAGGGGCCCGCCGGAGTGATCCGCCGATAGCCACGCGGTACGGTCGAATCCGGCGTGACGGGGTTTTCCCGCCAGAACCGCTCCGATAATCCCTCTACGGCGCGTGAGACCTTGGTCGTATGCTGTGCAACATGTCGGTCAAACGCATGATATCGGTCGACGTGCACAGCCAGCACACTCCGCTCACGGCACCTGCGGCGGAGTGGATCGACGACGAGCCTGTGCGCAATCGCGTTCTCAGTCTGGTGCGGCCGCGTGATCTCGCGGCGATCCGTCCGCATCTGAAAAAAGAACGGCTGAGGGAACACCGCGTCCTCTTCGACGTGGAACGTCAGGTCGGCCACGTGTACTTCCCGGAAAGCTCGATCATTTCTCTCGCTTCGGTTCGGGGCAATCGAACGGCGGCCGTCGGCACGATCGGCGTCGAAGGAATGGTCGGCCTCGGGGTGTTCCTCGGCGAAGGAGTCTCGCTCGTCCGCGCGACGGTTCACGTGCCCGGCGTCGCGCACCGCATGAGGGCGCCAACGTTCAGGCGACTGGTGCGCGAGGTCGCCGGATTTCGGCAGGCGATGCTGTCGTATACGCGGTCGCTCATCGCGGATCTCAACCGCCGGGAAGACTGCGGCAGCGCGCATCTCGTCGAGCAGCGGTGCGCGCGCTGGCTGCTCGTCACCTCGGATCGCGTCGGCAATGCCACCTTCCCGCTCACCCTCGAGTTCCTGGCGTTGATGGTCGGCGTCCGACTCGGCGGCGTCACCGTCGGCGTGCGAGCACTGCAGGATCGTCGTCTTGTTCAGTATCATCACGGCCACGTCGAGATCCTCGATCGACGCGGGCTCGAACGGGCGACGTGCGAATGCTACCACGGCTTGCTCGTCGCCGACTCGCCATTGGCCGTTTCATGAACACGGCGATGAGTCCCGATTACGACGGCTCGGGCTACGATCGTCGTCCGGCGATGACGGGCGCCGAAACCGAGGTCCGCGCGCTGCTCAACGTCGCGTTGAACGCGATCGTCGGTGCCGATGTCGGGCGTGGAGACACGTGGGACGGCGCCTTTCGCTCCGACTTGCGCCAAGCCTGTGACGCCGCCCGGCGTCACGGCCTTCGCGCGGAGCAGTTCGTGGTCATTCTGAAGCGGACGTGGGCGGACGAATGGCGGAGCCGAGTTCTCAGTCGACAGCAGGCAGTCTACATGTTGGAGCGGATTGTCGCGGATGGCATTACAGAATTCTATGGAAACCACAATGACGAATCTCTCGAGTCCGCCTCCGGGCGGCGACACCGCACCCGCGACGAAGCGGAAGCATGACAACGGCCGGCCGCGTTCCCTCGCGGTCAGACTGCTCGACAAGGTGCTCGCTTCCAACCAGGCGCCCGAGTTGGTCGCGAACGCAATGATGGTTCGCGAAAGTGCCATCGACGGCTACAGAAGCGGTCGCACGCCGATCCCGATCGAGGCGCAAATACTTCTCGCCGCGTTTGCCATTGAATGCGTTCCGAAATTCGCGCGCCTCGGCTATCAGCTCCGTAGTGAGATCCGCGCGCGAATCGCCTTCGCCGCCAGCGAGACGGAGACGCATCTGGGTCCGCCGCCGTCCGCGCGCTTCTGGTAGTCAGTCTGTCGCGTCGGGGCTCGTCTCGAGCCAGCCGCGCTTCGCGGCGTACCGCACGATGTCGACCCGCGTCTTCAAGCCCAGCTTCTCCGTCGCTCGCGCCTTGTAGCTCTCCACCGTCTTGACGCTGAGCCCGAGCTCGGCGGCGATCTCCTTGTTGCTGAAGCCCGTCGCGATGCGAACGAGTACGTCGCGCTCCCGTTCACTCAGCGCCTGGCGCAGCTGCTCGCCCTCGACGGGAGAGCTCTCCAGGTACCCGTCGACGAGGCGTCCCGCGATCGCCGGATCAATGTAGATCGCGCGGGCGGCCACAGTTCGCACGGCGCGCACGAGCTCCGATCCGGCGGCTCGCTTGAGCACGAAACCCGACGCGCCCGCCCGAAGGAGCTGCGTCAAATAGAGGCGCTCCTCGTGAACAGTGAGGGCGAGAACCCGCACATTGGGGCAGTCACGGCGAACCTGCTCCGTCGCCTGCGCGCCGTCGAGGACGGGCATCGAGAGGTCCATCACCAGAACGTCGGGCTGCAGCTCTCGCGCGACTCTGCACGCCTCCGCCCCATCGCCGGCTTCGCCGACGACGCGCATGTCCGGTTGGGCATTCACGAGCTGCCTGAGTCCTTCGCGCACGATGGGGTGATCGTCGGCGAGGACGACGCGAATCACGCGCTCTCCCGCCCCGTTCTCAGTCTTGGCCACGGCTCGCCTCGACCGACTCGCTCGCGCCGGCCGATTCGACCGGAACTTCGATTGGCAGCCGCACGAATATGGTCGTGCCCCCGTCCGGCGCGGACTCGATCTCCATCGTGCCTCCCAGAAGGGCAACGCGCTCCCGAATGCCCAACAACCCGAGCTTGCCCGAGTCCATGGAGCCGCGAAGAACAACCTCCGGGTTGAACCCCTTCCCGTTGTCTTCAACGACCGCGCGAAGCTGGTTGTCGCGCCGCTCGACGACCACGCTCACACGCTCCGCACCACTGTGTTTCGCCACGTTCGTCAATGCTTCCTGCACGATGCGATACGCCGCGTTCTCGATCGACGGGGGCAGCCGAGTCGCGCTTGACGGCGCGTGGAACTCCGCTGGGATCTTGGTTTGCGCCGACCAATCGCGCACGTACGCGTCCAGAGCCGCCTCGAGACCGAAGTCGTCGAGCGCTTTGGGCCGTAAGCGGAGCGCGATGCCGTGCAGCTCCCGGCTCAGGATGTCCGCGAGCCCGCGTAATTCCTCGGCGCGTCGATCGACCTCTGAGCCCGGCGGCGCGACGTCCGACAGCGCCTGCAGTCCCAGCCCCATCGCCGTGAGGTGTTGGCCGACCTCGTCGTGCAGATCGCGCGAGAGGTGTCGTCGCTCGTCCTCCTGCGCCGAATCGAGGCGACGCAGGAGCGCATTGCGCTCGATTTCGGCGCGCTGTCGCTCGGCCATGCCGGCGGCGAGTGCTTCATTGGCCCGCGCCAACGCGACCAACCGCCCCTCCTCGGCGACGACCAACGCTTGTCGGCGCCGTTCGGAGGCTGCCTCGGCGCTTTGCTCGGCGCGCTTGGCCGTATCGACGTCGGAGAAGACGAGGACCGCGCCGTCCACGCGCCGATCGACGGTTTGATATGGTCTGATCGTCAGCGACCACCAGTTCCCGTCGTTCGAGTGCACGACGCGCTCGGTCACGGACAGGCTTTCGATGGAGCCGGCGATCAGCTGCTCGAGGTCGGACAGGTCGAATGACAGCTTGATGTCGCCGAGCGGACGGCCGACGTCGGTCGGCACGACCCGCATGACGCGATTCGTCGCCGGCGTGAATCGCTTGAGGCGCAAGTCGCTGCCGACGATCACGACGGGGATCTTGATGCTCGACAACACATTCGACAGGTCGCTCGCCAGGTCACCGAGGTCGCGATTGCGATGCCTGAGCTCCTCGTTGAGCGTCGTCAGCTCCTCGTTCGTCGACTGAATCTCTTCCTTCGTCGTTTCGAGCTCTTCGTTCGTGCTTTGCAGCTCTTCGTTGCTCGATTGGATCTCCTCGCCGGCCGAGCGCAGCTCTTCGATGGTCGCCTCGTGCTCCTCGACCAGCTCGGTGAGGTAGTTCCGGGTCGCCGCCAGCTCGTCCTGCACCGCCGCCAACTCCTTCGCGTCATTTCCGTGCTTGTTGCCTCCGCGGCGCGACTTTGTCGCGCGCCGAGCGGTCGTTGCGTCGGAGGGCTCGTCGGTGAACAGGACGGCGAAGAGGCGGCCACCGTGCCCATTGGTCTCGAGCGGGAGCACGTCGATGCTCGCGCGGCGAGAAACGTCACCGTCTTTCAATTCGATGTGGCCTTCGCGAACGGGCTGGTTCGTGTCGAGCGCGCGCTGCGTCCCGATGCGGAGGGGCATCAAGAGCTCGGCGCGCGCCAGCTGGAGCAAGTCGAGCGACGCGGCACCCGGACCGTGGGCCAGGAACCGTGACGTGTCGCCGCGGAAATGGACGATCTCGAGCTTTTCGTTGACGACCACCCCATGGCCGGCGAAGTGCGTCACGATCGACTTGTCGAACGCCTTTGCCACGTCCGCTGACTGATCGTCAGGCCCCTGGCCGCGCGATCGAGGAGGCGTCGACCTCGTGGCGAGGGGACGTCTCCGCGCCGAATCTCGATCCGACAGGTCGAGGTCGAGCGACCGCGCCGGCGCATCGCGCCGCCGGTAGATCCTATGCCGCTTCGACATCAGCTCGAACAATTCCCCGACGGCGCGAGTCGATTCCGCCGTTCCGAGGACGAGCAGCCCGTGCGGCTCGAGGGCGTAATGAAAGACGGGCAGGACGCGGCGCTGGAGCTCGGGCTCGAAGTAGATGAGTACGTTGCGGCAGCTGATCAGATCGAGATGCGAGAACGGCGGATCGTTGGCTACGTCGTGTCGCGAGAAAACACACAGGTCGCGCAGTGATTTGACGATCCGGTATCCGCCGCGCTCGGCCACGAAGAAGCGCGCCAGCCGTTCGCTCGAAACGGACTTCGCGATGCTCTCCGGATACCACGCCGTGCGTGCCCGGGCGATGGCAGCTTCGCTCAGATCGGTCCCAAAAAACTGCACGGGAGTATCGAGCTTGGATTCCTCGAGAAACTCGATGAGGGCGATGGCAAGCGAGTACATCTCCTCTCCACCGGAACAGCCGGCCGCCCACACCCGCAGTGGCGTGTCGGTTGTCCGGCGCCGCATCAGCACCGGAAATCCCACGGTGCAGAGCTCCTCGAAGACTTCCGGATCGCGGAAGAAGCTCGTCACGCCTATAAGAAGATCATCATAGATATGATCCAGCTCGCCGGGGGTCGCGCGGAGAAGCGCGACGTATTCGGAGTAACTGTCCATTCGATGGAGCAGCATGCGTCGCAGAATGCGTCGGATCACCGTCGCATGGCGATACTTCGAGAAGTCCACTCCGCTCCGCTTGCGCAGCAACTGGAGAATCGTCGCGACATCGTCTTCGGCCGGCCTCGCGGGCTCCCCTGCGGTGGGATCGGGTGCGGCACCCGGCGCTCGTGCGGCAAGCTGGCCGATACGCTGTAACTGCCGCGCGATCTCCTCGGGCGGCAGGATGAAATCGACGGCCCCGGTCGCCACCGCCGCCTGGGGCATCTCGGGGTGCGCCGCGGAGTCGCTCTCCTGCGCGAAGGTGATGCCGCCCATTTCCTTGATGGCCTCGACGCCGTGCGCGCCGTCGGATCCTGCTCCGGAGAGAATCACGCCGACGGCGCCCGGACCGTGTACCTGCGCCAGCGACGAGAGGAAGGCGTCGACCTCGTAGTGCGGCGCGCGCGCGGAAGCGCGGGCCGCCAGCCGCAGCGTGCCGTCGGTAATGGTCATCGTCGTGCCGGGCGGAATCACGTAGGCGTGGTTCGCCTCGACGTGAACGCCGTCGTGCGCCTGATCGATCGGAATCGCCGCAGCACGACCGAGCAGCTCGGGGAGCATGCTTTCGTGATTGGGCGCCAGATGCTGCACGAGCACGAAGACGAGCCCCGTGTCGCTGGGGAGCGCGCTGAGGAGCCGCACGAACGCTTCGAGGCCGCCCGCGGAAGCACCCACGCCGACGATCGTCGGGCCGGTTCGCGCGGGCGTCGCCCGGTCAGAGTTGTCGTCCGGCTTGTCGTCTGTCACCCTGTGATAATCTGGCGACGAAGACGAGTTTGCCAGGGGGTGGCTCGGACGACGCCGCCGACGTCTACAGTTCGGTCAAACTACGGAATGCAATGCAACGCGGCCGCGGTGAGTAGCGCGGCCAGTGTAGCGAGCGCGCCCGTCACGACGTGGTTGATGCACGGCGCGAGGACCGGAATTACGCCGAGCCAGCCGAGCAGCGGAATCAGGACGCCTGAAATCGCGAGCACGAGCTCTTTGAGCACCTGGCAGCGATTCTGGTTGCAGTGGCTCTTCCACGCCAGCATCAGCCCAATGCCAAGCAGAATGAGTCCGCCGCCGATCACCCAGAAGCTCGGACAACAGGTTGTGAAGCAAAGGAGGAGATAGCCGGCGCCGATGGCGGCTTGCCAGGCGAGGAGAAGAGCCCAGGCGCACGGCTTCTTGCAGAAAATCCCCCAGAAGACGCCGGCGATGGCCGCGGCGGCGCCGAGTCCGGCTGCAATCGCGAGGAGCGTCGGCGCGGCAGGGGGAATGCAGGCGGCGAGGGCGAGTGCGACCAGGGCGAGGATGGCGGCAATGGTCATTATGGCGCGAAGGCCGAAGCAGCCGAAGCCCTCACCATTTCCATTGTCGTTGCCATTGTCGCCACCGCCGCTGCCGGAGCACGCCGGCACGTTCACCGTCGAGATGGAGAATGACGACGGTTGGCAGGATGGGTACATCGCCGGGTCCGGGACGTAGACGACCGAGACCGTATAGTTCCCCGGCGCGGCGTAATCGTGCGACGCATTTGGACCCGGGTTGGTGACCGTCGGTGAACCATCGCCGAAGTCCCAGTTGTAGTTCCCGGCCGCCGGTGTGGGATCGGTGATCGCGCTGAAGTTGAAGGTCGCGGACTTTCCCGCACCGTCGGCGCACTCGCTGTCCTCGACGTTCCCGAGGATGTTCGTGACGACCGGGCAGCAGCGAAGCACCGTGACGACGAGCGTGGCCGTCGCGCACGGAGTGATGTTCGGGCAAATCGCCGTGACCGCCACCGCGTAGTTGTTCGGCGCCGCGTAGACATGTGATACTGACGGCACCGTCGTGACGACACTCGGGGAACCGTCGCCAAAGTTCCACAGGAACGAGCAGCCGCTCAGCGCGGGCATGAGCGTTCCGTTGAGACTCACCGTGGCACTTCCGGGACCGGCACAGCCGCTGACGTTGGCGGTGAGCCCAACGACCGCGGGACAGCCGCCGCCACCACCGCAGGCCTGCACCGTGACCTGCACGGTATCCTTCGTCACACAAGGGTTGCCGTTCACCGGCGGGCAATTCACCACCACGCCGGCGGTGAACGTTCCGGAGCTGGTGTATGAGTGCGTGACCGTGGGGACGGTCGTCGTCACCGTCGGCGATCCGTCGCCGAAGCTCCAGGTGTACGTACACCCGCTGGTCGCGGGCGACAGCGTCACGGTGAAGAGCGCCGTTGCGCTGACGCCTCCACCCGCGCAGCCGTCAACCGCGACCGTGAAGCTCGCGATCTCGGGACATTGGACGGCCGCCTGACAGCGAAGCGGGATGGTCGTCTTTGCTTCGCATGAACCGTCGGAGCAGGTCGCAACAACGGAGATGTTCTTGTCGCAGGGGCAGCGGATGACGTTCGAGCTGAACGTCGCGCTCCAGTTGCCGCTGGCGTCTATCGGGACCGACAGCGACGCCGGCGCGCCGCCGCACGAGATCGTGACCTTGACCTCGCCCGTGACGCAGCCGCTCGCCGTTCCGGAGACGGTGATCGAGGTCGGAAGCGTCGCGCCGGGCGGAAGGATCCCGACGACCGAGCCGATCGTGATGGTGCAGGCCATGGGCGTCAACTCCTGTCGGAGTCATACCACGCAACCGGCGTCGGCTTTGGCGAACATGCATCGCCAACCCGATTCCAGCAAGAGGGCCGTTGGATTAGAGGCTTCTCATCCTTATGTCGAGCACGGGCGCTTGGACTGCGACTTCGCCAACCCGGACGCACCGGACTCGGTGTTCCTCGGCCCACTGTTCCCGCCGGAAGGCGTCGCCAAATGCAGAGCCGCGCTCGAGAAGAAAGCAGACCTCCGCTTCTACACGACGCCGGGCTCGGCGCCTGTCTCGTTCCTCAACCCACTGCCCCACGCGCGCAACGCGCAGCGCGCGATCGATGGTCTGTTCGCCGAGTGTGAACGACAACAGTCCTGTCGGGCGAGCTTCCCGAATGTCCGCGCGGAGCTCGACTCGGTGATCGCGCGACTCAAACGCAAACCGGCGATCGGCCGGGTCTTCGGCAACAAGCCAGGCGCTGGATCCTGTCGCGGGCAGCGACCTCACGGCGGAGGCGGCGAAGTATCTCCCGAACAGCATCCACGTCATCGCGCCGCGCGGCCACGTGCCGTCCGGCTCCTGCGTGGATGCGATGGAGCAGGCATTTCTCGAAGCGGCGAATCCGCGCGCCGTGAATACGAGCTGTGTCCGTGCGATGCGGCGAAGGGAATCCGGCTCCGTAAGGGAGACGGTTACGGAAAGAGGTCGGGGAGATGGATGATGAGCGCCCCTGGCGCGCCCGACGGGTGCCACGCCAGCTCGCCGTCGACAATTTGATCCTCCTCGTTCGGCCGGACGATCGTGACTGTCCTACTGTCGATGTCGACCATCCAGTACTCCGCGATCCGAGCGTTCATGTAGAAGGCCCGCTTGTAGGTCTGGTCGCGCCGGCGCGTGAATGGCGAAAAGACCTCCACGATCAGGATCGGCAGGGGTGCATTCTCCCACTGTCTGCCGATTCCCGGTGCTTCGCGGCGCACCATGAGGTCCGGCTCGACTTCCGAGCCCTCGAGACGAACGACAGCACGCGGGTGATAGACGCGCCCCAAGCCGTTCGCGCGAACATACGGACCAAGAATGTCTGTGAGTCGCGCCAAAACGGTTTCGTGATCATTGGTCGGCGCCGGCGTCACGAACAGCTCGCCGTGAATGAGCTCGTACTTGTTGCCGTCGTCGGGCAAGCTGTGGAGCTCGTCGAGCGTCCAATGCTTGATTTGCGTTGCCATGAGCATGGCCATTCCTTCCTCGGCGACATCTCGCCCGCGAGCATGCGCCGAAGGTGACACGCTCGCCGCTTCCGACCGTCACCCGTTCATTGCAACGGAGATCAATACTCGAGCGGCGGATGGCCGAGCATACGCTCGGCGCCAGAGCCAAGTCAATGGCGCCCAGCCGGCGTCCTTTGGCGCGCTCGCGGTCGCTGGGAGTCGTTAATCCAGACTCGGCGTCTCGGAGCGTGAGGGTCGTCTAGCTTGATTCCTCCGCGCCACTTCGGCGACGACGCGCCTCGAGTATCTGCGAGCGATACTCTTGGCTCAAGACGTCGATAAGCGAGGCTGCCGTGTACTCGGCCTCGGCCTCGGCCCACTTCTGCAGGAGCATCTCGACCGCGCCCAGGCCGGCGTGATACTCAGCCATCGAGCCATCCAAAAGCAGCGTCTTTCGGAACCATTCCTCGGCCTTGCCATACTCGTGACGCTCGAAGTACGCCTTGGCGAAGTTGAATGTGCCGATGGCAGCGATGCGCGCCGAGTCGTTCGCGGGCGCGCCGACTATGGCAACCGCGACGCGATCGTCGCTGGTTGGTAGTGCCCTAGCCGCTGCCGGTTGGCTTGCAACAGTCGGCGATGGGGCGACGGCGGGCTTCTTATCTCGAGATTGTTCCGCAACGAGTCCCGATGCGCTCGCGCTCGGAGAGGGTTGCCGGTTGCGAGCCGGTGGCTTGGATTCAGTCGTTGGTTTGGCGGCGGCAACTCGAGTGGTCGTTGATGCGGCGACCGTCCGTTGCGCAACGCTCAAAGCCGGACTAACCGTTCCGTTGCGCATGGCGAGACGGAGTGGGAGGCCGGCGGCCACGCGCTGATCGATTTCCTTTTGCCATTGATCGAGTCGGACGAAACGCTCGGCGCTGGCGGGATGCGATGTCGTGAGGGCGATCGATCCTGGGGCAACCTGCGCCATCCGACGCCACACGTTGGCCGCGGCGCCAGTGTTTCTGCCGGCGGCGCCCAGGATATAGATGCCGACGTAGTCGGCTTCGCGCTCGAAGTCGGCCGAAAAGGCCGTCGCGGCGGCGGCGGCCATCTGGTTGGTCATGTCGGTGCCTCGCATGCCATTCTTCGCGGCGGCGATGTCGAATATCAGACCGACGAGACCGCCGAGGAGCGCATTCGACTTCCTGGCATCGACATGATGCATGGCATTGTGCGCGATCTCGTGGCCGACGACAGCGGAAAGCTCATCGTCGTCGGTTATGAAGCGGAGCAGGCCGGAATTGACATAGACGTTTGAACCGTTGGCCCAGGCATTTACCTCGTCCTTTCTGGCGACGGCGACGTCGTAGTCGCAGACCGTGTCCC
>JAICJQ010000044.1 GCA_025928335.1 Gemmatimonadaceae bacterium
CACGTCGCAGAAGAGGAGCGCCGTGAGCGGCGTCGTCTCGGCCGGCTTCAGGACGACGGTGTTGCCGGCGGCGAGCGCAGGCGCGATCTTCCACGACAGCATGAGCAGCGGGAAGTTCCACGGGATGATCTGCCCAACGACGCCGATCGCTTCATAGCCTTCGAATTCGCTCTCGAGCAGCTGCGCCCAGCCGGCATGATGATAGAAGTGGCGCGCGACGAGCGGAATGTCGATGTCGCGCGTCTCGCGAATCGACTTGCCGTTGTCCATGCTCTCGAGGACGGCGAGCAAGCGCGAGTGCTTCTGGACGGCTCGCGCGAGCGCGTACAGGTAACGGGCACGCGCATGAGGCGTCAGTGCTTTCCATGCGGGCAGGGCACGGCGCGCCGCGGCCACCGCCGCATCGACGTCGCCTTTCGTACCGTCCGTGACGCGCGCAATCGTCTTCGATGTCGACGGGTTGATCACGTCAAAGGTGCGCCCGGGATCGGTCCACGCTCCGTCGACGAAATGTCCAAAGACGCGTTCGTGCTTCGCCAGCCACCCGAGCACCTCCTTGTCGCTCTCGGGCGCCGGACCGTATTCCATCGTCTTGAAGATCTCAGCGACTGTTGCCATGTGCCGTCATCCTAGGTGTTGTCATCCTGAGGAGCGAAGCGACGAAGGAGCCATTTTCCCTGACTGGTAACCAGAACGGGAGAGTAGGTCCTTCGCTCGCGCCTGTCGCTCAGGATGACGACTTTCGATAATCGAGCGCGGGCTTGGCGCGATCGAGACGAGACTTGTAGGTGAATCCGCCGCGCCGTTTGTCGAATTCGGCGCGGGCTTTCTGGATGTGCGTGGGATCGGTGAAGAGATCGATCGCCGTGAGCGTCATCGTCTTTGCGGCGACCATCATGCCCTTCACGCCGATGGACGTTCCGCCCGCCGCGACTGCCTGCCAGCTATGGGCCGGCGTGCCAGGTACCCAAGTCGCCGTCGACAATTGTACTGTCGGCACCGCCCAACTCACGTCGCCCATGTCCGTCGACGCGAACGTCAGTTCGTGCGTTATCGGCTGGATTTGCGCCTCGCTTCCCAGCGGCAGCATCGGTTCCGTCAGCGTCTTTCGGATCTGCTCGGCGAACGCGTGCTCTTCCGGTGTGTAGGTAATGCCGCCGACGCGCTCGAGATTCTTGCGCTGCAGCCCGGCGAGATAGTCGTTCGGCAGCACGTTGTACACGGCGCTGATGATCTCCATGTCCATCGTCGTTCCCGTGCCGAGCGCCGCACCCCTCGCCGCATTCACGATGCGCTCCCAGATTCCGTCGAGGACGCGAATGTCGGGATGACGCGCGACGTAGTAGACTTCGGCGGCTTCGGGCACGACGTTCGGCGCCTTGCCGCCATTGGTGATGACGTAGTGGATGCGCGTTTCCTGCGGAACGTGCTCGCGCATCATGTTCACCATGTTGTCCATCGCTTCAATGGCGTCGAGTGCGGAGCGACCCTTATCCGGGGCCGCCGCGGCATGCGCGGCAATCCCATGAAAACGAAATTTCGCGCCGATGTTGGCGAGGTTGCTCACCGGTGAAACGTCGTTGCGATCACCGGGGTGCCAGGTGACGACGGCGTCGACGTCGTCGAACAGCCCGGCGCGCACCATGTAGACCTTCCCCGACCCGCCCTCTTCCGCCGGCGTGCCGTAGAATCGGATGGTGCCGGTCTTATGCTGCGTTTCGAGCCACTGTTTCACCGCGATCGCCGCCGCCGTCGACGCTGTGCCGAACAGATTGTGTCCGCACGCGTGACCGGCCACCGAGGCTGCAATCGGCTGGCGATTGGGCACCGCGGCCTGCGAAAGACCTGGCAACGCGTCGAATTCACCGACGATGGCGATGATTGGCTTGCCGCTTCCGTAGCTCGCGACGAACGCGGTGGGAATATCGGCGACGCCCGCCTTCACGCTGAATCCGGCGCTCGTCAGCTCCGATTGAAGCAACGCGCTGGATTTTGTTTCCTGATATCCGAGCTCGGCGAAATTCCAGATCTGCTTCGCGACGTCGGCGTAATGGTCGCGACGCGAGTCGAGCGTGCCGAGAACGCCGTCGAGCACCGATTTGCCGGCTTGGACTTGGGCGTGGAGCGGCGCATTCGCGATCGCCAACAACGCGGCAAGAATAACCGAGTCGCCGAGCCGCCGAGCTGCCGAGCCGCCGAGAGTGGTCATGGCATCGGATGGCGATGGGCCGCGGCGTAGCGACCGGTAACGAAGTGCTCGAGCTGGCGCTCGATGTCCGTGAGCAGCGAGCTCGCGCCGAAACGGAACAGATCGGCGCGCAACCAGCGGTCGCCGAGCTCCTCTTTCATGAGATACAAATACTCGAGGGCTTGTTTCGCCGTGCGAATTCCGCCGGCGGGTTTGAAACCGACAGCGTACCCGGTCTGTTCGAAATACTCGCGGATCATTCGGCACATCACGACGCCGAACGGGAGCGTGGCGTTCACCCCTTCCTTACCCGTGGATGTCTTGATGAAATCCGCGCCGGCCTGCATCGCAACCATGCTCGCGCGCGCGACGTTGCCGAGTGTCGCCAACTCTCCCGTGGCGAGAATCGCTTTCATGTGGGCATCGCCGCAGGCTTCGCGAAAGCGGCGCACCTCGTCGTAGAGCGCTTCGTAATTCCCGGTGAGTACGTGCGCCCGCGTGATGACGATATCGATTTCCTTGGCGCCCGCCGCGACCGACGCGTGAATCTCGTCCACGCGCTGCTCGAGCGGACTTAGCCCGGCAGGGAATCCAGTGGAGACCGCCGCTACAGGAATGCCGGAGCCCTCGAGCGCTTCGACCGCCGTCTTCACGAGCGCATGATACACGCACACGGCGCCGACTTTGATGTCGAGATGATTGACGCCGAGCGCGTCGCTGATGTCGTCGCGCAGCGGATGTCGTGCTTTGGCGCAAAGGCGTCGCACGTTGCCTGGTGTATCGTCGCCGGACAGCGTCGTGAGATCGATCAGCGTGACGGCGCGCAGCAGCCACGCGGCCTGCCATTCCTTCTTCACGGTTCGTCGCGTCGGAATCGTGGCGGCGCGGCGTTCGACGGCACTGCGATTCACCCGTACGGCACGCACAACGTCGAGATCGAGCGGCATGCCCGGATTTCGCTCGACGTGATCGGCGGGAAGCGGGCGGGGCTTGGTTACGAGGGTGAGATTCGGCTTCGCGGTCATCGGTCCGGCTCGTGGCGAAAGGCCCGCTACAATGTACCGCCCGGCGCGGCAGGACGGGGGTAGAAATCCGTCACGGTTTTTGACGCCCCTCGGCGTCGACGACAACAATAGGCGCCAACCCGACCGTGCGCAGCGCGGGCTCGATCACGCGACGGTCGCCCGAAACCACCACGATCAAGTGATCGAGGTCAATGAGTCGACGCGCGGCCGCAGCGACGTCACCAGGCGGCATGGAAGTCAACTGCGCCGTCCAATCCGTGTAGTACGCCGGGGTTAGGCCATCACGCACGAGCTCGACCAGTCGGGTGGCCACCGAGTCGGCTCCATCGAAACGCGCCGCGAGGTTGCCCATTCGCCCTCGTCGGCCGGCGTCGATCTCCGGCGCGGCGGCCGGCTGCGAATCTCGGAGCACGCGGAGCATGCCCAGCCAAGTTACAAGAACGCTGTCGACCTTCCGTGGATCGGCGACCGCGCTTCCGACAAACGCCGACGGCTGCGTCGGGCGACGCCAGGTGAATCCGATGGCGCCGGAATACATCAGCGCGCGCTTGTCACGCAGCTCCTGTTGCATGCGCGTCGTAGCGACGGCACCGAGCAGGTCTGCCGCGGCCGCGTCCCTAGGCAATCGACGCGGTCCGACGCCGCCGACGTAGACGTACGCTTGCTGTCCCGGCGCGTCGATGAGATGGATGACCGTTGTCTCCCGAACGGGCAACGACGGGGACTCAGCCGCCTGGCTTCTCCCACGTTTCGACCCCCATTTGCCGAAGACCTTGCGAGCTTCGCCGAGCGCGGCACTGGGCGTGATGTCGCCGGTGATGACAAGCGTGGTGGCGACGGGCGAGAAAAACTGATCGTGAAAGCGCTGGACGTCGGCGGCGGTGATCGACTGGACGCCGGCCTCGGTCGGGACGAGCGACCGGGTGAAGGGATCGCCCGCACCGTAAAGCAACTGATAGAAAAGGTGGCGGGGTAGTGAGGACGGCGTTTGCGCGATGCGACGAGCCGCGGCAGCCTGGATGATTTTCCGCCGCTCGATCGCGGCCGAATCAACGGATGAGGCGGTGAGCATCCGCCCCATGATGGACAGCGCGGCGGCAAAGGAATGGCTGGTAGTCGTGAGGCTCGTTGGCGTCACCGTGGTTCCGATGACCGCCGCCGCGCGAGCAAGACTGTCGCCGCCCGGCGTGGCGCTGGCGTCGCGCAGCATGCCCATCGTCACGGCGTAAAGTCCTTCTTTGCCCGGCGGGTCGTAGGTCGAGTCGACCCCAAGCACCACGCGCACCGCGACGACAGGAACCGAGTGATCCTCGACGACGCGCACATCGAGACCATTCGGCAGCGTATCCGACACGACCGTCGGGAAATGAAAAACCGCGGCAGGCTTGGCAACGGGGCGCCTCGAGCGATCCAGCGTTTGCCCGTGAAGCGTCGATGCGGTCAGCAACGAAATGACGCACGCCAATGACAGTTGTCTCATGGACGTGCCGGCGCGCGAGGCGGGGTTACGTTGACGAATGGCAAGTCTGGCTTGCTGATCGAGCCAAGCTGACCGGCCTGAACGAGACTCATCACGACGCGGTTCGACGTGAGATACTTCGAGGCCGCGCGCTGAACCTCCGCGGACGTTAGACGGCGCGCTTCGTTGGCCTGCGCGACATAGAAAACCGGGTCGCCAGTCAAGAGCTCGTCGTGGGAGAGCGTGTCGGCGCGCGCGAGCTTGGTCTGGAGAGATACCGTCGCCGTTACTCTGTTCGCGGCGTAAAAGCGCTCGATTTCCTCGGCGGTCGGCGGAGATGTCGCAAGTCCGGCGATCACACTGTCAACGAGCGATTCGATCGTCGAGAGCGACACCCCGGGCCGGGGCAAAACGTTGATCTCGAACACACCGGCGTTCTCGAAATCGTAGTGTACGGCGGACACGCCGGCAGCGAGCTGACGCTCGTCAATCAGCAGCTTCGAAAGCCGACCAAACCGGTTTCCCGACAGCAGCGAGCCTAACGCCATGAGTGCAACACGGTCAGGGCTCGTGTACCCCGCACCAATCCAGTCGAGGTGCAGCTGCGGTTGCGCCGCCCGACGATCCTCCAATACCAAGCGTCGTTCACCGGTTGGCGCGATCGGTGGTGCTCGACGATGCACGACAGGTACGCCGGCGGGAATTGTCGCGAAATAGCCCGCGATCCACGCCTTGGCGCGCTGCGGATCGAAGTCTCCGCTCAACGAGAGGACTGCATTGCTCGGCGTATAAAATGTCGCGCACGCTGCGCGTAGATCGGCGGTAGTGAGGTTGGAAAGCTCCGCGCCCGCGACCGCGGTCTCGATGTGATATGGATGGCCGGCGGGAAAAAGCGCGGCCAATGTCAGCTCACGCGATACGCCGAAAGTCGCGTTCTCGACATTCTGCTGTCGCTCCTGCGCGACGAGGGCGCGGATCGTACTCAGCCGTTCCGGCGTCAGCCGAGTAAAAGGCGCCGCCATGCGGTCCGACTCGGCCCACAGAGCTGTCTCGAGCTGGTTCGACGGAATGAGGACGTAGAACGACGTGACGTCGTCGGTCGTCTCGGCCCATCGCGTAGACGTACCACCGATCGAGCGATAGAACGTTTGAAACGGCTGATCGGCGTTGTGAGAGCCCAGCGCAATCGCATGCTCACAGAGATGCGTCACGCCGCGCTGATTCGGGGGATCGTCCTTCGCGCCGACGTGGTAGGCGAGATTCACGGCGACGACCGGCGTCGTGTGATCGACGTTGAAGATTACGTTCATGCCGTTCGGCAGCGTGAATCGCGTGAACGCGAGCGGCTGCACCTGCTGGCTACGCACATCGGCGGTGACGCCGGCGAGTAGCAGCAGACACACGATGAGCCGGAGGTGGCGTCTCAGCGAATGCAACGCTCGACGCATGGTGAATGCGGAAGGGGCGGTTGAACGGCGGGCTGGTCTGAGATCGCGAGGAATGCAATCTCGCGAGTCGCACTCGTCACGCGATCGGGGAAAAACTCCAGCAATTGTCCTTGAATGGTAAACCAGGCGGCGGCGCAGCACGCGCTGCGCAAGTTCCATCGCGTCCTCCGTCCAACTTGTCGGACAGAACGCGTCCCCACGATGTGACACGCGTCACGACTGTCGAAAGGAATCGTCGTGAGCGTTCTTGCTGCAGCCCGTTGCGTTGCAAATAGATAGCGGACGCCGACCGCGGCCGGCGGCGTGGGGCACGGCCTCTGCCCTCGCGCTACTTCGCGGCGAGGCTCGCCGCGGACTCACTCCACCCGTGAGGTCACGATGTCGTCCATTCGCTTCGCTCCGGCAATACTGCTGGCGCTCAGTGTCGCTTCGGCGGCGGCGCAGGATTCTACGTCGTGCACGTGTCCGGTCATTCCGGTCTCGAAGCCGCCGTCGGAGTTCGCACTCCGCAGCGCTGGAACGATCACGTTCGTTCAGAGCCGGCCGCAGGGAGGTTTGGGTGAGAACATCTCGCGCGGATATGGCGTCGACGGCGCTTACCTGTTTCGACTCGACCACGCTGGCGCGTTTTCGCTGCGTTTCGGCGCCGGCATCGTGGACTACGGCCATGAGGCGAAGCACGTACCGCTCAGCCCCACCATCGGTCGCATCAACGTGAAGATCAGGACGACGAACTATCTGTCACAGCTCACCATCGGGCCGCAGTTCAGCTGGCCGAGCGGACTCATTCGGCCCTATGTGAACGCCGGCATCGGCGCGCTGGTCTTCTTCACGGAAAGCGACGTCGAAGGTCTCGAGGCGGACGATAACAGCGACCTGTCCACCACGAACCAGTCGGACTGGACGAGCGCATGGACCTTGGGCACAGGCGTCTACGTGCCGGTCTCGCGGGGCGTTTCGATCGACGCCGGGGTCCAGTTCGTCCACGGCGGCCGCGCGCAGTACCTGAAGCCGGGAAGCATTCAGGATTTTGGCAGCCAAATACAGATCACGCCGCTCGAGAGCGCCGATACCCAGCTCGCCGTCGTCCGGCTCGGCATCAGGATTGGTCTATGATGTTCGATCATCTTGAGCTGGCGATCGCCGTCGTCCTTCGACCGACGGTCTATGCGCCGTCTCTCACAAACGAAGAACGCGCCGCCCTCGCGGCGGCGCGTCCATTCGTTCGCCCCGTGACCAGCGCGCTTTCCGTCGTCGCGCCGGATCGAGGCTACGCCTCCCAGGTCAGCGAGGGTTTGCCGAAGTGACCGTAGTTCGTCGTCTCGCGATATACCGGCCGGCGGAGTTGTAACCGCTCGATCATCGAAGCGGGCCGATAGTCGAAGCCGCGAACGAAATCCTCGGCGGCACGCCAATCGCCGGTGCCGAACGTGTCAACGCGCACCGAGACCGGCTCTGCTCGACCGATCGCGTAGGCCACCTGAATCTCCGCACGGTCGGCGAAGCCATTCTTCACGACCTGTCTCGCGACGAATCGGCCGAAATACGCGCCGCTGCGATCCACCTTCGACGGGTCCTTACCACTGAACGCCCCTCCGCCATGACGGCCCATGCCGCCATAGGTGTCGACGATGATCTTCCGGCCCGTCACGCCGCAGTCCGCGGACGGCCCGCCTTCGATGAACTGGCCCGTCGGGTTCACCAACACTTCGATGTGCGGCCCGAACCACGGGCCGAGCACTTCCGGACAGAGACAGCTGGCGACGTAGTCGCGAATCTCGTCGTGCGTGGCCTCGGCGGTGTGCTGGGTCGAAACGAGTACCGTGTCGACGCGCACCGGTTTGTGATCCTCGTAACGAACGCTCACCTGGGTTTTCGAATCGGGGCGAAGCCAGTTTCGTTCGCCGTGCTTTCGCGCCGTCGTCAATCGCTGCGAGAGGCGATGCGCCAGCTGCACCGGGAGGGGCATCAGTTCCGGCGTTTCGTTCGTCGCGTAGCCGAACATGATGCCTTGATCGCCCGCGCCGCCCGTGTCGACGCCCATGGCGATGTCGCCCGACTGCTTGCTGATGAACTGAATAATCTTGACGCCGTCGGCGTTGAATGATTCGCTCGGATCGGTGTACCCGATCTCTCGAATTGCTGCCCGCGCGACCGCTTCATAATCAACGGTCGTCCTCGAGGTGATCTCGCCCGCCAGAACGACCTGTCCGCTCTTGCAAAGGACTTCGCACGCGACGCGGCTGTTGGGATCGCCCGCGAGATGCGCATCGAGAATCGAATCGGCGATGTAATCGCACACTTTATCCGGATGGCCTTCGCTCACCGATTCGGATGTGAAGACATAGGAGCTCATCGTGGTTCCTCGCGCCAACCGCGCAAAAATGGCCCCCGACTTTTGTCGCGGGGCCACTCGGCAACACGACTTAGACGGATGAACCGGCGCTCAGTGGCTCCGGCGCGCGGCCCGTCAAATCGGGGAAATCGCCGCGCTCGTCCAAGCTATGTGGCCTCCCCGGAAGGTCAAGCGGCAGTTGTGGCCGCGCCTGGTGGGCGCTACGGCACCGTGAGCAGCCCGACACCCGCTTCTGTTCCAGCGTCGGCCCGCGGAAGGTTGCCCGGAGCGATCCACGCTCCACCATCGATACGTAACGAAACTCGATGCAATCCGGCCGTGATCGGACGCTCGGCTCTCCACGAAGCACCGTCTTGCCCTCGCTCGAGCGAGATCGGCTGCCAGTCAGTGAAATCGGCCATCACCTCGACGCGTGTTGCGTGCTGCGTGGTAATCTCGAGCACGACGCGCTGGGCACTCGTGCGCGTCACGACCAGACGCGGCGTCGATCCGTCGGCCGTCGGGCGTCGGGCGACGAGTGATCGGTGCGCAGTCGCCGTTAGTCGGATCGAAGCCCCGATCCAGGTTGTGCGCGGTGTTCCGCGCACGAAATCCGTGAGCGTCCGGCCCGCCGTGACGATGACGGCAGCGTGAGGAGCGAACCAGACCGTCGCGTCAACCAGCTCCCAATCGTCCGCGTCCGGTCCACTGCTCGATTGAAAGCGCAGGCCCCCACTCGCGCCAACTGAAACGACTCCGGTCTCGTGTCTCCACCCGCCGGCGAGATCCTCGTACGAGATGGTCCTTCCGCCGAACGCCGGAGGCGGGGTGGTGCGCGTCCACCCGAAGCTCGCCACGAGGCGCTCCGAACCAACCGACCACCACCCGTCGCTGAGGGCGCGGGAAACGCCAGCGGCGTGACCTCCCGTTACTGAAACGCCGCCGCCCAAGCCTGCGGCTAGACCTCGGAGCCCGGTGCCCAAGCGCGCACGCGCTGCTCCTTCGGCGCTTGACGTCGGCGCGGCCGAAGTTTGTGCGTAATTGCTAGCCGCGACATCTAGCTGCCACCATGGCGACTGTGAGTCGCCAGTCAACGATCCGAATAGCGCCGTCTGGCCGGTCCAGCGCGATTCCGTCTGGCGCGACGTGAGCATCGTCGCCCGTAACTGGCCCCGTTCTCCCAGCCAATCGAGCGTGGCGCCGCCTGAAAACGAATTCCCCGTTGGGACGGTCGCTTGGCGCAGGCGCGAGACGCCGACATCGAAACTGGCCTCGACCTGCGCGCCAGCGAGTGCCGGCGAGCCGAACTGCCAAAGGGCGCACAGGAGGAGCCGAGCTCGGCGCATGCCTCCAAAATATGCGCGCGAGGCGCGAGAGGTTCCGACTCGTTACGGCTTTTTCGGACCGGATGAGCTCGTGAGGCCAGGTTCGTTCGCCGCCGCCGCTGCAGACAATGGAGCGAGGTGCGGACCGAGACCATTGTACCGCATGTTGGCCGCGTCGAGCGCCCGATAGCCGCCAATCTTCACGTCGGCATCGACATTATTGCCGAGTTCAGCGATTTGCGTCAGCGTCGCCCCGCGCCGAAGAAGGTCGGTCACGATCTCGGCCGCGCGCTTTGCCGGCACGCGGTCGGCGACGAGTTGGGTGAGCACACCCAACGGAACAGCGATCGGCTCCTTCGGGCTCGCTGAGCTGATGCGTCGAAGAATCTCCACCGGGACATCGTAGCTGAGCGCGGCCTCGGCGCCGGCCAGGTCGCTCTCCTGCGCATGAGGCGCGATCGCGCGTTGCGCGACGACGAGTCGCGTCGCCATTGATTTCGCTGTCTCTACGATCTTGGGGCCGGGGGTATGGACGGCGACGGCGAACCGTGCTTTCGACAGAATCAATCCGGCCGGCAGCCCTTGGGCCGCGGCCGCTTCGATGATCTGTTGCACTTCGCGCGACGTCGTCGCGTCGCCACCGACGAAGCGCAATGAATCCTGCGCACCGACGGCACGCATCGCGATCGAGACCGCGACCAACCCGGCGCAACACGACATGCGCATCGTCACGGACGCCCCACGATGCGGACAGAGCCGTCGGCGCCGAGATCGGGATCGCGCGTCTTGGGCGCGCGCGGATCGAGCACGAGCAGCGAATCATCCACCATGAACGCGTAGACGTGACGGCCGGGCACAATCGGAATGCTCGCTGACCACAGCTCTCCATCACCTGAACGCGACATGGGCGCGGTGGATGCATCCCAGCGATTGAAATCTCCGATCACGGACACGTGCCTCGCCGTCGGCGCCTTGAATATGAACTGCTCGACAATTGGCGCCACTGCACGCTCGGCTGAGAGCGATGCCGGCGTAATCGATGTCGCGGCCGCAACGGTCACCGGCTCGGGCGACCTGACGGTCCCTCGAAACAGGAAGCCCGCGATGGCCGCGGCCGCGACAATACCGCCGCCAATGGCGATCCGCTCCCAACGTCGTTCGCGCACTGGGGCGGGCGGCTCGTCCGCCGGCGGAAGGACGCGAGCCGTCGCCGCCGCCGACACAACCTTCGCCACCACGTGGTCCTCGACACTTGGAAGCCGACGAAGTTCGTCGATCGCGCGCCGAACGACAGGGTCAGCGCCCTCGCGGAAGTCGCGCGAATCCCTCACCGCGCCTCCCGCGAAAGGCGCGCGCGGAGAAAATCGCTCGCGCGCTTGACGCGCATCTTGAGCGCCGACTGCCGAACGCCTGTCATGCGCTCGATCTCGTCGTACGAAAAGCCTTCGACGTAATGCAGCAAGAAAATTTCGCGATTGTGTTCCGGTACTTCGGCGAGCGCGTCCCGCACGCTGTCGCCCCACGCGCTCAGCGCATCGTCGTCCGTGCGCGTCTCGGCGGGAATGCGCTCGAGCAGCTCATCGTCCGTCACGAGGCGCGCCGCGTTGCGATGGGCGACCGTGTTCGCTGTGCGGCAGCAGTTTCCGAGAATCTGAAACAGCCACGATTCGAAGCGCTGTCGCTCCTCGTAGCGCGGAAGCGCGCGGTACAGCCGCACGAACGCTTCCTGCACCATGTCCTCCGCATCGTCCGGCTCAACCAGCATGGCACGGGCGAAGCGAAGACAGCGCGCGTAGTACGCCTGGACGATCTCGGTAAACGCACCGATATCGCCGAGCTTCGCGCGACTGATCGCCTTGGCATCCAGGCCGGCGGTCTGAGCAGGGTGTGGCAGAAGTAGACTCGACAGAGCGTGCCTCGAGGGACTAAGGGCTGTCACTTCGCGTAACCATGCCCCTCGTTGGCGGGTCACCGGAATCTACGCGACTCCGCCCGCACGGCCCCCGCTCGAACTTATTCGCCTAAAGTCCACCTGTACTCGTTTTTTTCGGTCTGCTTTCTGCACTTCCCTTCGCGAAGTAGCCGGGACGGTGGGGGGCGGTGGTGAATCAACAAGAGTCGGCGGCGGATTTCGTCGAGAGCAATGAAACGAAGGCATCGCGGAGTGCGAGCGAGGCGCGCAGGCCGATAATCGTCCTCGCCGAGGACAACGACGATGCGCGACGAGTGTACGGTCTCGTCCTTCGACATTTCGGGTACCATGTGGAGGAGGCCGCAACCGGACACGACGCAGTGCGCCTTGCGCGCACCGTCCACCCGAATCTCGTTCTCCTGGACATCGGGTTGCCCGGCCTCGACGGCTGGCAGGCGAGCCGTGTGCTCAAATCGGATCCGATAACACGCGGCATTCCGCTCGTTGCCTTCTCGGCGCGGGTGGACTCTTCAGCCGACCTCGGCGAGCGCGCGTCATTCGACGGCTTCATTCGCAAGCCGGTGAGTCCGTCAGATCTTGCTCGGCGCGTCGGAGCGTATCTCGAGCTGGTCGAGCCGAGTAGCGTGCCCGAGTAGCGTGCCCGAGTAGCGTGCCCGAGTAGCGTGCCCGAGTAGCGGGCCGCTACACGGCGTCCGACAAGCTCGTGAAGTTGAAATCACGGACCTTGATGGCGGGCATCACGACGTCCCCGCCCGCCTCCGTCCCGGCCACGCGAACCGCCCGTCCGAGTCCCTCGAGATTGTTGAGCATGAAGAGCGGCGATTCGTTGAATCGCATGTTCTTCACCGCCTTCGTGATCTTCCCGTCCTCGACGAGGAACGTCCCGTCGCGCGTGAGCCCGGTGTATAGCACCGTGCGCGGATCCACTTGCCGTAGATACCACAGTCGCGTGACGAGAACGCCACGTGGCGTCGAGCGAATCAAGTCCTCGGTAGTCGGCGTACTGCCCTGAAACTTCACCGCGTTGGTTCCGGCGTCCGGTTCCTTGTTCTGCTTCTGGGCCCAGAAACGCGAGTAGGTGAGTTTTTTCAACACGCCCTTGTCGATCCACACCTGTCGGTGTGCGGCCATTCCCTGCCCGTCGAACACGTTGCTCAGCAACTGCGGATCAGTCGGGTCCGAAAAGATCGTAACGCGCTCATCGACGACCTTCTCGCCAATCTTCGTCCCACCGCCCTGCTTTGAGAACGCGCTGCGTCCTTCGTCCGCCGAGCGAGCGTCGAGGGCGAAGGCAAGAAGCTGGACGAGATCGCCGACCGCCTGCGGCTCGAGAATCACCGTGTACCGCCCGGGCTCGATGGCGACAGGATTTCGCGACAGCCGCGCCTTCTGAATCGCGCGTTGCGCCACGTCTCTCACGTCGAGCTGCGACCAGTCTGGGTGGTCCGCGCCCGCCCAGCCGGATCCGGTGCCGTCGGTCGTCCGAACGGTGAGCGTGTAATTCGTCGACGTGCTCGCCTGATAGCCGAAGAGGCCTTTGTTGTTGCCGACCGCGCCGGCGCCGATCCCGGTCTGCAGAAAGCCGGCGGCTTTGAGATCGCCCGCCGTTTTGCACGGCACGATCGCCATTTGTGCCGCTTCAGCGCGCCCCTCGGGACCGAGCTTGGCGGTCGACTCGAAGTACGTGTTCACAGTATCGTACTGCTGCGGTCCGAGCGGCGGCATCGCCTCGGGATCGTCCGGTGCGAGATGCGCCAGCGACTCGGATTGCCGAACGGCGCGCTCGAGACCGTCGTCCGACAGATCGTTCGTCTGCGTCACCGCGTGCTTCGGTCCGAACGCGCTTTGAATGGATACGTTCGCCGACGAAACACCACCGGCGGTCGAGATGCGGTTGTCGGCGAATCGGATGTTCGCGGCGTAGCCACCGCCGACGTTCACCTGGATCGCGTCGGCTTTAGACATCTTCAATACACGCTCGACGAGTGCCTGTGCCTGTTCGCGTGTCAGGACGCGGGGGTCTGCCCGATGGGTATGAGACATCAGGCTTTCCTCCCGGTGTTGATCACGTTCGCGTTTCGGAACCGCGCCGGCACGCAGCCGTGGCTCACCGAGCCGATCTGCCCGGGCTGACCTTTTCCGTCGAAGAAGCTGGCGCCCATCATGTAGCTCGATTTGCCTCCGATCATGTCCATCGAGTTCCAGAAGTCCGGCGTTTTCATCTGGTACGCGACATCCTTGAGCATGCCGTTGAGCTTTCCGCCCTTGATCTCGTAGAAGACCTGGCCGCCGAACTGCGCGTTATAGCGCTGCTGGTCGATCGAGAACGAGCCGTCCCCGATGATCGCGATGCCGCGGTCGGTCGACGCGATGACGTCATCCCAGCTCGTGTCTTTCTCGCCCGGAAGCAGCGACACGTTCGGCATGCGCTGGAACTGTACGCTGCTCCAATTGTCGGCGTTACAGCAACCGTGCGACTTCACCGGCATTCCGTTTTTCTTGTAGTACCACTCGAGCCACGGCGCTTGCTCGCGGCTGGTCTGATAGTCGTTGAAGATCCCGTTCTTGATGATCATGAACGACTCGGCTTGAACACCGTCGTCGTCCCAGCCGATCGTGGCGCACCCACCTTCCTGCGTCCGGTCGCCTTGGATGTTCATGATCTCGGGACCGTACTTGAGCGTCCCGAGCACTTTTTCCGGCGGCGAGACGAAGCTCGTGCCGGCGTAGTTGGCTTCGTACCCCATCGCTCGGTCCAACTCGGTCGGATGACCGATCGACTCATGAATCGTGAGCCAGAGATGCGACGGATGCAGCACGAGATCGTAGCGGCCGACGTCGACGGGTTTCGCCTTCAATTTTTCCGCCGCCTCCTCTCCCCATTTTCGCGCGTTGCCGACGAGATCCGCCGCGAGGATGAATTCCCAACCCCGTCCCGCCGGCTGCACGGTGTTGCTGCGCGATTGGAAGTCGCTGAAATCGGGCGAGACGGCGGTCGCGGTGAACGGCGCCCAGCTGCGAATCACCGTCTGGGTGATGACGGAGCCGTCGGTGTTCGCGTAGTTACGGTCTTCGCGAATGAAAAAGAGGAAGCTGTTCACGAACTTGACGTTCGGGGCCTTCATCGCTTCGGTGTTCGCATCGATCAGGAGCTGCGCTTTTTGCTCGACCGGAATCGTGAACGGGTCGACCGTGTACGCGCTCTTCCAGGTGGCGTTTGGGAACGCCGGTGCGGGCGCCAGCACCACCGGCGCCGCACCGGGAATTCGATTCGCCTTCGCGATCGCCGCGGCCTCGCGAGCCGCGGCCGCCACGCCCTCGCGCGTCAATGTCTGGGACGCCGCGAACCCCCACGCGCCATTGACCAAGGCGCGAATCCCAACGCCGATGGAATCGGTGTCACCGACCTGAACGATTTGTTTCTCGCGCGTCCCGACGAAGTTTTGCCGGTAGCGCCCGATGCGCGCATCGGCCCATGACGCGCCCGCGTTCCTCGCCGCGGTGAGCGCATCCGCAAGCAATTCCTTGATCGGCAACTCTTCGAAGGTGCCATACCCTCGCGGGAACACGGGCTGCGCCGCGAGCGCGCGAGAAAAAACGGGAGAGAGTGCCGAGTTGGCGGCGGCGATCGCCGCGGCAACGCCGGTGTTCCTGAGGAATTCTCGCCTGCTGGTCATTGGGTCCTGTCAGCTGAATTGGTGGCGCGAATCGGCCCTTCTCGGAAACTGGCGGAGGTGTCTGTCGTCGGGCAATGTCGTCGGCTCACGGAGTGGTGTTTGGGAACTGTACGGCCCCGCGGAGTCAGCGATCCCTCGACGGGTCCGCGATCATCGAATCGGAACGGAATTTTTTTGTTCTTTGCTACGCCCGGGCCGCGTGACGTCGAAAACCGTTTGCTCCGCCACGATCGCATGCCTTCTCATACCATAGAAGGAACGGCGCGCTCGCGATCCTCCTTGCCGTGCTCTGGAGACGGGCGCCTACGGAGTCATTTGGATCGTGACAGTCGTTGGCCTTCCGGGGGGGGGATCCGAGCACTTTCTCACTTGCCCTCTCGCCACCGCCAGCGTAAGGTTGCCCGCAAGCGTGTAACGTTGGTGTAACGCTGCCCCGAGTCGTACGCGACGCCCGCGCAACTGATCGCGAACCCACCCGTCGCGTTCGACTCACATTGATCACCGCCGCTCCACCATAGCGGCCTGACTTCCCCGCTCAGGAAGGGGTCTCATGATCGCATCGATGTTTCGATCGACTCGCCGAACACTGGTTCGCGCGAGGCACACTCGCATTCCACGATTGGCCTTGGGAGCGCTGGTCGCGGGTCTGACGCTCGCCACGACACCAAACGTGGTTCGCGCACAGGACAACTCCGTCTCCGGCCGCGTCGTCGCCGCCGGCACGAACGAGGGCCTTGCCGGCGCGCAAATCACCGTCAGCGGCGGCACCCAACGCACGGCCTCCGACGCCGACGGGCGCTTCCGCATCACGGGCTTGACGGGCACCGACGTCCGGCTCGACATCCGCCGCATCGGCTATCGCACCATTCAGGTCCCGGCGCGCGTCGGCGCGACCAATGTCGTCGTCTCGCTCACCAGCAACCCGACGAGTCTCGAAGCCGTCGTCGTCACGGGCACGGTCGGCGCGTCGCAGAAGCGTGAGATCGGCAACGCCATCGGGACGATCAATGCCTCCGACGTCGTCGCGACGGCGCCGATCCTCAACATGCAGGGCCTGCTCAATGGCCGCTCGCCGAGTATCGTCGTCATGCCGACGTCCGGTCAGGTCGGCACGGGTTCGCAGATTCGTATTCGCGGACAGGCCAGCCTCTCGCTCGGCAACTACCCGTTGATCTTCGTCGACGGCGTCCGCGTCAACAATGATCCCGCGACGGGTCCGGTCAGCCAGGCGTTCGGATCGTCGCCGATCTCGCGCCTCAACGACTTCAACCCCGAAGACATCGAGTCGATCGAAGTCCTCAAGGGACCGAGCGCGGCGACGCTGTACGGTACCGAAGCCGCGAACGGCGTGATCAACATCATCACAAAGAAGGGCGTGAGCAGCGTGCCGCGCTGGAACGTGACCTCGCGCCAAGGCTGGAACTACTTCAACGACTACCAGTCGCGCTTTCCGGTGAACTATGGCGCGCGTCGGCTCCCGACGGATGCGCCATCCGCCAGCCCGTCCGGTCCGGTCGAAGCGGTCAACTTCGATTCGCTGCTCGTCGGTGCCTGCGGCGATTCGATCGCCACGCGCCTCGGCAAGAAGTGCGACATCTTCCGCACCGGCCGACATCAGGAGACGGAGCTCGCCGTGTCGGGCGCCGCGGGTCTGCTCAACTACTATGCAAGCGGCAATCTCCTCAACGACCAGGGCGCCGAGCCGCGCAGCAGCCGCGTGAACTACAGCGGCCGTATGAATCTGTCGATCTCGCCGGCCAAATCCGTCACCATCAGCAGCAACGTCGGCTACGTGACCGGCCCGACGAATCTCCCGTGCGACGCCGGCTGCGGCGGTTACACGTGGACGACGCTCTCGGCGACCCCGAACAACTACAACCTCTCGAACCGCCACGGTTTCCACAGCAGCCTTCCCTATCAGTACGACCAGACGGTGGTCCTCTGGCAGGACGTGGACCGGACCACGGCGAGCGTTCGCGTCGAGCACTCGCCGACGGCGTGGTTCTCACACCGTCTGACCCTGGGCGGTGACGTGACGCGTGAAGGCAACAACGAGTACGATCCGCGCGTCGATTCCCTCGCTTCGTTCGGTTTCCGCGACATCAACGAGCGCGACGTCGTCGATCGCTCGCTCGACTACTCGGCGACCGCGACATGGAACTACAACCCGTCGTTCCGCTTCACGTCGTCGGTCGGCGCGCAGTACTTCACGGAGAGCATTCACTCCGTGGACGCCAGCGGCTCGGTCTTCCCGACCCCGGGCCTCAAGTCGGTGTCGTCGACGGTGAATCGCAATACGCCGAGCGAAGGATTCAGCGACAACAAGTCGCTCGGCATCTTCGGGCAGGAAGCGATCGGATGGCGCGATCGCATGTTCCTCACGCTTGCGCTGCGCTCGGACGACCACAGCGCGTTCGGCGCCAACTTCAACCGCGTCCTCTTCCCGAAGGCATCGTTGAGCTGGGTGCTGAGCGACGAGCCGTGGTTCCACGTGCCGGGCATCGGCAGCAACCTCGGCGAATTCCGGTTCCGTACGGCCTATGGCCAATCGGGGAAGGCGCCGGTGGCGTACTCGTCGATCAAGACGTATTCGCCGACGGCCGGCCCGAACGACCTCGCCGCCGTCACGCCGAACACGATCGGCAACCCGAACCTTGGACCGGAACGCGGCAAGGAGGTCGAGGTCGGTTTCGACGCCAACGGCTACAACGACCGACTCGGTGTCGAATTCACGTACTATAATAAGAAGACTATCGACGCCATTCTCGATAAAGTCGTCGCGCCGTCGTCGGGTCAGGCCGGCACGCAGCCGATCAACATCGGCGCCATCTCCAACAAGGGCATCGAGCTGACGCTTCGCGGCACGCCGCTTCGCCGCCAGAACCTCAGCCTCGACCTCAGCGGCGAGTTTTCCACCAACGACAACGAAGTCACGGACATCGGCATTCCGGGGCAATACTTCGTCGTCGCCGGCAGTTTCCTGCGCCATCAGGTCGGTTATCCGGTGTTCGGTTGGTTCGAGAAGCGGGTCGTCTCGACCAGCATCGACCGGAATCCGGCGAGCAAGAGCTTCGGCGTCGCCACGAACCCCATGTGCTCGGACACGATCCCCGGATCGCACGGGAAGGAAGGGGGCGCGCCGCGGCTGTGCGCCGGACCAGATGGGAAGTACGGGACAGCGGACGATGCGCCGGCGGTGTACCTCGGCCGTTCCGTACCGCCGCGCGAATTTTCGTTCAGCGGCACGCTCGGGCTCTTCAAGCGCTTCCACGTCTTCTCGATGGTGGACGTGAAGAACGGCGCCAAGAAGCTCGACGGGAACACCCGCGTCCGTTGCGGCATCTTCGGTCGCTGCCAGGAGAACTTCCCGGCAACGTTTGGCGCGAGCATCGATTCGATCCGCGCCGTTCAGTCGCAGTCGAGCAGCAACCTCGTCGACTTCCTCGTGGCGCCGGACAACTTTGCGCGGTGGCGCGAACTGACCGTCACGTACGACGTTCCCGAGCGGTTCGCGCAGAAGGTCAATGCCTCGCGCGCGACGCTCTCCGTCTCCGGCCGCAACCTTGGCATCACGACGAATTATCAGGGATTCGAGCCTGAGGCGATGTTCCTCGGCGGCTCGCGCGGCGGTAACGCGGCGTGGGAACAAACGACGTTGCCACAACTCAGAACGTGGATCGTCTCACTCAATCTCTCATTCTGAGGATCGCGCACACATGACACGCATTTCACACACGATCATGCGAGCGCTCGCTGCTACCGCGGTGCTCGGAACTGTTACCATCGTCGGCTGCGATCTCGGCAAGACGCTCGAGGTCGAACCGGCTGCCCTCATCCCGGCGGTCACGCTGGAGACGCCGGAGAACGCGGCGCTCCTCGTCTCCGGCGCGGCGAGCGATTTCGACTGCGCCTTTGGCTCCTACGTGGTTGTCACCGGCTTGATCGGTGAAGAGCTCGATGACGCGCTGCAGACGGCCGACCGCTGGCCGTACGATCAGCGCACCGTCGCGGCGAACCAGAGCCGGTATTCGACCAATGGCTGCACCGCGTTGGGCGTGTATCAGCCGCTCCAGGCAGCACGCGTCTCGGCCAGCAACGTTCGCCGGCTCCTCGAGGGTTGGACCGACGTCCAGGTACCGAATCGGCAGCTCAGCATCGCGCGCATGTCGGCGTACGAGGGTTGGAGCCAGCTGTTGATCGCCGAAGTGTTCTGCTCGACGGTCTTCTCGACGGTCGAAGGCGAGAACGTCAACTACGGCACCGAGATCACGCGCTCCCAGGCGCTCGACTCGGCGATCGCGCGGTTGACAAGCGCCATCACCGCCGCGCAGACCGTCGGGGGCGTCGCCGCGGACAGCGTCCGCTACTTCGCCCTCGTCGGCCGTGCACGCGCCTATCAGGATAAGGGCGACCTGAAGAGCGCACGCGCCGACGCCGTCGTCGTTCCGGCGGCATTCGTATGGAACGTCACGACGTCCAATACAAACTCGCGGCGGCAGAACCGCGTTTGGTCGGAAAACAACGCGGGGATCACGCCCAGCTCCTCGGTCGGCGCACGATACCGGCAGGCGAGCTACACGAGCGATCCGCGCATCAAGGTTCAAAACCTCAACCGCCTGAGCAACGGCACCAACGTTCCGCTCTGGGCGCAGACGAAATACCCGACCGTCAACACGCCGATCCCGGCGGCAACCGGAACGGAGATGCAGTTGCTGATCGCCGAGGCGGACATTGCGACGAATCGCGCCAACACGCTGGCGATCATCGCGACGATGCGCGCCGCCGGCAATCAGCCGGCGTACACGGGCGTCACGGCGACGGATGATTTGAACGAGATCATCGATCAACGCCGCCGGGCGCTGTTCCTCACGGGAACGAACCTCGGCGACATCATCCGCTACAACCTCACCGTCACACCCGCGGCGGGAACGTTGACGCCGTGGAATCAGGCGTATGGTCCGGACAAGGGAAGCCAGATGTGCCTGCCCTTGCCGCAGGTGGAGTTCTTGAACAACCCGAAGCTGCACTAGTCGGGCGATCGCGCGGCTTACGCCGCGCAATGAGGAAGAGCAACTTCAAGGGGCGCCTTTCGGCGCCCCTTGTCGTTTGATCGGACTTCAACTCGCATGGTTCAATGAGACCGATTTTCCGTCTGGCTGCGTTCTCGGCCGCCGTCGCCGGGTGCGCGACGCTTCGCCCGTCAACGGCGTCGGGACCGAGCGGCGCGAATGCCTCGTTGTCGCACTCGATCGACTCGATGATTGGCGCGCGCGATTTCCGCAGCGCGAATTGGGGAATCCTGATCGTCGATCCCCAGGCCGGAGACACACTCTATTCCCACAACGCGGCGAAGCTGTTCATTCCGGCGTCGAACCAGAAACTGGTCACGAGCTCGGTGTTGCTCGAGCGGGTCGGACCAGACTATCGGTATAAGACGTACGTCGTGGCGCAGGGCCGTCTGACTGATGGGACGCTCGATGGCAATCTCGCCGTGATCGGACGCGGCGATCCGACGACGAGCAATCACATGAAGGGCGACGCGATGCTGCCGCTTCGCGCGATGGCCGACTCGCTCTGGCAGCGCGGCGTTCGACAGATCACCGGCGAGGTCGTTGCGTCCGGTGACGCGCTGCCCGGTCCTGTCGCCGGAACAGGCTGGCCATGGGACGGGCTGGATGGAAACTCCTATGCCGGCGTCGACGAGCTGCTATTCAACGAGGGACTTACGACGATCCGGGTGCGTTCGGGTCCCGCGATTGGATCGCCGGCGATAGTCGAGACGGGGCCGGCGAAGACATTTCCACTCGTCCACGTGGCGGCGATGACGGTAGCAGCCGACACGTCTCAGCCCGCGGGTCGCAGTGGGAGGGGCGGCGGACGCGGTGGGCGTCGGGGCGCGGCAACGCGCCTCACCATCCACAACGACACCGGAAGTGCGACGCTCACGTTGCGCGGCCAGATCGCGCTCGGCGACAGCGCGACTCTGACGATCGCACAGCACGATCCAGACGCGGCGTATATCGCGGCGTTCATGGAAGCGCTCCGTGACCGCGGTATCGTCGTCGAACACGCCAAGCCCGAAGTCTATGTGGCGCGGACGGACACGTTGTTCGCCGTGCAGTCCGTTCCATTGCGCGAAATTCTGCCGGCAATCATGAAGCCGTCGCAGAACCAGATAGCGGAGATCTTTCTGCGCACGATCGGTCTGGAAGGAACTGGCATCGGCACGGCGGATAGCGGTCGCCGAGTGGTCGAGCGCCAATTCGCCGAATGGAACATCGCGCCGGACGGCTTCGTCGTTCGCGACGGGAGCGGCTTATCACGCAGCGATCTCATCTCGCCCGAGACGATTATCCGCATTCTGGACCACATGCGCCGCTCGCCGAATTTCCAATTGTTCTACGACGCCCTTCCCGTCGCCGGGGTCGACGGCACGATCGGCACGCGCATGCGGAATACGCCCGCCCAAGCCAACCTCCACGCGAAAACCGGTACCCTTCAAATGGTCCGGTCGCTTTCTGGCTACGTGACCACCGCCGACAAGCGTCTCCTCGAGTTCAGCATTCTTTGTAATAACTGGACGACACCCCAGGCCGATGTGGACCGTGTCGCGGACACCATTGGCGCCATGCTGGCGGGTTTGCGGCGCTAGTCGACAAGTCCGTCCGCGCTCTTTTGATCCTACCGGGGTCAGACCCCGGTTAAGTGTTTGGTGGATAACCGGTTGAGTTCCGGTGCGAGCCAGATCTTGCTCTGAATCCGCAGACGTATTACCGTGTATCCATATACACGGATATATGACCAGCGCCGTCCTCGATCGCCTCAGCATCCTCGCCGACCGGACCAGAAGCCGCATCCTCTTGCTTCTGGATCGGAACGAGCTGACCGTTGGCGAGCTGTGCACCATTCTCCAGCTCCCGCAATCCACCGTCAGCCGGCACCTCAAAACGTTGGCCGATGACGGTTGGCTCTTGGCGCGCGGCGAGGCGACGACGCGCTTCTACAAGCTGGTCGTCTCTCGCCTGGATGACGACACGAAGGATCTCTGGGCCCTGCTCCGCGCGAAGATGGCTGGCTCGGCCGGCGCGACGCAGGACAAGCAGCGCGCCGAGGGCGTGCTCGCCAAGCGTCGCGATAAGGCGCTGGTCTTCTTCCAGGATTCGGCTGGCTACTGGGACATGATGCGGACCGAGATGATCGGCGCGCGCACGGACCTCTTGGCGCTGCTCGATCTGCTCGACGAAAATTGGGTGGTCGGTGATCTCGGATGCGGCGCGGGACATGTCAGTGATGCCCTCGCGCCGTGCGTTGCGCGCGTCATCTCCGTCGACGAATCCGGACCGATGCTCGCCGCGGCGGAGAAGCGTCTCTCCGCGCACTCCAACGTCGAGCTGCGCGTCGGCACCATTGAATCGCTACCGATCGAAGACGAATCGCTCGACGCGGCCGTGCTCTTCCTCGTTGCGCACTTCATTACCGATCCGTCCAAGGCAATGCGAGAAATTCGGCGCGTGCTCAAGCCGGCCGGCCGGTTGCTCGTCGTCGATCTCATGTCCCACGACCGCATCGAATACGTCGTGCAGCTTGGCCACGTGTGGCAGGGCTTTGATGGCGAGCAGGTGAAGGAATGGCTCGAGCGCGCCGGCTTCACCGCCTGTCGTTATCGCCCGCTCCCGGCGGATCCCGAAGCGAAAGGACCGGCGCTCTTCGCCGCGTCGGGCAGAAAGAAGTGAAACGCAGGACGCGACGCGCTGCATCGTCGCGCAACCACTCACGAGAAAGAGGTTCGTTTCAATGGGCGTCGCCGAGTTGATCGAGCAGCAGCAGACCACTGATCGTCCGCCGTTCAAGGTTGCCGACCTTTCGCTCGCCGAGTTCGGGCGCAAGGAAATCCGCCTCGCCGAGCAGGAGATGCCCGGTTTGATGGCGATTCGCGACGAATACAAGGGCAAGTTCCCTCTCCGCGGCGCGCGTATCATGGGTTCTCTGCACATGACGGTGCAAACCGCCGTGCTCATCGAGACACTCGTCGACCTCGGCGCCGATGTCCGGTGGGTCTCGTGCAACATCTTCTCGACGCAGGACCACGCCGCCGCGGCCGTCGCGGTTGGTCGCACCGGCACGGTTGAACAGCCGAAGGGCACGCCCGTCTTCGCATGGAAAGGCGAAACGCTCGAGGAGTATTGGTGGTGCACCGAACAGGCGCTGATGTGGCCTGACGGCGGTGGTCCGAACATGTTGCTCGACGACGGCGGCGACGCAACGCTCCTCGTACACAAGGGCGCGGAGTTCGAGACGGCCGGCCGTATTCCCGAATTCAACGCCGATCAGGATCCCGAAGAGTGGGGCGTGATCTTGGATCTGCTTCGCGGCGAAGCGGCGAAGAATCCGGGCCGTTGGACGAAAGTCGCCGCGGACATCAAGGGCGTCACTGAAGAGACCACGACCGGTGTGCACCGGCTGTACGAAATGATGAAGGCCGGCACGCTCCTCTTCCCCGCGATCAACGTCAACGATTCGGTCACGAAGTCGAAGTTCGACAACATCTATGGGTGTCGGCACTCCGTGATTGACGGACTTAATCGCGCGACCGACGTGATGATCGCCGGCAAGCTCGCTGTCGTCTGCGGCTATGGCGAAGTCGGTAAAGGCTGCGCTGAAGCGCTACGCGGTCAGGGGGCGCGTGTCGTCATCACCGAGATCGACCCGATCTGCGCGCTCCAGGCGTGCATGGCGGGCTATCAGGTCGTGACGCTCGAGGACGTCATCGGTTCGGCCGACATCTTCATCACGGCGACCGGCAACTTCAATATCATCACCGCCGACCACATGTCGCGGATGAAAGACAAGGCGATCGTCGGCAACATCGGCCACTTCGACAACGAGATCGATATGGCCGGCCTGAAGAAGGTGAAGGGGATCAAACGGATCAACATCAAGCCCCAGTACGACGAGTACGCGTTCCCTGACGGCCACTCCGTGATGATTTTGGCCGAAGGACGCCTCATGAATCTCGGATGTGCGACCGGTCATCCGAGCTTCGTCATGTCGTCCAGCTTCACCAACCAGGTGATGGCGCAAATCGAACTGTTCGGCAACACGAGCAAATACGAGAAGAAGGTGTACGTGCTTCCGAAGTGGCTCGACGAGAAAGTGGCGCGGCTGCACCTCGGCAAGCTTGGCGCTCGGCTTACCGAGCTGTCCAAGGAACAGGCGTCGTACATCGGAGTGCCGGTGCAGGGCCCGTACAAGCCCGACCACTATCGATACTAGCTCCAGCGGCGAGTTCCTGAGCTCGGTGCTGTTTCAACCGGATGCGACCTAACGTCCACTGGTTCTCGCCTGCCTCTTGCTAGTGGCAATGGTGACCAAGAGGAGGCATCAAGATGCGGATTCAACAATTGATGATCGTGGCAGCCTTGAGCGGCGCGTTGGCCGTGCCGGCGGCTGCGCAATCGATCAAGAAGGTTGAGAGCAGCGTACACCATACGCTCCAGACCGCTGGGAAGGACGTCAAGGAGACCGCGAAATCCGCGGGTTCCGCGACACACCACGCGCTCAAGACAACAGGCAACAAAACCAAAGCCACACTCGGCCAAGCAACCGGCATTCATAAGGTCGGTGGCACGGTTGGCCAGGCCGCCGGTGATGTCAGCCGCAGCGGCAAACACCTCGGCCGTTCCGCGAAGCATTCGCTCAAGACGTCCAAGGCGAAGGCGCACGCCAAGCTGACGCGTGAAGGCAAGTCAGCCAAAGCAGAAGTGAAGCAGCCGTAGTTCGGTTCAATTCCGCGTCGAAGCGCCATAGCGCTTCGACCGCGGGGTTGTATGCCGCCGACTGTCCTTGCTTGCCAATGTGGTGGGCCGCTCCACATTCGCCTGAAGGAACTGCGTCAATTCCTCATCGAAACGCTGCGGCGCTTCGATCGCCGGAACATGACCGACTCCGGGCAGCTCGACGAACTTCGCGCCAGGGATGAGCTTCGCCAGGTCGCGGCCCTCCTCGACCGGGATGACCGAATCGGATTCACCCCAAAGCACCAACGTCGGAACACCGATCGACTCATAGAGGGGACTCATCACGACCAACGACCGTTCGTGACTGAGCAGGAACGGCCGCAACCAAGCGCCAATTGCCGTTGTCGTGTGTTCAACACCGAGCTGGCGCTGAACCATCGTGACGTATTCGGGCGTGACGGTGGATTGGTCCGCAACGAGACGGCGAAGAAGCCTCCCAGTGAACGCCGGATTCGTGAGGGTCGCCGCGACGAGCGCGTTACGCAGCGGCGCGATCGCGAGCAGAGTTCGTAGGGCATACCGTTGGGGCCGGACCTTCCCCATTTCGCTCAGTCCCAGCGCGGCGTCTACGAGCACGATGCGCGAGAAGCGCAGCGAGTCCAGAAAGTACGCCTCCATTGCCGGACGGGCACCGAACGAGTGGCCGACGAGCGTGATGCCCGTGAGGTGGAGGGCCTCGGCGACGTCGAGAATCCGGCGGCCTTGTGCTTCATCGCTGTAGTCGGCGTCCGTCGGTCGTTCGGAGAATCCGAACGGCGGCATGTCGACGGCGACTACGTGAAAGCCCTTGGCCGCGAGCGTGTCCATGGTGCGTCGCCAGATCTGGCTCCACCCCCCAAAACCGTGGACGAACAGGACGGGAGACCCTTCCGGTGGTCCGTCCTCTTGGACGAACATCTGGAGGTCACCGGCGCGCAGAAAGCGGCCGGTGAGCGGGGAGGCGAGTGAGCGGCTGAGCGTTTCGCGATTGCGGGCGGCGACGCGGAACCAGACGAGGGCGACGACCAACAGCGCGACGACCATCGTCACGATTCTGGTGATCTTTCGCTCGACGTTTCCGGGACTCCGACCTCGCATCACGACCTCTCATCGCACTTTCCAAAAGACGACTGGAAAGCCGTTTAAGGCACTCGGCGTACGGGGCCGGGCCATCGGGCCAGATCGCGGATCGAGTGGTCCAGAGCCTCCAGCAACATGGCCGAATCTTCGAGGTCAAAGGGCATCGGTGGCCGGATTTTTAGCACATTGTGATGTGGTCCGTCCGTGCCAATCAGCACGCCGTGGTCGCGCATTCGATTGACGACGAACGAGGCTTCCGCCGTTGCCGGCTCGAGAGAATCTCGATCGCGCACCAATTCGACGCCGAGGAAGAGACCAGATCCGCGCACATCACCGATCACGGGATGACGCTCCGCCAGTGTCCTGAGGCCGGCAAGCATTCGATCGCCGACATGCCGCGCATGGTCTTGAAGCTTCTCCTCGCAGACGACGTCGAGCACCGCTATTCCAATCGCGCACGAGACAGTGTTTCCACCGAACGTGCTGAAGAACTCCATGCCGTTGTCGAACGCGTTCGCGATCGCCCGTGTCGTTGCCACGGCGCCGATGGGGTGTCCATTCCCGAGCGGCTTCCCCATCACGACGATGTCCGGCACGACACCCTGATCTTCGAACGCCCAGAAACTGGTGCCGATGCGACCGAGCCCGGTTTGCACTTCATCGGCGATGCACACGCCACCGGCCGCGCGCACGAACTGATACACGTGTCGCAGATATCCGGGCGGAAACACAAGCTGTCCGCCGACACTCGGGCAGGTCTCGGCGATGAATCCGGCTAGTCGCTGGTCGCGCGCGCGCATTGACCCGATGATCTCGCCGACGGCAGCCGCGTATCGCACACCGGCGGTCGGGTCGTTCCGCTTGAACGCCCCGCGGTAGTCGTCGGCGAGCGGCGCGACGTGCACCCAGTCGGGCGCGCCGCTTCCACCGGGACCGGCGTGCTTGTACGGACTGATGTCGACGAGCGACGTCGTGTTTCCGTGGTACGCCGCGTCGAGCACGATCATGTCTCTTGCGCCCGTGTGCGCGCGCGACAAGCGGAGCGCAAGCTCATTTGCTTCGCTCGCCGAATTCACGAAGTAGCAGATTTCCAGCTCACGCGGCAGCGTTGCCAGCAATTTCTCCGCGTATTCGGCGAGCTTGTCGTGCAGGTAGCGAGTGTTCGTGTTGAGCACGCGCATCTGCGCCGCACCCGCTTCCACGATCCGGGGGTGGCAATGCCCTACGTGCGGCACGTTGTTGTACGCGTCGATGAAACAGCGGCCTTCGTCGTCGTACAGGTACTGCATCCAACCGCGAACAATCTTCACCGGCCGCTTGTACGCGACGCTCAGATTGCCGCCGATGCGCGCGCGACGCGCATCCAGCGTCTTCGCCGGAATCGGATCGGTCGGCGATAAACGCGATTGCGGCACTCGCACCAACAGATTCGGATCGGGACAGAGCGCGATCCAGGCGCGACGACGCGACGGCGGCGAGACGCCGGGGAAATCGGTTTCGAGTCCGAGCAGATCGAGCAGAATCTGCATGTGGAGGTGCGGCGTCCATCCGCCGTTCACCTCCGGCGCACCAAGCGTCGCGATCGGCGCGCCGGCGTGAACGCGGTCGCCGACGCGCAGTTCAGTCAGCGACTCGCGGCTCAAATGCCCGTACAGCGTGAAGAACTCGTCGCCGGTGTCCGTCTCGTGACGAAGAATGATGACCGGCCCGTAATCCTGCGGATGCGCGTTGTCCGCGAACGCGTGAACCGTCCCCTCGAGCGGCGCCAGCACCACTGTGCCCGCTTCGGCGAACAGATCCAGACCGATGTGGATCGTGCGATGCTCGTCGGTCGGGCGCGGCCCGAGTGAGAACGCCGGCGCGACGTACACGAGACGCGGCTCGTCGTAACCGCCGACGGCGACTTTCACGCCATCCTCGGCCATGCTGGCGAATAGGCGCTTGGTGAGCGACGGCTCGTCGTTCTCGCGTGGGTCTCCGCTCAACAACGGACTGTCGATCGACAAGTCCACGATCATCACCGGCGTGTCGCGCACGTCGAGCTCGAGCACCTGC
>JAICJQ010000077.1 GCA_025928335.1 Gemmatimonadaceae bacterium
CCGGTGGCGATCGACATTCCGCTGGAGCCACGCGAGATCCTCACGCCGAAACCGGGACCCGCGCCACGCATCAACGGTCCGTCGCTCACGGGCGTCACCCCCGGACACGAGGTGCTCTACAAGATTCCGGCGACGGGAACGAAACCCATCACGTATTCGGCGACGAACCTGCCGAGCGGACTCACCCTCGATCCGGCGACCGGAATCATCCGCGGGACGATCACGACGCGCGGCCGCTATCCCGTCACGTTCACCGCGCGTAATTCCGCGGGCTCGGCGTCCAAAGCGTTCACGTTCGTCGCCGAAGGGCAGCTCGCCCTGACGCCGGCGATGGGATGGAACAGCTGGAACGCCTACGGGCGCGCCGTGAGCGATTCGCTCGCTCGCGCGGCCGCCGACGCGATGGTGACGAAGGGGCTCATCGATCACGGCTGGACTTACGTGAATCTCGATGACGGATGGGAACGAAGCGCTCGCGAGAGCGATCCGTTGTTCGAGGGACCGGTGCGCGCACCCGACGGCACGATGCTCACCAACAAGAAGTTCCCGAACATGAAGGCGCTGGGCGATTACATCCACGGCAAGGGATTGAAATTCGGCATCTATTCCGGACCCGGGCCTACGACATGCCAGCGTCTCGAAGCGAGCTGGCAACATGAGCTTCAGGATTTTCGAACGTTCGCGTCGTGGGGCGTCGACTATCTGAAGTACGACTGGTGCGGCTACACCAGCGTGCTCGCTCCCGGCGAAACGAATCAGCAACTGCCCGTGCTGAAGCGGCCGTACCAGGTGGGAAGGACGGCACTCAATCAGGTGCCGCGTGACATCATCTATTCGCTCTGCCAGTACGGTTGGGGGAACGTGTGGGAGTGGGGCGCGGAGCAGGGAATCGAGGGGAACTCGTGGCGAACGACGGGCGACATTACCGACACCTGGGAGAGCATGAACGGCATCGGATTCCAGCAGGTCGGGCATTCCAAGTTCGCGTCACCCGGCCACTGGAACGATCCGGACATGCTTGTGATCGGAAAGGTTGGCTGGGGACCAAAGCTGCGCGACTCGCGTCTCACACCAAATGAGCAGTACGTACATATCACGCTGTGGACGCTGCTCGCCTCGCCGCTGCTGCTCGGCAACGATCTGACGCAGATGGATGATTTCGAGCTCAACCTCGTGACCAACGATGAGGTGCTCGCGGTGCATCAGGATCCTCTCGGAAAAGCGGCCGACCTCTTGTCGAAGAAGGACGAGCTCGAGGTCTGGTCACGACCGCTCGCCGACGGCTCGCTCGCTGTCGGTCTATTCAACCGTGACGAGATGGATATGCCGGTAAAAGTCAGTTGGGGCGAGCTCGGCCTGCGTGGCAAGCAGGTGGTGCGCGATCTCTGGCGCCAAAAAGATCTTGGCACCTTCGATGGCGAATTTTCGAGTGTCGTGCCGCGCCACGGGACGCTGTTCGTCCGAGTGACGCCGGCTCGGAGCTAGCGAGCGTCCGCGGTCGCCGCGCCCTTCGTGGCCGTCGATGGCGACGGCGCGAGCGGAAGGGTGAAACAGAACGTGCTTCCTTTGCCGGGCGTGCTGTCCACCCACACCCGTCCGCCATGTGTCTCGACGATTCCGCGGGCGATCGTCAGTCCGAGCCCTACACCGCGACGGTCGCCTGGGCGGCCTTGCCAGTAGCGCTCGAACAATTGGCCTATTTGCTCCTGGGTCAAGCCCGGGCCCGTGTCCGACACGCGAAATTCGGCGTCGCGTCCCGAGCGGCACGCCGTGAGGCGGACGCGTCCTCCCGCCGGTGTGAACTTGAACGCGTTCCCGAGCAGGTTTCCGAGCACTTGCGTCGCTCGGTCTTCGTCGGCCCGCAGCATGAGCTCTTCCGCCGGGAGGTTCACGTCGAATTGAACGCCCTTTTCAACCGCCATTTGCCGAAAGGTCTCTTCGGCCTGATTCAGCAGGCGGGTGGTCTTCACATCTCGGATCTCTAACGACAACTGTCCGGCCTGGAGCCGAACGGTGTCGAGCAGGTCGCCGATGAGGCGGTCCATCTGCCGGACCGCGCGCTTCGCCGCATCGCGTAGGTCGGGACGCTCTTTCGGGTCGAGCTCCGGATCGGCGAGCAATTCGGCGGTGCTTCCAAGAAGGTGGATCGGATTACGGAGATCGTGCGCCACGACGCCGAGGACCTCCTCGCGCGCCCGCGCCGTGAGCTCGGCTTCATGTCGCTGTTCGCGCTCGGCGTCGAAGCTGCGCGCGCGATGCAGTGCGTCCGCGGTTGCCTGAGCGAGAAGCAGCGTGAACGCCTGGTCGGCCGCTCCGACGGCACCAAGATCGCCGAAGCTCACGCCGATTGCGCCAACGAGTTCGTCGCGGTGGATGAGCGGGATCGCGACAAGGGTGGCCGGAGCCACGTCGAAGTCGATCGAGTCGGCGATTTCAGGAAAGCGATGCTTGTAGTCGTCGGGCGATCGAAGCCACACGACCTTTCGTGTCCGCGCGGCAAGGCACACCGGGTATGGATCGGAGAGCGGCACGCGTGGTGGTCGGTCCTTGAACAGTCGGGCGAAACCGCGACGATCGTATTCCTCGAGAAACCTGCCGTCGGCGGAGAGGCCAGTCACAAGCCCGCGCGTCGCCTGCAACACCGGAAGGCCGCGGTCCAATAACACGCCGGCGACTTCGCTCGCCGTCTGGGCCGCGGAGAGCGCGGACGTCACGGCCTGCAGCTTGGTGGCGCGTTCGGCGACTTGCTGAGCGACGTCGCGTGCCGCGATGAGCTCGGAGTTCGCGCGATGCAGATCCTCGTCGAGCTCGCGGATCTCTTCCATTTGGCGCTCGAGCTCGACGTTCAGCTGCTCCAGGCGTTCGGCATTCTCCTCGGCGACGAAGCGCGCGCCCCGCAGCGCCGCCGTCGACTCGCCGATGAGCAGCGCGATGAAGAGGAATACCGCGAGGTGCATCAGCTGCGTCGGGTGCGAGAGGTCGATCGACCCGAGCGGAGGCACGAAGAAATAGTCGAGCGCGAGAATGGAGAGCGCGCCCGAAAGAAGGCCGGCGCTGCGGCCGCCGAATCGTGTGCTGACTGCAACAGCGGCGACGAAGAGCAGCGACGGCTCGGATCCCAGCAGAGGCTGAATGACGAGCGTGCCACCGAGCGCGGCAATCGTCAGCCCGGCGGCGATAACGAGCCGCTTCGCATTCTCTGAAGAGCCGTTCGTCATAGGCGCGCCCTGCTTCGTACTGTTAGCCGTCTCGCGCGTCATGATGTATATGCTACGCGTTGGCCGGTCTACGCGTTCATGCCTGGGGTAGGTCGGTGATTCCCGCGCTACGGATTCCGGGCCGGCGGCACGTCGAGCGCCGGGTCGCGGCTGAAGAACGACGTTGGCACGAGCCGAAAACCACCGCGGTGTGCCGGCATGTACGGCCAGTCCTCGGGCCGTGGGATATGCGTGATGCCGAGCGTGTACCAGAGCACAACATCCGTGTCGGTGAGGCGCCGATCGGCGGCCGTCCAGGTGGGCAGGCCCTGATTGTCGAGACCGAGATTCTGGAACTCGCCGGCCGCGTACAGCTCGTTCGGTGAATACGGTGTCACCCACAGCTGGTGCGCGATGAATCCCGCGGTGCGCATCGGGGCTGATCCCGGCCGCGCGAAAGCCGGTGTTGCGGCGCCGGGGACAAGTGTGTATCCCGTGAACTGGCCGAGCCCGTTGCGCTGGTGCGTGTTGACGACGCGCCAGGCGCGTGCCGTCGCGAACGAGACGTCGGACATCCCGGCTCGTTCCGTGGCGAGCGGCCGCTCGCTCATGGAAAACAACTCGCCCTTCGAATTGCGATCGGCGACGACCGCCGACGCGTCCATCGCGTAGACTGTGTTCGCGGTGCCGTCGACGTCGAGATCCAGGCGATAGCTGAAGAAGTGCTGATGGTTCGGCGCGTTCACCTGCGGTGCGACGATGTGGCCAGTTTGTGAATGGCCTTCGGCGTGGGTGCTGTCGAACGCGCGGCCGCCGCTCACGTTCATGATTCCCGACAACACGATTTCGCCCTCTATCGCGCCGTCCTGGTTGAAGATCCAGTTGAACTGGTAGTCGTAGTTATCGATCGTCGAAAAGCCGCTGATGACAAGCTGCCGGGCGCGCCGCGACTGATTGGCGTGCCGCCAGAGAATGCCGCCGTCGCGCTCATAGACGGCGATCGCGCGTGGCACGGTGATCGGCCGGCCGAGATGGTCGTGGCTCGTCGCGTCGAGGAAGATTGCGTTCGCCGGCGCGTCGTTCGCGACGACGGCCGACGATCGACTGTATATGCCCATTCCATAGTCGCCTTCGTCGCGCGGATACCACGTGGAGAACGACGAGTCTCCGTACGGCGCGACAATCTCCGACACCGATCCGCTACACAACACGGATCGCTTGCGGCCGGCGTCATCGAACCAAATGTCGTGCACCTCGAGTCCGCGGCGCGGATCGATGCCGACGCGGAGCGACCAGCGATCCCATACGATCTGATTCCCACTGACGTGGATGTTCGACCCGTCGGGCTGATCGATCCGTAACCGTTTGAGTGCGCCGCGCGGCGTATCGAGCATGCGGGCCACCGCCGGCTCCGCCTGCTGAATCGGTGCGTGCGAGTCTTGAATCGATTCGGCGCGGCCCTGCGTGAGGTTGAGCTTCATGCCGAGGCCCGAAAGGACGTCGCCGGGTGGAACTGCATCCCTCAGATAGGTGGACCCAAACGTCACGCGGTCCGATCCCTCGCGGGACAACTTCGCGCGCTCAGGCATTCCGACGAGGATGCTAACTCGAGACGTGTCGATATGGCGTTCGCGCAAGGCGGTAACCCAGCGCGGATCGGCGAGCGCGATCTCCTCGGCGCGCCGAATCGTAAGAAGACGCATCGGCGGCTCGCTGTCCACGACAGCCCACGACTCGACGCGACCGCCGGCGAGATCGACGACGGCGACGAAACCCTCGTTCTTCGACCAATCGAAGCCGACGATCCGCGCGGCGCGGATTGCGCTCGCGGCCTTCTCACGCGGTTGAACGGTGATCGTGCCGAATCGAGCTTGGGCAGTGATATGACTCGATTGGCGGAGCACTGCCACCGCGCGTTGAATCTCCGCGCCGCTCAGAGGATCCAGCGGATGTCCGACAGCTTGAGCGCGGACGATCGAGGCGGAAAGCGAGACGAGGGCAGCGACAGCGAAACGACGAATCATCGGATCGATCCTTGGCAGGGGTCGCTTCACTACGGAACGGGCGCGATCTCCTCCCACCGCCCGGTCTCGGCACTTCTGAACAATGCGTCGATCACTTGCATGTTTGCGATGGCGCTGTCGATCGACGACGGCACGTCGCCGGCGCCTCGGATCGCCGCCGAGAATCGATCGCCTTGGAGCGTATATTGGTTGGCGGCGTCGATCTCCAGGATCTCGACACCGCTTCGACTACCGTCGTCGATCATGATTCGACACCGCTCGGTCGAGCGAGGAGTGAAGGGGAGATCGAACTGCATACGCCCGCGCTCGCCGAACAGTTCCATCCGCTGGTGAGCGACCATCGATCCGCCGCAACTGAACGTGGCGATCCCGCGCTCGAAGCGGAGCAGGCCGGCAGTGATGCGGTCGACCTGAAATTCCGGATCGCGGTCGATCGCCGCGACGGCGGCCACCGGCTCGGCGCCGAACATCCAGCGCGCGATCACGATCGGATAGCAGCCGATGTCGAGCAGAGCGCCACCGCCGTAGTCAACGCGGCTCCGGACGTCGGTCTCCTCGCGGCGAGGATAGCTGAAGTGGCCGTGAACGAGCTGCAGCGGCCCGATGCGTCCGTTCTCGATGAAGCGTCGCGCCGCCGACCACTGCGGATGCGAGCGTATCATGAAGGCCTCGCCGACCAAGACGCCTGCCTGTCGCGCGGCGTCGCGAAGTTCGATTGCCTCCGACGCCGAGAGCGCGATCGGTTTCTCGCAGAGCACATGCTTGCCCGCTTGCACGGCGCGTATCGACCACGGAACGTGCAAGTGATTCGGCAGCGGATTGTAGATCGCTTCGACATCAGGGTCGGCGAGGAGCGCGTCGTACGAGTCGTACGCACGGTCGATCTCCAATGCACTGGCGGCGGCGCGTGCCCTGTCCGCCGAGCGCGACGCGATCGCCACGACGCGCGACAAATCGCCCTCCTGCATCGAGGGAATGACTTTGTCGAGCGCGATCCGGGCGGCGCCGAGGACGCCCCAGCGCACGGGTTCGACCGACACTAGGGCTTCTGGTGCCGGCTCTCCATCGCACTGAGCGCCGCGTGGCCTTCCGCCGAGAAGGGCGACGCGTTCCCGCCCTTTGCTTCCGCCGCCTCGTACATCCGAATGAACGCGAAGGCGCTCGGCACCGTCGCGATCAGCGAATCTCGGCCGAAGGTTTCGAGGATCGTGCGCGCCATGTAGGCGCCGTTCGGATGTGAGCCGGAGATAAGCAGTCGTTGCGCGCGCGCGCCCGCGGCGACGAGCTTGGCGGAGTCCGTACCGGCCGCGACGAGGAGGGAGTCGAGAACTCGGAGCGTCGCCGGCGTCTTCCCGTACGCCGCGTTGTACATGTCGGCGTACCACCGCATGCTCGGCGGCTCCACGAGCGGGTGCGGCTTGTCGATCATGTCGGCGATGCCTTCGTTCTTCAGTTGCCTGATCATCTGGTAAAGCCGGTTGTCGGCGCCGTTGGTGGCGTACGCGGTTCGGTCGAGCGCGCTCCCGTACGAGTGATGAAACTCGTGCGACAGGAAATCACCGAGGCCGTCCTCACGAACGTGATAGAGATCGAGAACGATGCCCGGTTCCTGCGAGTACCCATCCGACGCGAACATGGTGAAGGTGACGAGTGGCGCCGCGTGATTGGTCGCACCGGGTGGGAGGAAGCGTCCGGCATTTCGAATGGCGTATGCGATCGTGTCGGCGACCACCGGCGCCAGCGCGACGCGGAATCGCTTCAAGTCCTCGCGAGCCGCGGCAGCCACCAACAGGTGTGCGATCGTGGCCGAGTCTTCAGAGGCGCGGCGAAGCACGCTGTCGCGTTCTGCTCGACGCGACGGCTTAAAGGCGAGCTCGATCGCGTGAGCGATGGTGGGATGGGAGATGGCCGCGATCCGGTATCCGGGCGAGATCAGCAACGCACGCCATTGGGCCGGCGATGGCTCGATATCGCGTGAGAGCGTATCGACCGCCATCCAGAATTGATCGATTGCCGACCAATCGACGCCTGTCGTCGGCATCGGTGGAAGCGACAAGTCACGTCTGATTTGTTCGATCTCGCGCGCTTGTTGCGTCATCACGTTGGTGCCCGCGCACATGTCGTCGAACGTCTTGAGCTGACGCGGTCCGTTGGAGAATTGGTTCATTCGCGCTGAGGCGTACAGCCCGCCGACGAAGAGCGCGCATCGCTCCTCGCCGTTCGGGGCGGTTCGCATCCCCGTCAGCGCGAGCTGGCCGGCGAGCTCCCATTTCCCGGCGCGATTCAGCGCCATGACGCTGTCGGACAGCGGACGGGTTTGCGCCGCGAGCGTCGGTGCGGCGAAGAAGGCGAGAACCGTGAACTTCGACAAAGCGCGCATCGGTCAGTCCCGTCCACTAGTCGTTTCCAGAACGATCACCTGGTCGTACTCATCCTGCCGCCTCGCAGGGAGCGTGAGCGTGACGCCGGCCGTCGTCTCGGAAAAGGCGAGCGGTGCTCCGCCCGCGAGAAGCGATGCGCGACGAACGTGCGCGCCAACCGGTGGAAGCGCCAGTATCCGGTCCGGCCACGAAAGCACGTGGACGAATATCGTGTCGCCGCGCCGCGTCGTCGCGCCCCACGCCCGCGGGGGAACCGGGCCGGCCCGCGTTCCGTAGATCGACCGCCCATACGTCGACAGCCAACGTCCAATCTCGTGCAGCCGCTCCACGAACTCCGGTTGGATCGTCCCGTCGGGGCGTGGGCCGACGTTGAGCAGCAGATTACCGCCCGCTCCGGCGGCACGAACGAGCGTCGAGACGAGCGAGCTCACCGATTTGTAATTGCGGTCGGTGATGTTGAAGCCCCACGCGCCGTTCATGGTCAGCGACGTCTCGGTTGGGAGCGCTCCGATCTCCGTCGTGTTGAAGCCCGCGGTGTTCGCGCCGGGCAGATCCTGCTCGAACGTCTGAACATCCTCGCCCGGAAGCGGCGCTTTGTGGTGGTTGGGTACGATGAGGGCCGCGGGTTGCAGTCTGTGGATCAGGGCGTACGTCTGCGGAAGCCGCCAGTCGGCGTCCGGCTTGTCCCACATTCCGTCGAACCAGATGCCGCCGAGTGGACCATAGTGTGTGAGGAGCTCGGTGAGCTGGCGGTCCATGAAATTCAAATACGTGTTCCAGTCGCCGCGCGCCGGCCGGCCGGTCTCGAGACCGGTGTTCCCGCGCGGCCAGTAGTCGGGATGGTGCCAGTCGAGCTGCGAGTAGTAGAAGAACAGCTTGATCCCTTGCCGGCGACATTCGTCGGCCAGCTCCTTGAGCGGGTCGCGCCGAAACGGTGTCCAGTCGACGATGTTGTACGGCGTCGCCGCGGTCTTGAACATCGAGAAACCGTCGTGGTGCCGCGAAGTGATCGTGATGTATTTGACGCCGGCGGCGCGCGCGAGATCGACCCACGCGCGCGCGTCGAACTTGGTGGGGTTGAACGTTGTCGCGAGCCACTCGTATTCCGAACCAGTCATCTTGCGGTTCTGCATCACCCATTCGCCTTGGCCCAGGAGGCTGTACACGCCCCAATGGATGAACAGGCCGAACTTGGCATCCTGGAACCACTGCCGCGCGGCGAGTCGCTCGGGCGGAACATCATTGGCCTGCGCCGCACCCGTGGTCGATTGGCAAAGCGCGATGACCGCGCCAAGCGTTATCACCGTGGCTCGAGCGCGACTAAACAGAATCCGCTCCGGAACGCCCTACGAATCGCATTGAGTGCTCGAGGTTGAACGCCTCCCGATCCTATCCCAGGCTGAGCCTGGTGTCGAGTGCGGCAAGGTCTCGTGTTTTCAATCGGACAGCCGGGCCGACGGGCAGCGGTCACCCCTTCTGGCGCGTAACCCCTCTGGCTAGTCTATCCCAGGATCCAGCCGTTGTTTACGCGTCGCCGGCCCGATGGGCCCGCCGGCCCTTACCGGCACGACGCCGCCGTCTTTTCTGAGCTCTCTTCCCCCCCCACCTCCCGGAGGTTCTGAATGTCGATGCGGGGACTCCGCACCTGGCGCACAGCCCTGGTGCTGCCCATCGCGTTCGCTGCGACCACGGCCGCTACGGCCGGCGCGCAGCACGTCACTTCGCCGAAGGAGTTTTTCGGCCACAATATCGGCGACGACTACTTCCTGCCGACCTACGATCAGTTCATCCAGTACTGGCACAAGATCGACGGCGAATCGGACCGCATGCAGGCCGTCGAGATCGGGAAGACGAGCGAGGGTCGGCCACACCTCGCGGCGATCATCACCGATCCGGCCAACTTCAAGCTCCTCCAGAAGTACAAGGACATATCGATGAAGCTCGCCAAGGGCGAGAATCTCACCGACGATCAGGCGCATGCGCTGGCGAAGGAAGGGAAGGCGGTCGTGTGGTTCGACGGCGGCTTGCACGCCACGGAAGTCGTCGGCGCCAACCAGCTGATCGAGACCACCTACCAGCTCCTCACGCGCAACGACGAGGAGACGAAGCGCATCCTGAAGGATGACATCATCCTCGCGGTGCACGCGAACCCCGACGGCATGCAGCTCGTCGCGAGCTGGTACATGAAGGACAAGGACACGCTCGCGCGCAGCATGAACATCCCGCTCCTCTACAATCACTACGCGGGCCACGACGACAATCGTGATTCGTTCATGTCCAACCTGGCCGAGACCAAGAACATCAATCACTTCATGTTCTGGGAATGGCATCCGGTGATCATGTACAATCACCACCAGACCGGTCCGGCCGGCACGGTCATCTTCACGCCGCCGTTCCGTGATCCGTTCAACTACAACATCGATCCCATGATCGTCATGGGGCTCGACGCCGTCGGATTCGCGATCCATCAGCGTTTCCTCGAGGAAGACAAGCCGGGCTTCACGATGCGCTCGGGCTCGAGCTATTCCACGTGGTGGAACGGCGGTCTGCGCACGATCGGTTACTTCCAGGGCATCGTCGGTATCCTCACCGAGATCATCGGCAACCCGACGCCGAGCCGCATTCCGGTCGTCACCGAGCAGCTGCTGCCTCGCGGCGATCTCCCCGCGCCGATCGAGCCGCAGGAGTGGCACTTCCGTCGCTCGATCGACTACTCGGTGTCGGCGAACTACGCGATCTTCGACTACGCGAGCCGGTATCGCGAGACGCTGTTGTACGACAAGTACCTGATGGCGAAGCACGCGATCGCCAAGGGCAGCCACGACAACTGGACGATCAGCGGCAAGGACGTCGCGGCGCTCGATGAGGCGCTCAAAGAAGGAACGCAACAGGCTGGCGCGCCGGCGGGTGGCCGAGGCGGCGCGGGTGGTGGACGCGGCGGCCGCGGCGGCGCCGGGGCGGCTGCGGCGGCGCCCGGCGGTGATTTTGTCGTTGGCGGTACACCGGACCGCGGCGGAAATCGCAACGAGACGGCCGGCCTGCAGGCGTACAACACCGTGTTCCACGCGAAGGACAAGCGCGACGCGCGCGGTTACATCATCCCGTCGGACCAGCCCGACTTCCCGACGGCGATCAAGTTCGCGAACTCGCTCCGCCACGTCGGCGTGACGATCGAGAAGGCGACGCAGAGCTTCTCCGTCGCCGGCAAGCAGTATCCGGCCGGCTCGCTCGTCATCAAGACGAATCAGGCGCCGCGTGCCCAGATCCTCGACATGATGGAGCCGCAGGATCACCCGAACGACTTTGCCTATCCGGGCGGGCCGCCGAAGCGGCCGTACGACAACGCCGGTTGGACGCTCGCCTACACGATGGGCGTGAAGTTCGATCGCATTCTCGATGGCTTCGACGCGCCGACGGTGAAGATCCAGGGCCACGATCTCGTGAAGCCCGAGCCGGGAAAGGTCAGCAGCGAGCAGGGCGCGCAGGGCTATCTGCTCTCGCACGATTACAACGACGCCGTCACCGTGATCAACCGCGCGTTCAAGGCGAACGCCGACGTGTACTGGCTCAAGTCGCCGATGACGGTGAATGGCAAGACGTATCCGGCCGGCACCTACTACATCGCGGCGAACGGCAAGGCAGTGGTCGACAAGGCCGCGCAGGAGCTTGGCCTCAACTTCGACGCGACGACGCAACGCCCAGCGGGCGACGCGCAGAAGCTCTCGGCGAAGCGTATCGCGCTCCTCGATCGCTACGGCGGCAGCATGCCGAGCGGCTGGACGCGCCTCGAGTTCGAGAATTTCGAGATCCCCTACACGACGGTGTTCGCGAAGGACATCGACGCGGGTGATCTCAAGTCGAAGTACGACGTGATCATCTTCCCGTCGGACATCACGATCCAGGGTGGCGCACAGGGCGTCGGCGCCGGCCGTCGGGGTGGAGGATTCGGTGGTGCTCAAAACACCGCGAACATCCCGGCGGAGTATCAGAAGATGCTCGGCACCCTCACCGCGGCGACGAGCCTTCCGCAGCTCAAGAAGTTCGTCGAGGAAGGCGGTGTCATCGTCGCGAACGGAGGCGCCACGAACCTCGCGTATCAACTCGGGTTGCCCGTGGAGAACCAGCTAATTGTGCGGTCGCCGGGACAGCCGGATCGCGCGCTGACCGGCGAAGAGTACTACGTGCCCGGTTCAGTGCTGAGCGTGGCCGTCGACAACAAGCTGGCGGTCGCCGAAGGCATGCCTGCGCACGCCGACGTGTTCTTCGACAACGATCCGGTGTTCCGTCTCAAGCCCGACGCGATGGCGAAGGGCGTGAAGCCGATCGCCTGGTTCGACAGCAAGGCGCCGCTGCGCAGCGGTTGGGCGTGGGGCCAGAACTACCTCGAGAGCGGCGTCGCCGCGATCGAGGCGTCTATTGGGCGTGGCAAGGTCTATCTCTTTGGACCGGAGATCACCTTCCGCGGCCAGCCGCACGGGACGTTCAAGTTCCTGTTCAACGGGATTTACGCGCCTACCGCGCCGAATATCGTGCCGTAGCGCTCGGGCTGTCAGCGAGACAGCCAACAGCGAAAGCTGTCAGCGAGCTTGAAAGGGCGGCGGCCGAAGGGCCGCCGCCCTTCCTTTTTTTCCGGTAGCTTTCGCTATTCGTTGTCAGCCCTCTGCTATGAGCCGCTAGCCGGGAGCCCTCAGCTCAGCCGACGATTATGCGAACGAGAACGATTGTAACAACAGGGTTTGCTGCTTCGGCGACTGCCTGTCGTGCTGTAACAATGGCAACGGTCGCCGCCGCTTCCGCCGGTACGGGAACGGTTGTCGTGAGCAATATGAACGACAACACAGCGACGATTCTCGACGCGCGGACACTCGCCACTCTAGCCACCGTGCCGACGGGACGCGCGCCGCACGAAGTCGCGATCTCGCACGACGGCCGCTGGGCGCTCGTCAGTAACTACGGCACCCGAGAGACGCCAGGCAATACGATCACCGTGCTCGACGTCGACCGTCGCGCCGTCGCCCGCACGATCGAATTGACGGAGACCCGGCGGCCGCATGGTATGGTCTTCCTCCCCGGCGACACTATCGTCGCCGTCACCGCAGAGATGAATCGCGCGGTGCTCCTCGTGGATTTCCGAACCGGAAAAACTCTTCGCTCGCTTCCCACGAACGGCCGCGCGCCGCACATCGTCGGGTCGTCTGCCGATGGAAAGCGGTTGATCGCGGGCAACATCGGTGACGGCACGGTCGCTGTCTTGTCGCCTCTCTCGAACGACACGACGCGAACGGTGAAAGTCGGGCGCCAACCCGAAGGGGTGGCGATCACGCCCGACGGCGCGCGAGCCTGGGCCGGGAGCAACCAGGACAGCGTCGTCGTGGTGGCGAGTCTGGATCGCGGACAGCCGATCGACACCATCCGCGGCTTTGGGTTGCCATACCGAATCGCGATCTCGCCCGACGGAAAGAGCGTCGTCGTCACCGACCCGGTGAAGGGAACCGTGCGGGCTTTCGATGAAGCCACACGGCGGCAGCGGTGGAGCATCGCGATTCCCGCAGACAGTCTCGTCGCGACCGCCGAGGTGAAAGGCTCGCCGTCCCCCGAGGGGGTGACGATCGCGCGCGACTCCCGTTGGGCGTATGTAACAATTCAAGGCCGCAACCGGGTAGTCGCGATTGATCTCTCTCGAGGCACGATCGTGGCTTGGGGTGTCACCGGCGTCTGGTCCGATGGCATCGCATTCTCGCCCCGTGGACGATGATTCAATGCGGCCGGTAGACTACGACCGCGTCGCCGCGGTCTTCGATGAGCGATACGCGCGGAATCGGTACGACGGAACGGAGAGCGCGCTGCTGCAATTCATCGGCGCCGGGCGACCGGCGACGCTCGAGGCGGGCTGCGGCACCGGCCATTGGTTGGCACGCATTGCGCCGCAGGTCGAGGTTGCTGCGGGTTTCGACCTTTCGATGAATATGCTCGAGCGCGCCCGGGGCGTCGCAATCCAAGCTGCGCTCGTGCGAGCAACGGCCGAGCGAATTCCTTTTGACGCGGGTTCGTTCGATCGCGCGTTCGCCATCAACGCCCTGCACCACTTTGCCGACCCAGCCGCATTCATAAGAGAGTGTCAGCGCGTGCTGCGCGTCGGCGGCAAGTTCATGACGATCGGTCTCGATCCGAATGCCGGACGAGACCAGTGGTGGGTTCACGACTACTTCCCCGCCGCCCTAGAAGCCGATCGCCAGCGTTACCTACCTGCTGAACGGATTCGCGATCTTCTCGAGGCAGCGGGTTTCATCGAGCCGCAAACCCGGGTCACCGAACACATGCCGGCCGAGCGCTCATTCGAGCAAGCGGAACGCGAAGGACTGCTCGACCGTCGCTCGACGTCGCAGCTGATGGTGATCAGCGACGAGGAGTTCGCTGAGGGTATGCGGCGGCTCCGAGCCGAACAACCCGTGTTGCGCGCCGATCTCAGGCTGTACGCGACGAGCGCGCGCGTCGGCGACCGCCATTCCTACATTCCAGGAGCGGCTGCCGTCCACTAGTCGACGGAACGCGCTGATCGAGGAGAGCCGGATGTCGAAAGCGAAGTTGTTCACGCCATTGAGGGTCGGAAAGCTGGACTTGGTGAACCGCATCGTGATCGCCCCGATGTGTCAGTACTCGGCGGTCGATGGGTGTATGAACGACTGGCACCTCATTCACCTCGGCAGCCTCGCGTTGTCCGGTGCGGCACTGCTCACCATCGAGGCGACCGCGGTTGTACCCGAAGGGCGAATCACGTACGCCGACGTCGGGCTCTGGTCAGACGAAACCGAATCGGCGATGGCCCGCACGTTGGAATGTGTGAGGCGGTGGTCGCCAATGCCGATCGCGATTCAGCTCGCGCACGCCGGCCGAAAGGCGTCGGCCGAGGTGCCGTGGAAGGGTGGCACGCAGATCAACCCCAGCGAACCGAATGGGTGGCAAGCCGAGGCGCCTTCGTCCATATCGTACATCGACGGCTGGGCAGCCCCAGCCGCACTGGACCGCGCTGGGATGGCGAGACTACGCGGCGCGTTCGCCAATGCCGCGCGCCGCGCGGGGCGGCTTGGCCTCGATGCGATTCAAATTCACGCGGCGCACGGCTACTTGCTCCACGAGTTTTTGTCGCCGCTCGCCAACCGTCGGTCGGACGACTACGGCGGGAGTCTCGACAATAGGATGCGCTTTCCGCTGGAGGTGTTCGACGCCGTTCGCGAAGCGTTCCCCTCGGATCGTGCGGTGAGCGTTCGCGTCTCCGGCACGGATTGGGCGGAAGATGGTTGGGATCTCGCGCAGACGGTAGAGTTTGCCCAGGCACTGGAGTCACGCGGATGTGATGCAATCCACGTGTCGAGCGGCGGCCTGACGCCGCACCAGAGAATCCCGGTCGGCCCGAGCTATCAGGTCCCGCTGGCGCGGGCGATCAAAACCGCGACGTCGATGCCGGTGGTCGCAGTTGGGCTGATCACGGAGTTCGAACAAGCGGAGGCGATCATCGGAACCGGGGACGCCGATTTGATAGCGCTCGCGCGTGGAATCCTCTATGATCCCCGATGGCCATGGCACGCGGCGGCGCACTTCGGCGAGCACGTGAGGGCGCCAGAGCAATACCTCCGCTCGCAACCGCGGCAGCACAAGGACCTGTTCGACATCGAGTCTTGAAGCTCGCCAAACGACTGGTCCTGTCGTCGCACCGAGCTGTCTAACCCGTCACCCGAGTGTTCATGCCGAAGGTCAGTATTTGCATTCCGACGTACAACGGCGGGGCATACCTTGGCGAAACGCTCGATTCGGTTTCGGCCCAGACCTTCGCCGATTTTGAGGTTGTGATCGTCGATGACTGCTCGACCGACGACACTCTGGCGATTGCCGAGCAGTACGTCGCCGGTGAGAGACGAGCCAGGTTGATTCGCAACGAAGTCCGCGCCGGGTCGAGTGCCCGCAACTTGAGCCGCTGCGCCGAGGAAGCGCGAGGTGAGTGGATCAAGCCGCTCCAGCAGGACGACCTTTTGTCGCCCGACTGCGTCGCCAAGATGGTTGACGCCGGCGAGCGCGGGCCGCTCGTCTTTGGTCATCACGGCTATGCCGTCTCAGCCGAAACGGGTGGCGAGGTGCGGCGTTTCTACGAATCGTTACCCACGTTGGGCGTTGAACTTCCGATGCTCTATGCCTCGCCCGACGAAGTCTGCTCGGCGTTCATGCGAAAGCCGTTCGTCAACTTCATCGGCTCGTGGAGTACGAGTCTGATTCGGCGGGACTGCATTCAGAAATACGGCACTTTCCACAAGACGATTATCTACTTTCCGGATCTCGAATATTGGATGCGCGTCGGAACGAATGAAGGCATGTCAATCGTTCCGGAACGTCTGTCGACCTACCGCGTTCATGGACGATCCGTTAGCGCAAGTATCCGCCGCGACCCGCTGTATCACCTTCGCGGAGGCTTGGAATGGGCCCTGCTCGCGTTCTTAATCGCTCGCGATCCAAGATACTCTAGGTTCCGCGAATTTGCCCTTCGGTGGGATCCACCGTTCGATGGTGAGCGGGCTTTCCTCGAACAGTTGCTCGAGTGGCGGTGGGACGCGCTCGAGGCGAGCCACCGAAAACGCGATCGGACTCTTCTCGAAGCGTTCAACTTGTTCTGTGAGCGAAACCCAGAACTGCGCGACGCCCTTCGTGAGCAGGACCGCCAGATGCCGGCGTGGCGTCGCCTCAAGCAGTTTTTGAAGGCGCGCGTCTAGACCGATCTACCAGCCGACGATGAGCCGCGCTGTACGCTCCGCCAACCACGGCGCGATCGAATACTTCGCCGTGTCGACCGAGATATAACCCCGATCCACGGTCATTCCGAATCGATCGCGCCGATGCAGCGTGCTCGCTCGGTCGGCGAGGGATCCTTGACCGATGGCGTAAACCCACCCGCCGTGGACCTCGAGCGAGGGGTTCGCCGCGACCGCCGCGACCGCCGGGAAGTACGCGGTCAACGCGGCGATCGCCTCAGACTGGATTTGAGCGTTGCGCTCGGGCGACAGTCGCGCGTCTTGTCGCGGCGGTTCGAGCTCATGTCCTTCGGCGAGCAGGCCAACTGGGTACCACGACAGGTAAATCCGACCGTCGCGGTAGCGCTTCACATCACCGAACGGACCCGTGACGAGAACCGCGCTCGGCATCTCCGCGGCATCGCCGCAGCCGAAAATCGCCGCGCGAAAACGATGCGACCACGCGGCCTCCGGCATTATTCCTAACGTGGCATCGACGGCCGGCCGGCCTTCCCAGAGGGCATTGACGACGACATCGAATTCCCCGAGTTCGCCGCCGCTACCACCGCGAGCATTGATTTCCATCCGCCCGTTGTCGCCGCGGCGAATCGATTCGACCCAGGTATTGACGTAGACTTGGACTCGTGGGTCAGATCGAACAGCGGCGACGAGCAGGTCGGCGATGGGAACCGTCGACACGGAGACTTCGTTCATCCGAAAGCCCGCGACGACTTGGTCCGAGCAGGTTATCTGCGCGAGTTCACTGGATGACAGGCGTCGCACGAATCCCGGCGACAAGTCCGACAGATACCTTTCGCCGCGACGCGCCGCCACCTCACTCGCCATGCGCGCCACACGACCGGCGTACAGGGCAAATGCATCCGCATCCACGACGGACTGACGGTGAAGCATGAAGGCGTCGTCTGTCGTGCAAAAATCATCCAGCGCTCGTCCAATGTGGCGCTCGACGAGTGGCGCAAAGGCGAGCGCACCCGGGATGAGACGTTCGGCTGTGCTAAGCTCGGTATCGGCGGCGTAGAGGTAGCCAAGATGGATCTTCCCTTCATTCCATCTGCTGGCGCCCTGCATCAAATCCGAGCAGCCCTCGATGAGCGTCACGCCTTGGCCGCGGCGCGCCAGCTCCAACGCTGTGCAGACGCCGAGCATCCCTCCACCAAGAATCGCGATCCGTCGTCCCGTCACGCGTCCCCCCGCGGGGCATGGCTGACGCCGACAAACTCATCCCATTCGCGTATATAATCGTCCTTGTCGAATGGCGTATCGGTGAGGACCAGGCACACAGCGCTCGCCGAGAAACTGTCGAGATGCACCCATATCCGGGGCGGAATGTACAGTCCGCGACGCGGCTCGCCGAGTTGATAGCTTTCTGAATGGCGAGCGTCTGACACTTCGACGCGAAAGCTCCCGGCAACCGGCACCAGGAATTGATGACTGGACCGGTGCGCGTGTCCGCCCCGCGGGCCGCGCACGCCATGCAGAAAGAACACGCGTCGAATCTCGAACGGCACATCTCTGCAGCTTTCCATCGCGGTGAGAGCCCCGCGATCATCGTCAACGGTGGGCAGCTCGAGCAGACGAACGTCGGCAAGACTCATCAAAGAGCGACATGGTGTGTGAGACGTACCTATGACGGACCGCCGCGGCGGCGCGCAACCAAGCGCCTCGCGAGGGACTGGCATTCGCCGTCAGCAGAAGATACTTACGTATCTATGGATCTCGCACAAACTTTCCTCGCCCGTTCGCGGTACTACCTCCAAGCCGAGTACCGAACGAAGATCCGCGCCGCCGTCGAGGCCCTTCCGGTGGGCGCCCTCTGGTGGCGTGCCAACGATCAGTCGAACAG
>JAICJQ010000148.1 GCA_025928335.1 Gemmatimonadaceae bacterium
CGACGCGATGCTCGACCTCGTCAGCCGGAGTATTGAGATCAAAGCCGATGTTGTTCGACGCGATGAACGCGAAGGCGGAGTGAGAAAGATCCTCAACTTTGGTCATACGATCGGTCACGCCGTCGAACTGCTCAGCGACTATACGATGCTGCATGGTGAAGCGATCGCGGTCGGCATGGCCTACGAAAGCGAGCTCGCCGAACGGTGCGGCGTCGCGGCGGCTGGGACCGCCGAACGAATTCACCAGGCCGTGGAGGCTGCCGGCTTCGCTCGTCGACGTCCCGCGTCGATGCCGCCCGATCGGATCGTCGCGGCGACGCACGGCGACAAAAAAGCGCGCGCCGGAAAAGTGGAGTACGCGCTCCCGTCACGCGTCGGTGCCATGGCCGGCGCGTCGAGCGGGTGGTCGATTCCCGTTGACGACGAGCTCGTCCGAGCCGTGCTCTCCTGACGTCCGGGCTCGCCGCTTGCTTGACTAGGCGGCGTCAACTAACGGACTTCACCAATGTCTTCCTTCGCGACGTACCTGGTCGGATTCATCATTCTCATCGTTGGGCTCTCGGTCGCGGCCTACCTGCTGAATGTCCCGACGACGTGGATCGCGGTTGGCGTGATCGTGCTGCTCGGCATTGGCGTGCTCAGCGCAACGACGCGCACAAAGATGCGCGACTCAGGCAGCGGGAACTCGGCCGGCTCGACGACTGTCGTCGAACGGCGTCCGCCGACGTCGCCAAACGCCTAAGCCGTTCGCGGGCCGAACACCAGGTTCTGCGGGACGACGCGTCGCGCAGCGGTGATCAGCCGCGAAACGTGTGTACAGAATCGGGCTCGACCGGAATTTGGTCGCCCGATGGTACCGATTCGGTCAGTGTGACCGAATCCGGACGTTGCTGTAGATCACCAAGAAGTAACCTGCAAATTGCTGTCAAATCAACAAGATAGAATCGTTTTTGCGCGAGGCCCGGTCATACTGGCGGAAAAGTCTGTTGACGGGTTTTGAGCCCAACATTATCCTGCCGCTCCTGCTACAGGCTCTACATCGCGCGAGCGAAGGCCGCTCGCTCCACTAACCGGCGTCAATCGGGAAGGAGCGTGTATGGAGCAAGTGACCGAGACAAGATCGTCGAGGGGCTATTTCCGATCGTCTCCGTCCACCGCGTTCGACCAGTACCTGCAAGACATCCAGAAACTCCCTCTCATCCAGGACCCCGAAGAAGAGCGAAGACTCGCGCGACGGGCGCAAAAGGGTGACGAAAAAGCCGCCGAGCGGCTCGTCACGGCGAACCTCCGATTCGTTATCTCGTACGTGAAGAAGTACCAGGGCCACGGACTCGACCTCTCCGAGCTCGTCGCCATCGGCAATGAGGGCCTCCTAAAAGCTGTGCGGAAGTTCGACCCGGACCAGGGCGTGAAGTTCATCTCATACGCCGTCTGGTGGGTCCGACAAGCCGTACTGAAAGCGCTGGCCGAACAAACCCGCTCCGTTCGAATCCCCCTCAATCAGAATTCGCAGCTCATCCGTCTCGCCCGCGCCGAGACGATCCTCGCTCAAGTCCTGAAGCGAGACCCCACCGAAGACGAAGTTTCCCGCCTCCTCGAAGACACTCCCGAGAACGTCCGCGCCGCGAAGCAGATGTCGGCGACTGAAGTCTCGCTCGACGCTCCCATCGATCGATCTGATCGCGAGGCGTCAACCCTCGGCGAACGCTTCGCCGGAGTCGACGGCACGGAGATCGAAGAGGTAACCGACTACAAGTTGATGCGCGAGTTTATCGATCGCGTATTCAAGAAGTATCTCACCCCCCGTGAGCGAAAGATCCTCTACCTGTATTACGGCCTCGAGGAAGGCTCCGAGGCGATGACGCTCGAGAAGATCGGCGCGCTGATGGGCGTGACTCGCGAGCGGATTCGGCAGATTCGGGAGCGGGCGTTCGAAAAGCTCCGCGAATCGCCGGACGGTCGCGCGCTGTCGGGGTTCTGGGCAGCCTAGACCCCCTAGCTAGGTCCGTTTCACTCTTGGCCGGTCCCTCATGAGGGCCGGCCAAGTTCTTTTTGAACCACAGAGAGCGCGGAGACACAGAGGAACACAGAGAAGGCTTTTGTTGTCTCCGTGCGCCTCTGGATCTCTGTGTCTCTGTGTCCTCTGTGGTTCAAAAAGATCTCCGCTGTTTGGGGAGCGAACGCAGCGGTACGGTTCCTGAATTGAGCTATGCACAATGATCCCGGCGTTCATCAATCCCCTTTCGGGCAACGCCGAGTCGGCGCGCGCTGCGCTCGACGCGGTCGGCGGCTTCGATATCGAAGAGGTTCCGCCGGCGACGCTCTCACGGCACGTTCGGGCAGCGATTGAGCGGGGCGCAAATCGTTTGGTGGTGGCCGGGGGAGACGGATCGATCGGCAGCGCCGCGAATGTTGTCGCCGGCACCGGGACCGAGCTGGCGATCTTGCCGTGCGGCACCCTGAACCATCTTGCCAAGGACCTGTCGCTCCCTCTGAACCTCGAGGATGCGGCGCGGGTCGCGTTGAACGGATCGGCGACCGCGGTCGACGTCGCGGTCGTCAACGATCGGCTCTTTCTGAACACCAGCTCGGTCGGTGCGTATGTGGCCTTCGTGCGCGCTCGAGAGCGGCTCGAGAAACGTCTCGGCTACCACCTCGCATCGCTCGTCGCAGGCGCGAGGTTGCTCTTTCACATGCCCACCTTCCGGGTCACTCTGCGGGTTGCCGGCGAGCAGTTGGACCGCGATTACATCACTCCGCTCGTCTTCATCGGCGTGGGCGAGCGTGAGCTTCGGCTGCCCGCGCTCGGCGCTCGTGTTGCCGATGGAAAGAGCGGGCTGCACGTCATGGTCGTTCGGCGACGGTCCGGAGCGCGCGCCCTCGCCGCCGGTCTGGCGGCGGCCGCTCGCGGCGTCGAGGCCCTCGCGCGAACGCCGGCGATGGATGCTTTCCTTGTGGAAAGCTGCCGCATCGAGTCGCGAACGACGCGACTTTCCTTAGACGGCGAGCTGGTGACGCTCTCCCCTCCCTTCGAATACCGACACATTCCCGCGCATCTGCGTGTCGTCGTCGCTCCGGAGGCGGTTAACTAGCCTCGGACGGACGCACTGCCATAGCTTTCGGGAGTGGCCGCCACCTCCGTTGCTTCCGCGCCCAGCGTCTCCGCAACTTCATCGATCGATCAGGCGCTCGCCGACCGGCTCGCCGCCATCGTTGGGGCGAGGCGTGTGCTGTTTCGACCGAGCGAGCTTCTGACGTACACGGCGGACGCGCTGCCGTCGTATTTCAAGCAACCCGCGCTGGCGGTCTTCCCCGGAACGCGCGATGAAGTGGTGGCCGTCGTTCGCGAGTTGGCGGCGTGCGGCGTTCCATTCGTACCGCGGGGCGCCGGGACAGGTCTTTCCGGAGGCGCGCTCGCCGACGGCGTCGTCCTCGTCGGATTGAACCGGTTGACGCGCGTGATCTCGGTCGATCCAGACAACATGATGGCGACCGTCGAGCCAGGGGTCGTCAATGTGGCGCTGAGTCGCGCCGTCGGCGCCTATGGTCTCCACTACGCGCCCGATCCGTCGAGCCAGGCCGCGTGCACGATTGGCGGCAATGTCGCCGAGAACGCGGGAGGCCCGCACTGCCTCAAATACGGAGTGACGACGAATCACATTCTCGCGCTCGAGGTAATTCTCCCGAGCGGCGAGATCGTCACGCTTGGCGGCACCGACGGAGAAAACGAGGGATATGATCTCGTCGGCGCGTTCGTCGGATCGGAGGGGTGTTTCGGAATCGCGCTCGCGATCACGGTGCGATTGTCGAGGAATCCCGAAGGGGTGCGCACCTTGCTCGCCGACTTCATGTCGATCGACGCGGCCGCTCAGACAGTCTCAGCGATCGTCGCGACGGGCATCATTCCGGCCGCGCTCGAAATGATCGATCAGGCGACGATCCGCGCCGTCGAGTCTTCGATTTACGCGGCCGGCTATCCGACGGACGCTGCCGCGGCGTTGCTGATCGAGCTCGACGGCGCGATCGCGGGGCTCGAGCACGACGTCGAAACGGTCGAGACCCTTTGCCGCGCGAACGGGGCGCGAACGGTGAGGATCGCGCGCGACGAGGTCGAGCGAACGCGGCTCTGGCAGGGAAGAAAGAAGGCGTTCGGCGCGATGGGTCGCGTGTCGTCGCACCTCGTCGTACAGGACGCCGTCGTTCCGCGCACCAAGTTGCCCGAGGTCCTCGCCCAAATTCATCGCGTGAGCCAACAGAATCGCGTGAAGGTGTGCAACGTCTTTCATGCCGGCGATGGTAACCTTCATCCAAACATTGCCTACGACGCCTCGGACGCGGACGAAACAGCGCGCGTCCACGTCGCCATGCGCGAGATCATGACACTGTGTGTCGACGCCGGCGGCACCATCACCGGCGAACACGGCGTGGGACTCGACAAGATCGCTTACATGGAGCTCATTTTCTCGCCTGAGTCGCTCGCGGCGATGTGCACCCTCCGCGAAGTGTTCGACCCCGAGCGGCGCTCGAACCCCGGGAAGGTGGTTCCAGTCCACTCGTGCCGCGAATGGCACATGTCTCCCGCGGCGCGTCCTTCGGCTTCGCTCGCATGACGACGTCGAGCATTTCATCGGCGGCACATCTCCGCGATTGCATTCGGGACGCGTCGGTGCGGGGCACCCCGCTGCGAATCACCGGCGCGGGCACATGGCTCGACGCCGGCAGGCCGGTTCGCAGCGTCGAATCTCTGTCGATCCAAGGACTGTCAGGAATCGTCGACTACGTTCCTGGCGATCTCACCCTCACCGCGAGAGCCGGAACGACCCTCGGTGAGATTCGCCACGAAACGGGAAAGCACAACCAGTGGCTGGCGCTCGATCCGCACGGCAGCGACAAGGGTACACTCGGTGCCACGATCGCCACCGCGTCGGCCGGGCCGCTCGCCTCCGCCTTCGGTACGCCTCGCGATCTGGTGCTGGGCCTCGAGTTTGTCACCGGCACGGGGAGCATTGCGCGGGCCGGTGGACGGGTGGTGAAAAACGTGGCCGGTTTCGATCTCACGCGATTGATGACCGGCGCATGGGGGACACTCGCCGTCCTCTCCGAGGCGACCGTTCGCCTTCACGCCTGTCCGCAGGTGGACGAGACGATTGCCGTGGCCATTGCGGGCGATTCCGAATCTTTGGACCGAACGCGCCAGCTACTTCGTCGATTGGCCTTCACGCCGTATGCCTGCGAGGTCCTGAGTGGCCCGCTCGCGATGTCGGTTCTGGGTCGCGATGAGCCGGTGGCGCTCTTTCGCCTCGCCGGGAACATTGAAAGCGTCACGGCGCAGCGGGCATCACTCCTCGAGCTCGGACAGCCGGTGGATGTCTCATCGGAGGCATGGACCTCGCTCCGGGCTGCCGAACCCACAGACGCGATCGTGTTTCGTCTCTCGCGGCACCCGTCGGAAATTGGAACGACCTGGGACGAGGCCGTTCGATTGGTGGACGGCGCGCCCGGCGCGTTGTTGCACGCCACCCCCGCTCGGGGGATCGTGCGCTGCATCCTTCCGAGTAGCGAGCCCACCATGGCGCGCATCGGATCGGCGCTGGCGGCGCCGCCGCAATCGAAGCGCGTCGGCGAACGGATGCCCGAGCGGCTTTGGTCCGCTTTCCCGAATCGCGCGAATAGCGAAATCGGCGGACGGCTGAAGCAGGCGTTCGACCCGAGAGGCCTGCTGAACCCCGGAATCCTCGGCAACACCGTATGAGCACACCGGTTGTCGTGCCACGCGAACGCGCTCTTCCTGACAGTCCGCTCGCCAAGGTGCAGGCTGGAATCGACGCCTGCGTCCACTGCGGCTTTTGTCTTCAGGCCTGTCCGACGTACCTGACACTCGAGGACGAGAACGACAGCCCCCGCGGGCGCATCGTGCTCATGCGATCGCTTCTGGAGGGGACGCTCACACCGACCAACGACAGCGTCGAGACGCACATCGCTCGGTGCCTCGGCTGTCGCGCCTGCGAGACAGTTTGCCCGTCGGGTGTGCCTTACGGCCACCTGTTGGAAGCAACGCGCGCGACGCTGGCGCGCAGCCGGCCAATTCCGCGAATCGCGCGGGCGATTCTCGCGGTGTTCAGCAGACGCTCGTTGCTTTCCTTGGCGATGTTCGGCGGGCGGGTGATGAGGGCGACGGGAATCGCCCGCTTGATGTCAGGCCTGCCAGGTCGAATCGGTTTTGCGATGGCGATGTTGACCTCGACGGACCGCGCGTCGAGCTCGAGTGACGAGCCGGGCGAATATCTGTCTCGCGGGAACGGGACGCGTGGAAACGTCTCTCTTCTCACCGGCTGCGTGATGGAAGGCCTGTTCGCGGGAACGAACGCCGCGACCGAGCGCACACTCGCCGTCAACGACTACCTGGTCGCGCGGCCTGCCGGACAAGTGTGCTGCGGCGCCTTGCATGCGCACGCCGGCGACGACGAGGCAGCATGTGAGCTCGCGCGCTCGAATATCGCCGCGTTCGAGCGAGAGCAATGCGATTACGTTTGCGTGAACGCCGCCGGGTGCGGTGCGATGATGAAGGAATACGGCCACCTCTTCGCCGACGATCCCGAATGGCATGAGCGAGCGAAGACCTTGTCGGCGAAGGTGCGTGACGTGACTGAGTTGCTTTCCGTTGCGGGGCCGAAGCGCGGCGGCTCCGTACCGATCCGCGTCGCCTACGACGCGCCCTGTCACCTCCTGCACGCCCAACGGGTGTCTTCGCCGCCACTCGATGTCCTTCGTGCTATTCCCGACCTCGAGCTGGTGCCGCTCGTGGAGAGCGACGTGTGCTGTGGCAGCGCTGGGATTTACAATTTGGTAGAGCCGGAAACGTCGAATGTCGTGCTCGATCGCAAGCTCGAGAACATCGAGCAGACGAACGCCGACGTCGTAGCTACCGGGAACCCGGGTTGCATGATGCAGATCGGCGCCGGATTGGTTCGTTCAGGTTCGCGAAAGAGCACGGTGCATCTGGTGGACTTGCTGGACCGCAGCTACCGTCGCGCCGCGCGCGATTCCGACGGAAAGCGAGGAGGGCGGGCGAAATGACGAATCCCGACGCGGCTTCCGCGCAACCCGAGGTCCTGGAGGTCGGCTGGCACAACGTGGTACTGTCGTACGCCGGAGTGGCCGACGAATACCGCAGGATGCATTCGACCGCCGTCGTCGTGGACCGGAGTCATCGCGGTCGCATGCGCTTTTTCGGCGAGAAGTCGGGCGAAGCGCTCACGGGGCTGGTGACGAGCGACGTACTCGGCATTCAGCCCGGACATGGCGGTTATGGCGCCGCGCTGTCGGCAAAGGGACGGGTTGTCGCCGACATGCGGATCATCGCGGGGATGGCATCATATCTCGTGGACACACCCGCGAAGGCGTGGCCAGGCTTTCTCGCGATGGTGAAGAAGTACGTCAATCCGCGCGTTTCCGGCTATCGCGACGAGTCGCATGCGATTCGGGATCTCGGAGTCTTCGGACCGCGCTCGCGCGAGATCGTACAGGCATTGACCGGCGCGCAGGCCGACGCGCTGTCCGCTTTGGCGCCGTACCACCATCTCGACGTCACGATCGAGGGTAATCCGGTGATCGTCCTACGTTCGCCGGATGTCGCTGTCGAAGGATATGAGTTGTTTGTGCCGTTCGAGCAGTTTGATGCCCTTTGGCGCGGCGCGATCGAGGCCGGCGCTTCACCGGCTGGGCTCACTGCCTGGGAAATCGCGCGTGTCGAAGCGGGCCGACCCGAGTGGGGCATCGACATCGATGAATCGACGATTCCGCAGGAAGCCAACTTCGACGATCTCGGTGCGATCTCTTACACGAAGGGCTGCTACATCGGACAGGAGGTCGTCGCCCGCGTGCATTTCCGCGGTCACGTCAACCGTCACCTGCGCGGGCTGCGGTCAGGGAGCGACGATCCACCACCGACTGGCGCGCAACTGATCGACGAAGGCGGCAACCATGTGGGCGATGTTCGGAGCTCGGTCGTTTCTCCGCGGCTCGGTGGCCTGGCGATCGGCATGGTGCGGCGCGAGGTCGCGCTCGGGGCCACGATAAAGGCGAAGTGGGAGAGCGGTGAGCGGAGCGTCGAGGTGACAACGCTGCCCTTCCCCGTCTGATTTGCCGCGCGCACTCGTCACCGGCGCAACTGGTCTCGTCGGCTCCCATATCGCCGAGCAATTGACCGCGTCGGGTTGGTCAGTCCGCGCGCTCGTTCGGCGCGAATCGCGCTGGCTCGGCTCAATCGGCGTCGAACAGGCGGTTGGCGATGTACTCGATCCCGTCTCATTCACCGCGGCGGCGCGCGGCTGCGATACCATTTTTCATAACGCCGCCGCGATCACCGACAGCGGTGGCTGGGAGACGTATCGGCGGCTGAACGTCGACGGGACGCGCGCAGCGATCGACGCCGCGGCGAGTGCGGGCGCCCGCCTGATGCACTTGAGCAGCGTTGCCGTGTACGGGCCCGAAGGCCGCTATTCCGCCAGCGGCAAGAAGACCGACGAGGACTCGCCGTTCGCAGCGCTGCCTGAGGGGGCGTACTACGCGCGATCGAAACGCGAGTCGGAGCAACTCGTGATGGCGGCGCACGCCTCGGGAAAAATCTGGGCGACGGCGGTGCGGCCAACGGTGATCTACGGCCGGCGCGACCGCCAGTTTGTCCCGCGCGCGTCACGTCTGTTACGCCGAGGGTTCGCGCCACTCATCGGCGGTGGAACGTCGACGCTCTCATTGGTGCACGCGGGGAATGTCGCGGACGGCGCAATCCTCGCGGCGCGGAGCGAGATCGCCGGAGGGCGCGTGTACAATCTCGCGCAGGACTTCGACGTGACGGTGCGCGACTGCTTTTTGCTCGGCGCGCGCGGATTGGGTCGACGTGTGCGCTTCATTCCGATTCCAATGTCGGTGGCCGGCGCCGGCGTATGGCTTTTCAAAGCGGTCACGCGCGTGTTCACCGGTGGCCGCTGGAGCGCGGTGTCGAACGCATCGATTCGGATGCTCACGAAAGACAATCCCTTCACGTCGGAGCGCGCGCGACGCGAACTCGGTTGGTCGCCGCGCGTTCGACCGGAGGAAGGAATTCCCGACGCGTTTCGGTGGTGGTTGGACCACCCCGACGGGTTGCAATAAAAAAAGGGCGCGACGAGAGTCGCGCCCTGCCAACCAAAGACGACGGGACCAAGCTTACGGCTTCTTGGTGGCCTTCTTCGTCGTGTCCATCTTCATCGTCGAATCCATCTTGTGCGTCGTGTCCATCTTCATTCCGGTGTCGGTCGCGGCCGGGGCCGGAGCGGGAGCCATTGCCGGGGGCGTGGTGTCCTGCTTCGCAGCTTCGTTCTTGGAGCAAGCAGCTACCGCGAGCACAGCGGCGACGAAAGCCAGGCGCTTCATGATCTTCTCCTGAAGAGTAGGTCGAGGGTTCTTCCGCGTGGTCCGTGCACGCGTTCTAGGCGCTCGGGTGAGCGGAGTGAAAGCTAGGAGTCCCAGAGTACGTGTCAAGGCCGACGCCGGTAAGGCAAGTTCGCGCCGGGCAACGATTTCCTGTTCATTGTCGCCCACGAGAAGGTGCCGATGACGCGACTCGCGGGCTGCAGCTTCCGGGCCACTGGTTGGTCACCGCCGTCGTTCATAGGTTGTTAGCAAAGTGGCGCTGGATTCAGCCTGCGGAGAGGTCAGTATGGCGGATGGATCAACCCTCGGGGTGTCGGGCTCGACGACGGTAGTCCGCGGCGCATGCCCGCACGATTGCCCCGACACCTGCGCGATGCTCGTCACTGTAAAGGACGGACGCGCCATCCGCGTCGCTGGTGATCTGGAGCATCCGTTCACGCGCGGTTTTCTTTGCACGAAAGTCAATCGCTACGTCGAACGCACGTATCATCCTGACCGGCTGCTCTATCCAATGCGCCGCGTCGGCCCAAAGGGCGCCGGCGCGTTTGCCCGCATTTCGTGGGACGAAGCGCTTGGGGAGATCGCCGAGCGCCTGAACGACATCCGGAGCTCGACGGACGGCCCCCAGGCAATTCTTCCCTACTCGTACGCCGGTACGATGGGGATTCTTCAGGGCTCATCGATCGATCGCCGCTTCTTTCACACGATCGGCGCGTCGATGCTCGATCGTACGATCTGCTCGATGGCGGGAACCGTCGGAATGCGCATGACCGTCGGCGCGAACATCGGCGCTGATCCGGAAGGATTGCCGGAGAGTGATCTCGTGCTCCTATGGGGCACGAACACGCTCACGTCGAATCCCCACATGTGGCCGTTGGTGCTCGAGGCGCGCGAACGCGGCGCCACGGTGATCGCCATCGATCCCATCCGCACTCGAACGGCGGCGCAATGCGACGAGTGGATCGCGATCCGGCCCGGCACCGACGCGGCGCTCGCGCTCGGAATGATGCACGTGCTGCTCGAGCACGGGCTTCAGGACGACGACTACATCGCGGCGCACACGCTTGGTTTCGACGAACTGCGCGAGCGAGCCAAGGAATATTCGCCGGAACGTGTGAGCTCGATCACAGGCATCCCCGCCGAAACAGTTGTGAGTCTCGGCCGGCGCTATGGACAAGCGCGGTCGGCGTTCATTCGTGTGAATTACGGGCTGCAACGTCACGGCGGCGGCGGCATGGCCGTTCGTACGATCGCCTGCTTGCCGGCGCTCACGGGACACTGGCGGCGTCCGGGCGGCGGCGTCCAGCTGTCGTCGAGCGCGAACTTCGCGTTCAATACGCCGGTCACGCAGCGGCCCGATCTCTCACCGAAAGTCCGGACGATCAACATGATCCGGCTCGGCGAAGCGCTGACGACGCCGAATGGCGATGTCGGGGGTCCGCCGGTACGGGCGCTCGTGGTGTACAACTCGAATCCCGCGGCCGTCGCCCCGGATCGAAATGCGGTGCTCGAAGGACTGCGCCGCGAGGATCTGTTCACCGTCGTGCTCGAGCATTTCCAAACCGACACGGCCGACTACGCCGACATTCTCCTCCCCGCGACGACGCAGCTCGAGCATTGGGATCTGCATCTTTCGTACGGCCACCACTACGTCTCGCTCAACCGACCGTCGATCGAGCCGCTCGGTGAATCGCTGCCGAACAGCGAGATCTTCCGCCGCCTCGCGGTACACATGCGATTGGACGAACCGTCGCTACGGGACGACGACCTCACGATCATCCGTCAGGCCCTCGACTCGCCGAGCCCGAACTTGAAGGGCGTGACCCTCGAGGCGCTGATGGACCGCGGATGGATGCGGCTCAATGTGCCGACGCCGTACCTCCCGTTCGCGGGTGGAGCGTTCCTCACCCCCTCGGGGAAGTGCGAGTTCTATTCGGCGCGCATGGAGCAGATGGGACTCGATCCGCTGCCGGCGTTCACCGCGCCCTATGAATTCCCGGAGAACGTACCCGACCTCGCGGCGCGGTACCCGCTGACGCTGATCTCGTCGCCGGCACACCAGTTCCTGAATTCTACTTTCGTCAACATCGCCCCGTTGCGCCGCGCGGCGCGTGAGCCGGAGTGCTTGCTGCACCCCGAGGACGCCGAGCGTCGCGGGATCGGCGTGGGCGCCCGGGTGGTGATCCACAACGATCGCGGCGCCTTCACGGCCATCGCGCGAGTCGACTCGACGATCCGGCCCGGCGTCGTCTGGGCACCGTCGATCTGGTGGGGGAAGTTTGCCGCCGACGGGGCCAACGCGAATCAAACGACGTCTCAGCGAGAGACAGACATGGGGCGCGGGCCGGTGTTCTATGACAATCTGGTTGAGGTCGGGTTGGCGGACTGACGGCGCTGCGGGGCGGCGGAAGTGCGAAACTGAAGGTCCGAGGTCTCAGGTTCGAGGTATGGCAAGTTTCAGGTGAGACGGCGGCTCGTCGTTTCCATCCGAGACC
>JAICJQ010000113.1 GCA_025928335.1 Gemmatimonadaceae bacterium
CATTTGCGGACTGATCGATCGTTCAGGGCACGTGTGCGATCCGGCAGGGCTCTCGTGGCGCCGCGTGATGGAGCTCCGCGCGCTGAAGGAAGGCGGTACGAGCCTCGCGCAGAGTGACGGAGGGATCGCGTGCTCGCCCGAGACATCGGTGGCGACGCTGACCGCACGTCTACCACGCGGAACGATCCTCGTCGATGCCACGGCCGCCGATACGCAGCCGATGCTCGAAACGGCACTCCAACGAGGCTTTGACCTGGTCTTGGCGAACAAGCTCCCGCTCGCCGGCACTCAGGCCGACTTCGATCGACTGCATGCGACGGCGGCGGCGCGGAAGCGTCGCGTTGCGCATGAAGCGACCGTCGGAGCGGGACTTCCCGTCATCGACACGCTCAACAAGCTCATCGACGCTGGTGATCGCGTGCTCAGCGTCGAGGGCTGTCCGTCGGGCACACTCGGCTTCCTGTTCGGAGAGCTGGGACAGGGACGCCGGTTTTCCGACGCCCTTCGCGACGCGATCGACGCGGGTTACACCGAGCCGGATCCGCGAACCGATCTCTCCGGAATCGACGTCGCGCGCAAAGCGCTCATTCTCGCTCGCGTCATTGGCTTTCGTGGCGACTTCGACCACGTCGCAGTCGAGTCGCTCGTTCCGCCCGGCTTCGACGCTCTCTCGCGAGATGAATTCATCGCCCGGCTCGGCGAGCTCGATACCTTGTGGGCTCACCGGGTGAGCGCCGCCGCCGATCAGCGATGCGTGCTCCGCTACCGCGCTCACGTGACGAAGAAGTCGATCTCCGTCGGTTTGGCCCGTGTGCCTCTCGGCGGCTCGCTCGCCACTTTGAGCGGGACCGACAACCAGTTCATCTTCACCACGTCGCGCTACCACGCGCGCCCGCTCGTCATCACGGGGCCAGGAGCAGGCCCCGCGGTGACGGCCGCGGGCGTCTACAACGACGTTCTGGCGCTCGCGGCGCGCGGGCCTGCTACTCGTCCCGTATCGCGACGAGCGGGTCGACGCGCATCGCCCGCTGTGCGGGGATCAAGCAAGCGAGGAGCGCGATCCCCAGAATGACGCCTGCGACGAAGAGATAGGTCGCCGGGTCGTTTGGCGATACGCCGAACAACAGCGAGCGCGTCACTCGCGCCAACCCGAGCGCACCGAGCACGCCGAGCAGAATCCCGCCGAGGGTGAGCCCGAGGCCCTGACGGAGCACGAGGCGCACGATACCGCCGGAGCTCGCGCCCAGCGCTACACGAATGCCGATCTCGCGACGTCGCTCGGTGACCAGATAGGACAACACACCGTAGGTCCCGATCGCCGCGAGGAGCAACGCGACGCCGGCAAAAATGGACAACAGTTGTGAGAGGAATCGCTGGCGACTGACCGAGTCGCCGAACACGGCGTTCATCGTCCGCAATTGAATGATCGGAAGGCCGGTGTCCATTGAATGCACTGCGTTGCTGATCGCCGGCGTGATCGCTTCGATCGGCCTCGTGGTGCGCAGCACGAAGTTGAACGCGTTCGGCGCGTAGCCGTTGATGCGGGGACCTTGCTCGATGTTGAAGTAGAGCTCTGTGCCGGGCTTCTGATCGAGGCCGCCCTGCTTCACGTCCTTCGCGACGCCGACGATCGTAAACCAGGGCAGCGTATCCGACGGACCCATCGGGCGTACGCGACGGCCGATCGGATTCCCCTCACCGTAGAAGCGCTTGGCCATCGCTTCGTTGATCACCGCGACCCCGGGGCCGCCGGCGTCACTCGCCGTGAAACCACGACCCTTGAGCATCGGTATCTTCATGGTCTCGAAATAGCGTGCGCTCGCGGACTGGTAGTAGTCGATGTTGTGGGCGGGCAGGTCCTGACCCGACGCCACGTTTTCCAGGTCCGTGTCATTGGCGTTCACCTGGCGGTTCGGCGGCAGGCCCGTCATCACCGCCGCCGTCTGCACACCCGGGATCGACTGCAACTTCGCCGCGAGGTCGGCGACGAATCGCGCGCGTCGTTGTGCTTCCGGATAGACCGGCTGCGGCAGGTACACGCCGAAGGTCACCAGATTGTTTCCGTCGAAGCCCGCGTCCACTGTCGTCAGGTTCCGGAAGCTGCGAATGAGTAATCCGGCACCGACGACGAGCATGACGGCAAGCGCGATCTCGCCGCCAACGAGCGACCGGCGCACGCGATGTCTCGCCGCGCTGTGCGTGCTTCTCGTTCCCCCTTCCTTGATCGCCGCGGCAACCACCCCTTCGCCAAGGTGAAGCAACGGCGCCAGTCCGAAGATCGCCGCCGTCACGACCGCGACGACCAGCGTGAATAGCACGACGTGCGGATCGACGGCAATCTCCGCTGAGCGCGGGATGCTTTCGGGATTCGCCGCGAGCAGCAGCTTGAGACCCCACTGAGCGATGGCCAGTCCAAGGATGGCGCCGACGGTCGTGAGGACCATTCCTTCCGCGGTGAATTGCCGAAGGATGCGACCGCGTCCAGCGCCCAGCGCCGCGCGAATGGCGAATTCCTTGTGGCGTCCCTCGGCGCGCACGAGCAATAGGTTCGCCACGTTCGCGCACGCGATCAGCAGCACGAGAATCACGGCGCCCTGGAGAATCCACAGCGCGCGTGTCACGTTGCCGACGACCTCCGTTTGCAGCGGCGCGAGTTGGAGACGATGTGTCGAATCGTTGGGGACGTGCGTCCCCGGATTCAGCATTCCCCACTGATGGATCAGCGTGCGGAGCTCGGACTCCGCCTTTCCTGCACTGGCGTCTGGCTTGAGCCGCGCGACCAGATACAGGAAATGCGACCCTCGGTTTTGATGATTCGTTGGATCCAGACCCAAGGGCAGCCAGACCTGCGGATGCAGGTCGTGAAGATCAAGCCCCGGCGGGGCGACGCCGACGACGGTCCGCTTTCGCCCTTGAATCTCGACTTGCTTACCGACGATCGACTGATCGGCGCCGAAGGTCCGTCGCCAGATTGCGTCAGACAACACTACTACTGGCTCCGAATTCGGCAGGTCCTGTTCGGCGGTGAACGGGCGTCCCAGTCGAGGCCGAACGCCGAGGACGTCGAACATGTTCGCCGTCACGTAGACGGCGTTGGCGCGCTCCGGCCTGGTGCCTTCGCTGACATTGACCGCGCTCTGCACATACGCAGCGATGTCGCTATACGACGTCGCCCGCTCGCGGAGCTCGAGGTACTCGGGCGGTGATATCCAGAACTTGTCGAAGCCCAACTTCGTGAACTGACTCGTGATGAACACGAGACGGTCCGCGGCCGGATACGGGAGCGGCTTGAGCGCGACGGTATTGATGACGCTGAAGATCGCGCTCGTCGCGCCGATGCCGAGGGCGATGGTAACGATCGCGATCGCCGCGAAGCCGGGCGAGCGTCGCAGCAGCCGGACCCCGTGCCGCAAATCGCGCCCCGCATTCTCGAACATCATCCCCGGCCGCTCGTCGCGCACCTGATCTTTCACGTGCTCCATCCCTCCAACCTTGATCAACGCCGCGCGACGCGCCTCATCGGGTGTCGCGCCGGCCTTGATGTACTCGGCCGTGAGCTCGTCGACATAGCTCCGCAATTCTGCATCGAGCTCGCGCTCGACGTCGGAGCGGTCCGCAACATTGCGGACCGAAGTGCGAACATGAGAGAAGAGCGACATATCAGGTTGCCTCGAGTGCGTAACTGATGGCGACGGCAATGCGCTTCCACTGCCCCGTCTCGACATCGAGCTGGCGTCGACCAGCAGCGCTGAGTCGATAGAACTTCGCCTTGCGGTTGTTCTCCGAGACGCCCCACCGCGAGGTCAGCCAGCCGGACCCCTCGAGCCGGTGCAGCGCGGGAAATAGCGACCCCGGCCCGACCTCGAAGGTCCCGCGCGTCAGCTGCTCGACCCGGCGCGACACGCCGAGCCCGTGGAGCTCGCCAAGGGCAAGGGACTTGAGGATCAGGAGATCGAGAGTGCCCTGCAGAAGATTGGTCGGCGACGTCATGGCCCTGTCATATCGAGTGTCGATAGGAGAATATGCGGTGCCGTATCGGTTGTCGATAGGAGGTACGAAAGGTAGACAACCCGAGTTTCAAAAGGGTTCGCACGCGGACCTTCCTTACGACCTCAGATCGTGCCCCGTGACCACCCGCCAGGTATCGCGCGCGATCAACAACTCCTCGTCGGTCGGAATCACCCAAAGCGCGACGCGTGATCCGTCCGCATCAAACCGCCCTTCCCCGCCGGCCAACCCCGCGTTCTTCCCCTCATCGAGCCGCATCCCGAGCCAATCCATGTCCTTACAAATGCGCGATCGGACATCCGGGGAATTCTCTCCGATGCCACCGGCGAAAATGATCGCATCTGCTCCGTTCATCCCCGCGAGGTAGGCCCCGAGGTATTTCTTGACGCGATACGCAAACAGCTCGATCGCTAAGCGTGCCCGACGATCCGCATGCTCCGATTCCTCGGCGAGCAACTCGCGCATGTCCGCCGTTAGGCCGGACACCCCGAGGAGTCCCGATTGCTTGTTGAGCATCGCGTCAACTTCGCGCGGGGCCATGCCTTCCTTTTCGCCGATGAAGTCGATGATCGCCGGATCGAGATCACCGGACCGCGTGCCCATCACGAGTCCTTCCAGTGGCGTGAATCCCATCGACGTGTCGGCGGAGTTGCCGCCGACGATCGCACACGCCGACGCGCCGTTGCCGAGGTGCAGCGTGATGATTTTGGTGGCGTCGCGCGTGGTGCCGGTCAGCTGGCGATAGCGCCAGGCAATGTAGCGGTGTGACGTTCCGTGAAATCCGTACCGCCGCACGCCGTACCTTCTATAGAACTGATACGGAATCGCGTACAAATACGCGATCTCGGGCAGCGTGTGATGAAACGCGGTGTCGAACACCGCCACCTGCGGCACGCCGGCACCAAGGACGGCGCGCGCCGCGGCGATCCCGCGGAGATTGTGCGGGTTGTGCAGCGGAGCGAGGTCGATCAAATCCTCGATCGCGCCCCATACCTTGTCATCGACGCGTACGGATTGCGTGAATCGCTCTCCGCCATGAACGACGCGGTGTCCGACGGCCTCGATGTCGGCAACGCGTGAGATCGGCGCCCCCGACTCGCCGCTCGTCAGCCAGGCGATCAAATACTCGACGGCGGCCGCATGGTCACGCAGCTGGACGGCGGTCTTCGTCGTCGGGCCACCGGCAGCGCTCAGCGCAACAATCGCCTCTCCGCCGATTCGCTCGAAATGACCGCGGGCGAGGCGCCGATCCGCCGCTTGCGCAATCGACGTCTCGTCGGTGGCGATGAGTTGAAACTTGAGTGACGACGACCCGACGTTGAGAACCAGGATGTGCACGGCGGCCCTAGTCGGCCGACCGCGCCGCTCGGCCCATGATCTCGTCAGCGTGGATGCGAAAGAGCGCCGATCGATGAGGCGTCGGGTCGTCCGGGGTGAGCAGCTCGGAGTCCACGCTGCGCATCAGCTCCAACGCCGTCTGAAATGTCTCGCGCTCACGGTCGCCGCCGCTCGCATCGAGAAAGTAGATCGTGCCGTGTACCACGACGCTGCGCCAGTCGTACCGGCTTTCGATCTCGTCGATCTCGAAGGCGACCCACGGATTGTGCCGCACCACTTGCAGCTTGGTCCCGGGCGACGTGCGTGCGTAGATCCAGCCGTCCTGAAAGAGATACGAGATTGGCTCGATGTCGACGCGATCGCGGAAGGTGAACGCCAGCCGCCCGACGCGATGATTCGACAACATCTGAAGCGCCTCGCCGCGAGGCAACTCGTAAAATACCGGACGCCCGATCTTCGTCATCACTCCTCCTCCCTCGTCTGCTATCCGTCGCCGCGACGCGTGGGCGACGCCGCCGGAATGGCGAACGTGAACGCGCTGCCTTCCCCCGGTGCACTTCGAACCCAAATCGCACCACCATGTGCGTCGACGATCCCTCTGGCGATCGACAAGCCCAAGCCGGTACCGCGGGCGCGTGCTCCGTTCGATGACTGCCAATATCGATCGAACAGCCGAGGCTGATTCTCCAATGGAATCCCCGGCCCGGAGTCCTTGACCGAAAACTCTACGCTGCCGTTATGCGAGTCGACACCGATCGTGATCCGGCCGCCGTTTGGCGTGAACTTGATTGCGTTGCGAAGCAGGTTTCCCAGCGCTTGCACGATCCGCGCGCCATCGGCCGACATGAGCGGTAGGTTCGTGGCGATTTTGGCATCCAACCGGATGTCATGTCCGGCCGCCTCGACCTCGAACATGTGCCGGGCCTGCAACGCCAGCGGCGCCGGGTCCTCTTCACGGAGCTGCAACGACAGCTTGCCGCTCTCGATGACGGCCACGTCCAGAAGATCCTGGATCAAGCGGTTGATCCACTCGGTGGACTCGCGAATCGTGAGGAGCAGCTCCTTTCGCGCCGCCTCGTCCGCCGGTGGCGCATCCTGGAGCGCGCGCGTGCACATCGCGATCGCGCTGATCGGATTGCGCAGATCATGCGAGACGACTCCGAGCACTTCGTCGCGCGCCCGATTCGCCCGTTGCGCGATTCCGTAGAGCGTCGCGTTCGCCAGCGCCTCGGCGGCGACGGCGGCGTACTTGTCGCCGAGGGCTCGTTGGTCGTCGCCGAAGGAGCGGTCGTGAACGCCGATGAGCGTCAGCGCGCCGAACGTCCCCGTCGCGGACGTGAGGGGCAGGATGAGCAGGCTTCGCGCACCGAGTCGTTGCCACTCTGGAATCAGCGCGAGCTCCTCGTTTGCTTCGAGCCACCCGTCGTCGACCAATGGGACAACCTCGGCGCGGCCTCGTCGAATGACATCGATGATCGGCGATGGCGAGTCGGTGGTCAGCGGAGCCGCGGCAAGTTTGGACAGTCCCGGAGTGAGATCGGAGCGGTGCCGTGTGCCGGCCACGCGGCGATATCCGTCCTCACCGATCCTGAGATCGATCAGGCAGGCGTCGGCAAGGTGCGGGACGGGTAGGTCGACCGCGACGTGGAGTGCGTCCTCGAGCTCCAATGACCGGCCCAACTCCGCCGACGCGGCCGACAGAAAGCGCTCGTCTTCCTCGGCGCGCTTTCGTTCAGTGACGTCACGAAGCACAACTGTGAAGAGCGCGCCGCTCGGCGTCTCGAGCTTGGAGATCGACGCCTCCGCGGGAAACTCTTCGCCGTTCTTACGAAGACCGAAGATCTCACGCCGCTCGCCCATCCGCCGCGCGATCTCGGGGCCCGAGCTAAACCGCTGCATGTGCGCGTCGTGCACACTCCGCGCGCGCGGCGGGAGCAGCATGGCCAGATGTCGGCCGATCGCTTCTTCGGCGCGATAGCCAAAGATTTCTTCAGCGCCGTGGTTGAAGTGCACGATCCGCTGCGACTGATCCACTGAAATGATCGCGTCGGCGGCGATCTCCAGGATGCCGGCGAACTTTGCCTCGGAAGCGCGGATCGCCTCGTCCGCCGCCTGCTGGCTGCGGACCCGCGCCTCGAAGCTGCGCTGCTGCGAGAGCGCACCGATGAGCGTCGCGGCAACGACGATCAACGCGACGAGCCGAACCCAGGGTCGTCCGCCGCCGGCGGCAAGCTCGGAGAGCGTAATGCCGGCGGGGACGAGAACGGCGAGCAGCGCGACCCAAAGCGCAACGCGAAAACGGCGGACGTGGACGAGCGGCATTGCTGGAAATGTGGACCAGCGGGGCCCGCCGACGTCAGGCCTCGGCGAGCAGTCCTAACTTGAGGGCAAACTGAACGTAATCGGAGCGGTGGGCCAAGCCGAGTTTTTCCTGAATCCGCTGCTTGTAGGTGTCGACCGTCTTTGGGCTGATGAACAGCTTTTCTCCGATCTCCGGCGCCGAATACCCCTGCGCCACGAAGCGAAGGACGTCGCGCTCCCGCTGCGTCAGCTTCTCGAACCGCTCACGCTCACTCTGCGCGGGATCCTTTTTCGTCAGGTTCTTGGCCAGAACCCGGGCCGCGGCAGGGCGAACGTACACATCGCCATGCGCGACGGCCCGCACCGCGTCGACCAGCTCGCGATCGGCGGCGCTCTTCACAAGGTATCCCGCCGCCCCCGCTTCCATGAGCGGCACGAGGTAATCCTCCTCGGCGTGCATCGTCAGTACGAGCACTTTGGCGCGCAGGCCCTTCTGAACGATTTCCTTCGTCGCGGCCGTGCCGTCGAGCTCGGGCATGGACAGGTCCATGACGATCACGTCCGGGTTGAAACGCTCAGCCATCGTCACCGCTTCCCGACCGTTTTTCGCCTCGCCAATGACCTCGATGTCTTTGGCGCCGCCCAGCACAGCCTTGAGCCCGGCACGAACGACCGCGTGGTCGTCGGCGAGCACTACTCGAATCATGTCGTCAGTCATCGCGTCTCCCGTTCTTTCAAGCTTGTCTAGTGCGCGACAGTTGGTACTGTGGCGCTGATCGCCGTTCCACCGCCCGGCGCTGTTCGTATCACGAGATCTCCATCGACGAGCGACACACGTTCGCGCATCGAAAGCAGACCCATTCCCGGCCGTCGCCGTTCGGCCTCGTTCAAGTCGAACCCGGTGCCGTCATCGAGGATGTCTAGCGTCGCGGTACCGTTCGCCTGGTGCAGGACGACTCGCACACGATGTGGCGCACCGTGACGCACGGCGTTTCGCACCGCTTCTTGCGCGACGCGGTACAGAACCGCCGCCACGGAATGCGGAACGTCGGCAGCGTCGGTGTTGGACTCGACGTCCACGTCGACACCGGTTCCGGTCGACGAATCGCGAGCGAGCTTACGAAGGGCCGGAACCAGACCGAGGTCGTCGAGCACCCGCGGATGAACCGCGTGGGACAACAGACGCACTTCCTCGGTCACGCCTTCCGCGGCATCACGAATCTCTGATAGCCGCGCGGCGAGCGTTGGATCCTTGGCGTCGCGCGCCGCCGCCGCGACCTGAAGCAGCAGGGCGGCCAGTCGTTGCGCGGTCGAGTCATGAAGCTCTCGAGCGAGCGCCGCTCGTTCGCGGTCGCCAACTTCGATCACCTCGGCGGCCAACGCGCGCATGCGGGCTCGGTCGGCTTCCAAACCGTCGAGCAGCAGATTGAACATGGCGCCGACCCGCAGCACCTGGTCGTCGGCGACCGCGGAGTGCTCGACTCGGGCGCCGAAGTCTCCCTTCCACACCCTCGACGCTACGTCTTCGAGATCCTGAATCGGGCGAATCGCGATGGCGATCGCCGCCAGATGAAGAACGCAAACCGCAACGATCGCCAAAACCACTGTTGCGTTCATCACGGCGCCGGACGCAACCCACGCCGTGGTCAGAATCGCCACGACGCCCAAGTTGGCGCCGACCAGCTTCGCTACCAACGGAACACGAAGCGCCGCGAGGCGGATTCCGCCCCGCCCGGCGGGGCGCGACTGGCCACGAACGAGCGGCACCGGTCGGTGCGGAAGAGTGGATTTCACTGGAATTGAGATCGACATCGGACGCCGCCCGCGCCTCGCGTGGGCGCATCTGCTGAATGCAGTATGCAGTCTACGTTTGCGGCACCTGTCACTCTGTCGGGGGCTCGGTGAAAAGACCGACGGGGAATCCCTGAGCTGCTGTCAGGAATTCCCCGATGAATCTAGCCGCTGACCGCTGGAGGCCCGTCGTTTGGGAGAGAGCGAGCTGGACGCTCCAGCGGATCAGCAGCTATTTACGGCTGACCGTTCGTAGCCGCCGCGATGGCCCTGGCCCCCACGCTCAGCTCGAAATTGACCTTCACCTCGTCGCCCGTCTTCAGCCTTCCGAAGATCGCCGTCGGGGGCTTGATGCCGAAGTCCGTCATCTTGATCGGAACCACTCCGGTGGCTTTCACGGTGCCGTCCGCCAGCCGCGTCGCGACCACGTCCATCGAAACCTTGTTCTCCTTTCCGGCGATGGTCAGCGTACCGATCGTGTGCAGGGTGAAGCTGTCCTTTGCTTCGCCCGGCGCTGCCTCGAAGGTCGCCATGATGTAGCTGATGTCGGGCGTGTCGTCGGCTTTCAACGCCTTGTAGACATTGTCGTCCATGCCGCCGTGGCCGCACTTGATCGATTTCACCGGCACCTTCACTTGCACCTTCTTCAGTGCCTTGGGGGGCGCGACCGTCACTTGGGCTGCCGCCGCGGCGTCAATTTCCACGGCCGCGTCGAGGGTCGTGGCCTTGCAGCTCCAGCCGTGGAGGTTGGAGGTGCCCTCGATCCAAAGCTTGCTATCCGGAGACACGGCGACGCGGGCGCTTTCCTGGGCGCCGGCGGCCGCTGCAGCGAGTGTGATGAACGCAACACCCGCGAATGTCGTTTTCCTCATACTTCCTCCCTTGCATCTCGGTGGGCGTCCCGCGCCGGTCGGCCTGCGGTGGTCCATCGAACTGGGCAGAAGATCGGCCTTTTTGTGTGGGCCTTCTGTCGGGAGGAGGAAGGAACTTTGGTAGGGAGAGCCGCCGGTAACGGGGGCGGGATGCGAGGCCTTTACCTCGCACGGACGTCAGGCGTTCCCTGAGACGCTTCGCGTCGTGATCGGCACGACTGTCGGCCGGTGACCGGTTCGCGCGAGAAACTGCTCGATCGCGTCGCGCGTCAGGACAAGAGTCGCCGTATTGACCATGGGGTGACATCGCCAGCGTGGCGATTGCCACACGTCGCCGTCGACGTACAGCTCGACGGCGTGCCCGGTGTCCACAAACAAGCCGAGTATGGTAACCGAACCTGGCTCGACGCCGAGGTACGTCGCCAGCCGCTCGGCCGATGCGAAGCTGATGTGATCGACGCCGGCCTGTTCGCCGAATGCCTTGAGGTCGACTGACTTGGTGCAGCTGGTGACGAGCAAGAGATGGCGGCGTCCGCGCTTGTCGCGCAAGAAAAGGTTTTTCGTCTGCACCGCATCGATATTCGGAACCGCGACGTCAGCCTGTTCGCACGTGTGCACAGGCGCGTGATCGTACCTCTCATAGGAGATTTCTAATTCGCGGAGGAGGGCAACGAGACGTATCTCGATGGCGGGCGAACCAGCGCTGAGCTCATCCCCGCTCATGATGCACCAGCCGGCACCCGGTCTGACCGCGCGGTGGCGAATGCGATCGAGATTGCGACGAGAAGCAGCGCGGCCACGAAGGCCGCCACGCCTCTCCACGCAGCAAGGTCCCAGAACACGCCACCGGCCGATCCGGCGAGGCTCGATCCGAGGTAGTAAAAGAAGAGGTAGAGCGCCGCTGCCTGCGCCTTCGCGTCATGCGCGCGGAGTCCAACCCAGCTGCTTGCCACGGAGTGCCCCCCAAAAAAGCCGAAGGTCACGACCGCGACGCCGAGAATGACGAGCACGAGCGGGCGAAGCACCGTGAGTCCGATTCCCAGCAACATGATGCCGACCATCATGAGCAAGACACGCGATCGGCCGACGCGGTCGGCCAGCGACCCAATCCACGCCGACGCGAAGATGCCGACGAGGTACACGACGAAGATGAAGCCGACGACCGTGTGACTCAGTCGATAGGGCGCCGCGAGCAGGTGATACGTGATGTAATTGTAGGTCGTGACAAATGCGCCCATGAGCAGAAAGCCGAGCGCATACAGACCGATGAGACGCGGATTCCGGAGTTGAGACCAGAACAGACGGTACAAGGTCCTCGCGTCGAGTCGACGCGCCGCGAAGTGGCGGGACGCCGGAAGCGTCCTCCATGCGATGATCGCCGCGGTGATGCCCAACAGCCCGATCGCTCCGAGTGCGTACCGCCAGGACAGCAGATCGGCGATCAGCGCGGCGATCAGTCGCCCGATCATTCCTCCGAGCCCGTTCCCTCCGATCGCCAACCCCATCGCCAGTCCGATCGATGTCGGATGGATCTCCTCGCTGAGATACGCCATCGACACCGCCGGTAATCCAGCGAACGTGATCCCGGCGAGCGTGCGCAGCACGAGCAACACGCTCCACCGCGGAGAGAACGCGGACAAGAGTGTGAGCACCGCCGATGCGAGCAGCGACCCAACCATCATCTGCGTCCGGCCACGCGCTTCCGAGAACGCGCCCGCCACGATCATCGCCGGGGCGAGGAAACCTGTCGTCAGCGAGAGCGGCAGACTGCTCTCCGCCGCACTCACCCCGAACTCGCGGGCAAACACAGGCATGAGCGGCTGAACGCAGTAGAGCAACGCGAAGGTCGCGAAGCCCGCCGCGAACATCCCCAGGGTGGTAGCGCGGAATTCCGGGGTGCCTTTGTGGATGTGGTCGGTCACGCGGGGAAGGTAGCCCCCGCGGGGGGAGCACGCTGGCTGGCGCTCCCTGGGAGCGACGCGAGCAACGCTAGCCTATTACGGGCCCCCGACCGCCATCCGAATCTGCGCCAGCCTCTCCGGCGACGCCTCGAACAACCCTTCCGGGTACCGCCGATACTGCAACATCTGACTATAGATCGGGCCCTGCTCGTAGCGGTTCAGACCGAGACCAGCGAGGAACTGGAGACGAAGATTTCGGTCGTGATTGATCTGGGCGTCGGCCAGCCAGGGGCGGAGCATTGGCTCGGTGCCGGCAAAGTTGGCGAACAGCTCGGTCGCCGAGTTGATGCCGATCTCGCGGAGCGACTGCGCGACCTGTGCGTAGCGCGGCGTCGCGAGACGCGCCTCGATCGAGTCGATGTTGATCTTCATCGCGCCGCCCTGCTGGCCGACGAGCACGAGATCATAGCCCGCGCCGTTGTTGGTGTTGCCGAACACGACGCCGTTCGGGAACGCCTGGAAGAACGTCGCGATCTCGCTCTTCACCGCTTCCGGGCTGCTCTCGTAGAGCTGCACGAACAGCGTCACGACGCCGCCCGGATTGAGGTGCTCCTTCACGACGTCGAAGAATTCCTTCGTGTACAGCGTCGCCGCGCCGCGCACCCACGGGTCGAGCGGGTCTGACGTCACCGCATCGAACTTCTGCTTCGTCGTGAGAATGAAGTGGCGCGCGTCGTCGATCTCGACGTGCACCTTCGGGTTCGTCACGACGTTGAAGTTGTGCGCGCCGAAATACTTCGACACGACCTTCGGCACGAGTGGCTCGATCTCGGCGATCGTCTCGCTCTGAAGCGCCGGATCGATGCTCACTGCCCCCGCCGTCACACCGGCGCCGCACCCGATGACGAGCACCGAATTCGGCTGAGGCGGCAGCAGCGTTGTCAGGTGGCCCAGCATGCGCTGCAGACGCATGTCCTGTGGCTCGCTCGACGCCTGCACCTTTCCGGCATTGTGATAGTTCAATACGCCATTCGAGAGCTGGGACACGGCGACCGACGCCGTCACTCCTTCGCCCATGTAGATGAAGTCGTTGGCGTTGTCGAGACGCGTCGCGAACCAGCGGCCGTAACCCACGAGGAGCGGCGGAACCGGCGGCACGGACTTGATGAGCAAGCCGGCGAGAACAACCGCCGCGGCCGCCCAGCCGAGCTTCTTCGATCCCGTAGTGGCTTTCTCCGCGGCGTCCTTGGCCAGCGGCACGAGCGCAACGATCGCGCTGATCGCGGCGAGCGCGATCAGGATGCGCTGCGACGTCTGTGTCCCCAGCCACGCGATGATCAACAAGCTGCCGAACAGCGCGCCGATGATACCGCCGATCGTGTTCGCCGCGTACGTCACGCCAACGAGACGCGCCGAGTCTTTGGCACCGCGCCCCACTGCCGCGAGCGCGAGCGGGAAGCTCGCGCCCCACAACACCGCTGCCGGAAGAACTGCCCACAGGCAGCGGACGAAATCCATCTGGAAGGTGTAGCTCGGTTTGATCGCCAAGCCCGGACTGACCGGCCAGTAAGGAAGCTGCGCCGTCATTGCGTAGGCCGCCCAGCCGATCGTCACCGTCAGCAACAGCTGGCAGACGCCGAGCGCGAAGCGCGGATTCTTGGCGCTGCGCGCGATGGCCGCACCCGCCGTGCTCCCGGCGCCGAGGCCGATGAGGAACGCCGCCAGAATGAGCGAGAACGTGTAGGTCGTCGCGCCGAGGAGGAGCGAGAGCAGCCGCGTCCATACGGCTTCGGCCGCGAGCGCCGTCGCGCCAGAGATGCCGATCGTGATGAGAATCGGCCATGCGCCCTTCGGAACGAGCGGCTCCGTGGACTTCGATGTTTCCGGCTCGTCGGCGCCGCGATAGAACGTCGACTTGGCGAGGGCCAGGCCGGCCAGTGCGACGACGATGTCGATAACGACGGCCGTGTACGTCGCGAACGCCATGTCGTGGTCGCGCAGCAGATAGAAGCCGGCGAGCAAGCAGCCGAGCACTGCGCCGGCGATGTTGCCGCCGTAGAAGAAGCCGAGCCACGCCACGCCTTGCGGGGTCGTCTCGACCCATCGCGCGATCGCCGGAAGCGTTGCACCCATCAGGAGCGTCGGCGGCAGCAAGCAGATGGCGCAGAAGAGTCCGCGAACGAGGAGGTCAGCCATGCCATGCAACGCGAACGCGTAATAAAGCCCGCCGACATATGGGAGACACCACAACACGAGGAGCCCAAATGCCGCGATCGCCAGCTCGAGATACGCGTAAACCTTTAGCGGATGCTGCTTGCTGGAAACGAACCGAGACAGATACAAGCTGCCGATGCACATTCCGCCCATGAACGTGCCGAGCAGTACACCAAGTGAAACCGCCGACGAACCGATGATCAGACTGAGCAACTGGAACCAGACGATTTCATAAATCAACGCGGCGCAACCACTTCCGACGAAGAGCAAGACGAGCATCGGCAGTACGCGATTGCTGACCGGCGAACCGGGCGCGGCAGTATCCGGCGTAAACGACGCGCGGGGTTTGGAGGCTTTTGTGGCTGTGGGCACGGCAGGGCGGGAAAATGGGGAAACCGACGACAAACAACTCGCTCGTGGGTTACGCTGAGCCAGAAGGGTATGTTGACGACTGGAAAGGATTTGCGGTAGTGAGAAACAAAGAGCGAAGGGCTGGACGCGCGGCTGCCGAACGGCGCGGCTGCCGAAAGGCGCGGCTGCCAAGGGACGCGGCAGCCAAAAACCGAAGGCGCTGAAACCGAGGCGGGCGAAAGGCCGACCGCCGACCAACGAAGCGTTAACCAACGCGGCGACGAAGACTCGATGTCTTCGTCGCCGCTTTCG
>JAICJQ010000094.1 GCA_025928335.1 Gemmatimonadaceae bacterium
AAAGATCGACGGCCTGTACCACGTCTTCCTGAACGACGCGAACCTGCCGCGCCTCAAGTTGAGCCGCGCCTATCAGGAGATCGCGCGCGACAAGAAAAAGTTCGACGGCGAGAACAAGGAGTTCATCTCGTCCAAGCTCAACTCGGCGAACTGGATGATTCAGGCCATCGAGCAGCGCCGCCAGACGATGCTCAAGGTCATGAACTACATCGTCGACCGGCAGCGCGACTTCTTCGAGAAGGGCGTACAGCACCTCAAGCCGCTCACGCTCCGCGAAGTGGCCGAGGTGATCAACATGCACGAGTCCACGGTCAGCCGCGTAACGAACGAGAAATTCGTGCAGACGCCGCGCGGCGTGCTCCCGCTCAAGTTCTTCTTCTCGTCGGGCCTGTCGACGACCGCCGGTGAAGACGTCTCGGCGCGCGGCATCAAGGCGCAGATCGAGAAGCTCGTCTCCGAGGAGGATGCCAAGCATCCACTGACCGATCAGGCGATCGTCAACATCTTGAAAGAGGGCGGCGTCCAGATCGCGCGCCGCACCGTCGCGAAGTACCGCGATCAGTTGGGAGTGCTGTCGGCTCGGATGCGCAAGCGGGTATGACCGCAGGACCGCGGGATTCGAGCCGGGCGAGCGAGGGCCTGCGCGCGTTTTTCGACCTGCAGGGATCCATGAACAGTCCGTTCACGACAAATTCCGAGCTGCGCCCAACGGCCGCCGACGTCGACGTGTCTATCCTCGTCCCCGCCAAGGACGAAGCGGAGAATCTGCCGCTGTTCATGGAGCAGGCCGCGGCCGTCATCGCGCAACAGCCTCACCGCTACGAGGTCGTCGTCGTCGACGACGGCAGCATCGACCAAACGTGGACGGTGCTTCAACGTCTCGCCGAGCAGTATCCGTTTTTGCGCTTGGCCCGGCACCGCGCCCGCCGCGGTATCGCCGATGCGCTCCGAACCGGGTACCTCGCGTCGCGCGGTCGCGTGCTCGTCTTCTACCCGGCCGATCTGCAGTTCAAGCCCCAGGACATTCCGCGCTTGACCGCGCCGATCCTCGACGGCAACGCCGACATGGTGACGGGCTTCAAGGAAGGGAAGTACGAGAAGGCGTTCGTCTCCGGCATCTACAATCGACTGAGCCGCGCCCTCTTTCACGTACCGGTAAAGGATTTGAATTCTGTAAAGGCGTACCGGCGCGAGATCATGGAGAGTCTGCCGGTCCGACCGGACTGGCATCGGTACATGGTTGTCCTCGCCGCCGCCCAGGGGTACGCAATCGATGAAGTGCCGGTGCCGCTCTACCCGCGTCATGCCGGCAAGTCAAAGTTCGGCCTGTCGCGCATTCCGGTCGGCGTGCTCGACATGCTCGCGGTCTGGTTCGAGCTTCGCTTCGGCCAGAAGCCACTCCTCCTGTTTGGCATGTTGGGCGCCGGGCTGTTCGCGTTCGGCGCCCTCGCCGGCCTCGTGGCCCTCGGTGTGTACGTTGTCATCGGATTCGGCGTCCGCCCCATCTGGACCATTATTCAAACCTGCTTGATCCTTGGCAGCATCTTCTTTGCAACGGGGTTGCTCGGTGAACAGATCGCCGGCGAGCGCGCGCAACTACGCGAGATTCGCCGCCAGCTCGACGAGATTGCCGCCGACCGCGCGGCGCGACGATAGCCGCCAATGAAGGTTCTTTTTCTCACCCACAACTTCCCGCGCCATTCCGGCGACGCGCCAGGATCGTTCATCCTCCGCCTTGCCAGCGCGCTACGCAACGACGGCGTCGAAACGAGCGTCCTCGCGCCGGCCGCTGCCGACTATGCCGCGCATGACTCGCTCGACGGCATTCCGGTCGAACGCTTCCATTACGCGCCGCGCCGCTATGAGACGCTCGCCTACACGGGCAACATGGCCACGCAGGTGCAGGACTCCTGGAGCGCCCGCGTCACGCTGCTCGGGTTCCTCGGCGCCGAGTTCCGTTCGGCGGTGCGGCTCCGTCGTGAGTTCAAGCCGGATGTCGTGCACGCGCATTGGTGGTTCCCGAATGGACTCGTCGGCACCTGGCTTGGTCGCATGAGCAACAAGCCGCTCGTGACGACGCTCCACGGGAGCGACGTCCGTCTCGCGCGCGCCGTCGCCTTCTCGCGGCCGGCGTTCCGACACGTCCTGCACCGTTCGGCCGCCGTCACCGCCGTCTCACGCTGGCTCGCCTCGGAAGCGCAGGAAGTGGTCGCCGCGCCCAAGCCAATCGTCGCGCCGATGCCTGTCGCGACGGACTTATTCGCCCCGGGCGGCCAGCGTCGGCCCGATCGGCTGCTGTTCGTCGGTCGCCTCAACAAGCAGAAGGGAATCGAGACGCTGCTCCACGCCCTGTCTCGTGTGGCGCGCCCGATCCATCTCGACGTCGTGGGCGACGGCGACGACCGCGACGCCCTGCAAGAGCTCGCGCGCGGGCTCGGCATTGCCGACCGCGTGCAGTGGCATGGCGCGCTCCCGCAGCCGCGACTCGTCGACTTCTATCGCGGCGCCACGGCACTCGTCGTTCCGTCGGTCGGCGAAGGGCTCGGGCTCGTCGCCGTCGAAGCGCAACTCTGCGAGACGCCGGTGATCGCCTTCGATTCCGGCGGCTTGCCTGATATCGTCCAGCACGATCGCACCGGTATCCTCGTCGGTGCGATCGATGCCACGGCGCTCGCCGCCGCAATCACCTCTCTCCTCGACCGGCCCGATCGCGGCGCCGCGCTGGGCGCCGCCGGGCGACTTCACGCCCTCGCCACCTTCGCCCCCGAGTCGGTTGCCAAGCGCTACACCGACGTCTACAAGTCCGCCATCGCGAGCTCGCCGCAATAAGCTCTTCGCCGCCGCGCAGCTGGTCGTCGTGGCGGCAGTGCTGTACTTCGTCGGACGCACGCTCGTCGCGCAATGGAACGAGTACCGCAACGCCCCGGTAGGCATCGAGCTGCACTGGGGGTTCATACTCGCGTCCGGAGCCGTGGTATTCGCCACCTACATGCTCCTCGTCGAAATCTGGCGACGGATCGTGAGCGAATGGCGCGCGACGATTGGGTTCGCCGACGCGGCGCGCATCTGGTTCATCTCCATTCTCGGGCAGTACGTGCCGGGGCGTGTGTGGCAAATCGTTGCCATGGGACGACTCGCCGAGCGTTCGAATGTCCCGCCATCGGCCGCGGCGGGATCGGCCATTATCAATACCGTGGTGCAGATCGCCGTCGGGCTGGCGGTCGGCGTCACCGCCGGCTCGCGCGCACTCGATACGATCCTGAACGGTCACGGGACATTCGGCGGCGTCGTCGCCGTCGCGGCGATCGTCGGTGTGCTCATGCTTCCCGCCATCGTCCCACGGCTGTTGAAGACGGCGAGTCGCGCCACCGGCAGAACCTTCGACATCGGCGCACTCCCTCGGCGCGCCATCTACATCGCGATTGTCGGGAACATCGCCGCGTGGATCCTGTACGGATGGGCGTTCCAACTGCTCGTCGCCGGCGTTCTCGGTCGCGCCCCGGGGCGCCTCATCGACTACGTCGCCGCGTACGCGCTCTCATATGTGATCGGTTATCTTGCCTTCGTCATGCCCGCTGGTGCCGTGGTGCGGGAGGCCGTTCAGACGATGGCGCTCACCACGCTCGTCGCCGTGAACACCAAAGAGGCAGCCATCATCGCCATCGTTTCCCGTCTTTGGCTCACGGTGTTGCAGGTGATTCCCGGTTTGCTCTATCTCGCCCAACCAACCCGTCTCCGACGCAAGCCAACCCGCGATGGCACGAATACAACGCCCCCCCGCTGAGGCACGCGCCGCGGACGATTCACTGAATGCGGCGCCGCGCATGGCGACGCTCTGGGCCGCGATCACCTACGCCATCGGCGCGCTGCTCCTCGCCTACCCGGCGCTCGCCGGTCGGATCCTCCTCAACCCGATCAGCGACCAATTCAAGGCCGGCTACTCCTTCCGCGAGTTCGCTGCGCAGTCGCTCCGCGCTGGACACGGTTTTCCGCAGTGGAATCCGTACATCGAGGGGGGCATGCCGTACATCGGCGCCATGCACGGCGACACGTTCTACCCGACCTTCATTCTGCGCTGGCTGCTGCCGACGGACATCGCGATGACGTGGGAGTTTCCGATCCACGTCTTTCTCTGCGGTCTGTTCACGTATCTCTTCCTGCGCGCCTGGCGCTTCAGCTTCTGGAGCGCGTTGTTGGGCGGCCTCGCCTACATGCTGGGCGGATCGATCGCCGGGTACGCCTACGCCGGCCACGACGGAAAACTGTACGTCAGCACGATGCTACCCGCCGCACTGCTGCTCCTCACGCGCGGCATTCGTGACGGCCTCCTCTGGAGTTGGGGCGCCCTTGCTTTCGTCGTTGGACTCGCCGTGCTCTCGCCGCATCCACAACTGTTGCAGTACATGCTGCTGACCGGCGGCGCGTTCGCGCTGTTCGTCGCCTTCACGGATCACGGACAAGGACCGCTGCCGCGCCAACTCGCCATTCGACGGCTTGCGCTCGCCGCGACCGCGGTCGGCGTGGGAATGCTCATTGGCGCTGTCCAATTCTTGCCGGTGTTCGAATACAAACCGTGGTCGCCGCGCGCGCCCGGCCACGACTGGATCACCGCGACGAGCTACTCGTACCCCATCGAGGAAACCCTCAACTGGTTCTGGCCGCAGTTCTCCGGCATCCTTCAGCAATACTGGGGGCGGAACGGGATTCATTTTCATAGCGACTATTTCGGCGTCGTCGTGCTGGTACTCGCCGGCGCGGCGTTCGGTGCGTCGCGGCGCGGGGCGTTCCGTTGGTTCTGGATCGGCACGGGCATCGTGTCGCTGCTCTGGGCCTACGGCGGATTCACGCCATTCTATCATCTCGTCGCCGCGATCGTCCCCGGCACGAAGTATTTCCGAGCGCCGAGCACAATCATCTATGTCACGGCGTTCTCCGTCGCCACGCTGGCCGCGCTCGGCGTCGAGCGCATCCTCGCCAGACAGCTATCACGGAAGTACGCGCTTGGCTGGATTATCGGGGCAGGGGTCTTCGCGGTCCTCATGTCGGTCGGAGGCTTCACCGCGTTGTCCAATGGCGTCGTCTCGTCGGCGGCGAGCGACATCGTGCAGCAACAAGGATTGCCACCGGAGTATATCCCTCGCGTCGCCGACCAGCTCGTGCAACGCGCGCAAGCCAACACGGGCGCGGCCATCGCCGGAGTGTGGCGGTCGTTCGTCGTTACGGCAGTCGTCGCTGGAATTCTCTTCGCGTTCGTGACGGACCGCATGAAGGCGCAGGCGGCGATGCTCGCAACAACGGTGCTGTTGGGGCTCGATCTCTGGAGCATCGAGCGGCAGTACTGGGTCTTCTCGCCGCGCGCTTCGCAACTGTTCGCGACCGACGCGGCCATCGAAGCGATTCGCGCCGACATCGCCAAGAACGGGCCGGGGCGCGTCTTCAACGCCGCCATGAGCCCGAACGTCGATCCGCTCGACCGCTTCCTCTGCGTCGGCCTGTGCGACGACGTGAATCGCGGTGGGGATCTGTTGATGATCCATGACATTCGCATTCCGGCCGGCTATCACGGAAACGAGTTGGGACGCTACCAGCGGCTGATCCAACTCGATTCCGGGCGAGTACAACTCCAACCGCGCTTTTGGCAGCACGAGAACGTGAGGTACTGGTATACTGCCGCCGACTCGGCGTTCATGGCCACAGCGAGCTCTCAGCTCGGCGTTCCAGCATTTGCGCGTCTCGCCGGACCGGTAAAGAACGCCGCCGGGACGACGGTATACGCGTACAAGATGGCCGCCAACGATCCTCCGGCGTGGGTGGCATCGGCCACCGTCACCGCGCCGCCGGAGCCCGCCCTCGCCACCATCCTCGACCCCCGCTTTGACCCGCGGACCGCCGCGATCGCCGACACGTCGTTCAAGAACGCCAACGCCGTCCAAGTGCAGACGCTGCCCGCGCCAACCGCTACGACCGCGACCGTGACGTCGTATGCGCCGGGTCGAATCGAGGTGTCACTGAGCCAACCGGCGGCGGCTGGACAAGCTCTCGTTGTCTCCGAGAACTTCTATCCCGGCTGGCAGGCAACCGCTGACGGCAAGCCGACGGCAGTCGGCACGATCAACTACAACCTCATCGGAGTCGCGTTGCCCGCCGGAGCTCGGACGGTTGCATTGCGGTTCACCGACGCGGCATACGAGAAGGGAAAGGCCATCACGCTAGCGGCGCTCGTCATCGCGCTCGGTACCTGGATCGCTGGCGCGCTGGTCGGCCGCCGAACGCGCACACCGGTGACGAGCGCGGCATGAGCGGCGCGGTCGTCTCGGCAGAGCGCGCCCTCGTCATCATTCCCACGTACAACGAGCGCGAGAACGTTTCGCGTATCGTCGAGCGCGTCCTCGACCAGGATCCGCGTCTCGAGGTGCTTGTCGTCGACGACGGCTCGCCCGATGGAACGGCGGCCATCGTGCGCGGCATGATGGATGTGAGCCAGCGAGTCCACATTCTCGAGCGGCCGCGGAAAATGGGTCTGGGCACGGCGTATCTCGCCGGCTTCAAGTGGGCCCTCGAGCAGAAGTACGACTTCGTGTTCGAGATGGACGCCGACTTCTCGCACGACCCGAATCATCTCCCCGAGTTCCTGCGCGCCATTCAGGGCGCCGACCTCGTTCTCGGGTCTAGATATCGCGACGGAAAGGTGACGGTCGTCAACTGGCCGATCGCGCGCCTGATGCTCAGCTATTTCGCCAACGTCTATGCACGCTTCGTGACCGGTCTCGACGTCTGGGATGCCACGGGCGGCTTTAAGTGTTTTCGCGCATCAGTGTTGCAATCGGTTGATTTAGCAGATGTTAGATCGAACGGATATGCGTTCCAGATCGAGATGAGCTTTCGCGCGTGGAAGAAGGGCTTCCACATCGTCGAGATCCCGATTGTCTTCGTCGACCGGACCGAGGGGCAGAGCAAGATGTCTCGCAAGATCGTCTACGAGGCGGTTTGGATGGTCTGGCGGCTGCGCTGGTGGGCGCTCATTCGCCGAGTCTGACCTCAATATTTGAGGGAAAGGGCGTGATTCCACAGGGGCGAGCGTTTTACAAGATGAGTGGGTCGGGCAACGACTTCGTCGTCATTGACGCCCGCACGACGCCTCCAGGACGCCTGGCCGAGCCTCAGGTTGTCGGACGTATCTGCGCTCACGGCACCGGCGTCGGGGCTGACGGGATCGTCTTCGTCGAGCCGTCAGAGCACGCGGCAGTGCGGCTAGTCTACCTGAACGCCGCCGCCAGCCGCGCCGATTTCTGCGGCAACGCGACCCTGTGCGTAACGCGTCTGGCGGTGGAGCTTGGCGCAGCCAACGGCGACAGCTTCGGCATTGAAACCGACTCTGGCATCGTCACCGCGAGGATGCGCGACGGGCTGCCGGAGATCGACCTGCCGCCTGTCACGGACGCCAACCGGACCGTCTCTAACGTCGAACCATCCATCGGCGAATCGAGGATCGGCTACGCGACCGTTGGCGTGCCGCATTTGGTCATTATGTGCCGCGACGTGGAGACCGTCGACGTCGTCGGCCGCGGCCGTCCGCTCAGGCACCACCCGGGCTTTCCGAAGGGCCTGAACGTGAACTTCGTCTCGCGTCGGCCCGATGGGCGCTGGCGCTACCGAACCTACGAAAGGGGAGTCGAGGCCGAGACCCTGGCGTGCGGCAGCGGGTCGGCCGCCGTCGCCATCCTCTTGACGGAGTGGTCTGAGGCTTCCGGGTCCGTGGAACTCGAGACCCGTTCCGGAAAGACGCTTCGTGTCTCGCTGCGCCGGAACGGTCCAGTCTGGCACCCGAGCTTAGCCGGCGAAGGCCGCGTCGTTTTCGAAGGTCACCTCGCCGAGCTCTAGCAAACCACCCCGCGTCGCGCCCCATGCGCGATTTCGCTCCATGCGGGGTCAGACCCCGTTGGAGGAGCCGTTGTGGGGAACCCGAGTTCTCCACAGTTTTCCTCAGATCGTAGTTTACATAATATATCTTATGCGTACTATCAGAAATGGAGCCCGAACAGCCTCTACCTCAAATCTGTCGGCCCATAAATAAAGACGCGGCAGCCAAAGCTGCCGCGCATGTTCTTCTCTCCAAAAGCTTTAGCCGTTGCGTTGCGAGCTACTTCTTGGCCACCTGCGCCGTGAGCTCACCCAAGCGGACTCGAGCTTCGCCGACCACGGCCTTCGCTTTGGGGTCGTTTACGATGCCTTCCCAGATCTGGCGTGCCTTGGCCGTGTCCCCCGCGTCGCCATAGGTTCGGCCCGCCTTGGCCAGCAAGAAAGCCCGCTCGGTTTCGAACGACGACGCCGCGGCCGCTTCTTCGTATTTCTTGGCCGCCTCGGGCAGCTTGTGCATCTGGGCGTACCCGTCACCCTCGAGGCCAAGGAGCGTCGGCTGAACACTCGAGGCCGCCCGGGATCCCGCCGCCTTCTGAATGACGTTCACTCCGTCCTGCGGCTTCCCGCCATCGAAGTCGATCTGGGCCAGCAGCATCGCTGCCTCGACGCCTGCCGACGTCGACCCGTAGCGTGAAAACACCTTCTGCAGGTCACTCTGCGCGAGAGGCAAATTACCCGATGCCATAGACTGCTTGGCGTTCATCAACGCCTTGGCGGCGTTCTCGGACTCGATCGCGCGTGAGCGAGCGATGAAGAAGTACACGACAGCCGCCACGGCGACCGTAACTGCCCCGACCGTGATCGCCCGCGAGTTGATCCGCGTCCAATCCAGGAAGTTTTGCGCGCGATCCGCCGTGGCCGGCGATTGGGTGTCGATGTCTGGTGCGGTCATTGTTGAAGTCGGCTGGTTGAACGTGCCCCTGGCGTGACTCGAACACGCGGCCAACGGTTTAGGAAACCGCTGCTCTATCCATCTGAGCTACAGGGGCAAGTCGAGCAAATGGACGTCGCGTCCGCGACCGGCAGCGGCGAGCTCGACCCCCGCCGGGCGCTGGAGCGCTTTAATATAGCGCCGTGGCCCACGAAACCGCCCTTCTCGCGACCATCGCCGCAGGCCTGGGACTGGCCCTTGTCCTCGGCTATGTCGCCGCGCGCCTCCGCCTGCCGCCCCTCGTCGGCTATCTCGGTGCCGGGATCGTCGTCGGCCCCTTTACCCCCGGCTACGTCGCCGACACAGGCCTCGCGTCGCAGCTCGCCGAAGTCGGCGTCATTCTCCTCATGTTCGGCGTGGGTCTCCACTTTTCGGTTGACGACTTGTTGGCCGTCCGCAAAGTCGCGCTCCCCGGCGCACTCGTCCGCATCGCGATCGTCACCGCGCTCGGCGCCTGTGTCGCCGAACTGTGGGGCTGGCCGCTCGGCCAATCGCTCGTGTTTGGCCTCTCGCTCTCTATCGCCAGCACCGTCGTCGTCCTTCGCACCTTTGAAGAACGAGACATCCTCACGTCGACCGAAGGACGCCTCGCCGTCGGCTGGCTGATCGTCGAGGATGTGGCGATGGTGCTCGTCCTCGTGCTGCTGCCCGCCCTTGCCGGACCGCTTGGCGGCACTCAGCCTCCGACGGGCGTCAGCCTCGCCCACTCGCTCGTCGTCACGCTGCTCAAGGTGGCGGCGTTCGTCGCTTTCATGCTGTTCGTCGGCACCCGCGTCGTGCCCTGGTTGCTCGCCGCCGTGGCGCGCACCGGCTCGCGCGAGCTGTTCACGCTCGCTGTCCTTGCGGCGGCGCTCGGCATTGCCTTCGGCGCCGCGCAGCTGTTCGGCGTGTCGTTCGCGCTCGGTGCGTTCTTCGCCGGCGTCGTCATCGCCGAGTCTGATTTGAGTTATCAGGCCGCGTCGGACGCGCTGCCGCTTCAGGATGCGTTCGCGGTGCTCTTCTTCGTGTCGGTTGGTATGGTCGTCGATCCAGGCATCGTCGTCCACCAACCCCTTGGCGTCGTCGCTGCGCTGCTCATCGCTGTGCTCGCGAAGGCGATCGTCACCTTCGTCATCGTTCTCATCGGACGCTACCCGTTGACCGCGGCGCTGACCGTGGCGGTTGGCCTCGCCCAGGTCGGCGAGTTCTCATTCATCCTCGCGAGTCTCGGACGGTCACTCGGACTGCTCTCACGCGACGGCCAAAGCCTGATTCTCGCCGCGGCGATCCTGTCGATCGCTATCAACTCCCTGCTGCTCGACGCCACCGCCCCGCTCGGCGGTTGGCTGCGTGGTCGGCGGCGAATCATGGCGCTGCTCGAGCGTTCGCGGCTCGATGTCGCCGAGGCCCGCGCTTCAGGGGTCATTGCGTCGCTTCGCAGACACGTCGTGATCGTCGGCTTCGGACGTGTCGGCAGCACGATCGGCGAGGCTCTCGGCCGTGAGGGCGTGCCGTATGTCGTGATCGAGCGCGGCCGAGAACTCGTCGAGTCGCTTCGCGCGCGCGGCACGCTCGCGCTGTTCGGCGACGCGTCGCGTCCGGGGATTCTCGAGCACGCGCACCTCGAGCACGCACGGCTTCTCGTCGTCGCCGCGCCCGGTGCGTTCCAGATTCGGGAAATCCTCGATCGCGCGCGTCGTCTCAACGCCGGCATCGACACGGTGGTCCGGACACACAGCGAGGCCGAGCAACGGTACCTCGAGACACACGGCGTCGGGCTCGCGGTCATGGGTGAGCGAGAGCTCGCGCTTGGCATGGCCCGCTACGCACTCGACCTCTCACGGCGGCACTCAGCCGCGATACACGACGCTACGGACGACGCCGACCGCGATCCACTCTGCCGATAAGGCCTTCGCACGGGGTCGACGAAAGTCACCGTCTCTCCAGGAACCCTCGGCCTTCCAAGATCGCCGACATCGCCTTTTCGATTCGCGCTGTCCTCGTCGCCGACTGCTTGGCCGCCGCAAAGTAGTACAGATAGCCGCGCTGCCGCCCCGGCGTCAGCGCCTCGAACGCCCGCTTGAAGCGCGGATCCCGTCGGAACCGTTCGCTCAGCTCCTCGGGCACAGGGGAATCCGAAGTCCGCTTCTTCTTCAGCCCGGCGAGCACCCGCCAGCTCGTCGAGCCGCGCCGGGGAGTGACCGCGTAATGACGATCAGGAACCGTGAATCGTCATTTTGTGATACCAGGCTGTTCATCGCCGCACTTCCTCTGCTTTCGACCCGCCATGCCACGGCTTTCCACGCGTTCGCTCCCCTGCTTCGTCGGACTTTTGGCCCTCACTGCCGGCGGCATCGCCTGCTCGAGTGATGACCACTTCTCGAGCGTCACCCTACCGCCGGCGCTGCAAATCACGATCTCGCCCGCGGCCTCCACCTCGCTCGTCACCGACACGATCGCGGCGTCGGACGCCGTCAAGCTCAGCGTAAACGCGACGTCACTCAGCCGGCCCATTCCAACGCCGGCCGGCGTCGTCTGGTCTACGTCGAACGCCTCCGTCGCCGTCGTCGATTCGACCGGCAGGGTGACCCCGATAGGCTTCGGCACGGCTCAAATCGAGGCCAAACTCGGCGCTGCCAGCGCCACGGCGACCATCGTCGTTGCTCGGAAGGTGCAATCCATCGGGCTGAATCCAACGACCGTTACGGCCGTCGTCGGAGACACACTCACCATGACGGCGAGCGCGCTCGATGCGACCGGCATCCTCGTGCCTGGCACCGCCTACAATTTCTCCGTCGCCGATCCATCCGTTGCCAGCGTCACCAAGACTGGACTGCGCACCGCTAGCATCATTCCACTCAAGGCGGGCGCGCTTTCCATCGGCGTCAGTGCCGGCGGCATGGCGGCAACCCTCACCGGAACGATGCAGGCGCGCGACTTCATCACCAGCGCGGTGCAGGGCGCGCCGCAAGGTTCTCTCACGCTCTCGGCCGGCGAGGACGCGACGTGTGGCCTCCTGCCCTTTGGACGCGGCTACTGCTTTGGTCGTGCGCCTTTGATCGGTGTGGCGAAGGATTCGAGTTGCTTCAATGACCAGACGGGAGGCTTGACCGGCTGCACGCTCGTCCCGCTTCGCATTGCCGCCGCGCTCAACCTCGTGAGCGTTACCGTCGGCGATTCCGTCGCTTGCGGAGTGACGTCGGACAATAAAGGCTATTGCTGGGGTACGCAGACCTACGGCCAGCTCGGGAACGGCGTCGCATCCACCGGCAGCTCGGCCACGCCCAATCTCGTAATCGGGGCCGTCTCGCGGAGTGCCGTCGCGCTCAACCGGATAAGCGCGGGCAGCAACCATGCGTGTGGTTTGAACCCGCAGGGCGCGGCGTTGTGTTGGGGTCAGGACTTCTTTGGACAACTCGGCAACGGTGACGGGCTATTCCTCCATTCGACGACTCCTATTCCCGTCACGGGCGGATTTACCTTCTCGGCGATTTCCGCCGGTCGCACCCACAACTGCGCGCTTCGAGCGAGCGACGGCATCGCCATGTGTTGGGGCGACAACGCAAAGGGCCAGGTCGGCAACGGAACCACGGTCGGCATCGCCGACGGACCGGTGGCTGTCTCCGGTGCGCCGGCGTTCGTCCAAATCGCCGCCGGTGGATTCCACTCGTGCGGTCTCACGAGTCAGGGCACCGTCTTCTGCTGGGGATCGAATCTGTTCGGGCAGCTCGGGCGTAACTCGACCGATACATCATCCTCCGGCACGGCGGCCCAAGTCAGCGGCACGTACAAGGCCTTGAGCGCCGGCCGGTATTCAACCTGCGCCATCACTACGGCCGGCGCGGCCGTCTGCTGGGGCAAGAATGACTACGGTCAGATTGGCGCACCCGGTGCTCCAAACATGTTCATTGCACCGACGGCTGTCGCCGGCGGTCGCACCGACTTCACGGCCGTCACTGTCGGCGCGCGTCACGCGTGCGCGATCGCCGCGGCCGGTGTGTACTGCTGGGGATCCAATGTCGTCGGCGCGCTTGGCAACGAACTCCAGGCGATGATTCAGTTCACTCCGACCAAGACGGCGACGCCGCAGTAAGTCATTGCCGGAGCTCATCGCGTGAACAGAAGGGTGCGCGAAAAGAACGGCAACAGGCGTGTCGCCAAGCGCTCGGTGACTCGACTTGTATGAGTTCCCTCGAAGAAGATAGATGACGGGATAGCGCCTCGTCCGCGCACTCGCGTAACTCGGAGGGAGATAGACCGAGACGCGGGCTTGAGCTGGCGCCCCCAGCACATTTCTGAGCGTCGCGGACCTTATCGTATCGACGACGATGCGGCCGTGCTGTGCGCACGCTGAATGACTCGTGAGGGCGAGCGACATCACGCCGAATGCATTTACAAATGTCGAATGCCGCATGCCGTTTTCTTAAGTGGTGCGGTCGCGATCCTTACGGGCGGCCCAATCAGTTCGTGGGCCGCCGAACAGGCGCCTGCCGAGGAAGAAGAGACCGAACATGGCGAGACTGAGTACGGCCCAGATGGCCAGCTCAAAGGGCCAGAGGTTGTGTGAGGTTGGATCGCGTGTGACCCCCCACGCGACATAACAGGCCCACAGAACCAGAGGCAGAACGGGACTCCAGGCGAGCAGCTGCCATTCGTCGCGGGAGGTACGCGCCAGCTTTGCGCAGACGAGTCCAGCAATGCCCGCCGGAATCAGGAACGCTGCGAGATTGCCGAGAAACCGAAGGACTATCATTTATCCAAGGGACGCTGTGTGTGCAACCAGCTTTGCTGCGTGCGCGCGTCCGAGAATGTACGAGGAATCGGTGCCCACGGTCAGCCGACAGTGCGGCGGCGTTGTCATCGTTCGCCGACTTCTCCTTGCCATCTCCGCCATCCCTTGCGCGTCGCTAAGGCTTGCGTTATTACTGAACCATATGGTTCAGTATATGACCACCCGGCTTGATACTTCGTTCGCCGCGCTCTCCGACACCACGCGGCGCGGGGTTCTGGAGCAGCTCGGACGAGCCGACGCTTCGATCACCGACCTTGCCGAGAAATTCCACATGACCCTCACGGGCATGAAGAAGCACGTCGGTGTTCTGGAGGAGGCGGGGCTCGTCACCACGAAGAAGATCGGGCGCGTGCGGACGTGCCAGCTGGGCCCGCGCCGATTGGAGGAAGAGACGGCGTGGCTGGAGAGGTACCGCCGGCGCTGGGACGAACGCTTCGACGAGTTGGAGAAGGTTGTCCAGGAACTGTCACGAAAGGAGAAGAGCGATGAACGCAAAGGTCGAAAGTAAGCCCGGCCCCGGGAAGAACCGCACCACGGTGGAACGGAAGTCGGACCGCGATGTGGTCGTCACGCGGACCATCAACGGCCCGGCGCGCCTCGTGTTCGAGGCCTTTACCAAGGCCGAGCTGCTCGAGCGTTGGTGGGTGCCCAAGTCGCTGGGAATGACCCTGCTGTCCTGCGAAGTGGATGCTCGTGTCGGAGGCAAGTACCGATTGGTATTCGACCACCGCCCCGAGCCGGCCGCGTTTTTCGGCACATACGTCGAAGTGACGCCGTATTCGCGCCTCGCGTGGACCAATGAGGAAGGTGGCGAGGGCGGGCCGATCACCACCGTGACCTTCGAGGAACAAGGCGGCAAGACGCTGGTGGTCCTCCACGAGCGCTATCCGTCGAAGGAAGCACTCGACGCTGCCGGCACCGGAGCAGCCGATGCAATGAGCGAGACGTTCGATCAGTTGGACGACCTTCTCGTCGGCCTGGGTGAGAGCTCAGGTCGTTAACGCCGCCACACCTCGTCGAGTTTGATGTCGCGTAGGTGCCCCCGCCCTTGCCATGGTGCGGCCACCGATAACCTCATTCAGTGTTTGTAAATCTGCCCGCCCTTCATGACAAATGTGACGTTCCGCAGGCGCGCAATATCTTCAAGCGGATTTCCCGGGTATCTCGCCGCCGGCGAAGCGACGGGCAAAGCGGCGGGCAGCACGTGGGACGATCTCATCAAGCAGCGCATCTTCACGCCGTTAGGGATGACGTCGAGCCTCACCACGGTGCGCGATCTCAAACCGCCCAACGCCGCTACGCCCCATGGGATCGACGGCGACTCCGTGTTCACAAAACCGTATCAGAGCTCCGACAACATCGCGCCGGCCGGCGCCATTCTCTCGAACGCGCGCGACATGGGTCAGTGGCTTCGCTTTCAGATGAATGATGGGGTGGTCGACGGCAAGCGTCTGGTCAGCACCGCCGCGCTGCGGGAGACACATACGCCGCAGATGATCATGACGGGCGGCGCCGGCGGCAGCACGGAGTTCACGAACTTCAGCACCTACGGCATGGGCTGGATGATCCAGGACTACCGCGGCGCATTGATGTGGCAGCACGGCGGCAACACGATCGGCATGACGACCGCCATGGGAATTCTGCCGAAGAAGAACATCGGCGTCGTCATCCTCTCGAACATGGATCACACCCAGCTTCCCGCGCTACTGATGCGCTACATCTTCGACCGTCAGCTCGGCGTGATGCCGGTGCGCGACTACGTCGCCGAGGCCACCGCGCGACGAAACACGCAGCGCGTCAGTCAGGCCGGTGCAGCCGCCCCCACGCGTGCCTCCGGTCCGCCGCCGCTGCCACTCTCGGCGTACACCGGCACCTTCACGGACAGTCTCTACGGCGACGTGACCGTGTCGCTCAAGGACGGTCGCCTCGAGTTTGAGCGCGGCATCCAGCACGGTCCACTCGAGTACTGGAACGCCAACAACTTCCGCTGGCACAGCAACGCCGAGCTGGGGCTGACCCCGTACATCAAGTTCGATATCTCCCCCGAAAACAAGGTTACCGGGTCTTCTTCGGCTCGGGCACGGACGTGTCGCTGCTCACCCGCAAGACCGCGGGGGGCCGCGGCGGTCGCGGCGGTCGCGGCGGTGGCGACTAGCCCTCTTGTACCTCGTAGATCTCGTCGGCGACGAGGCCGTGCGCGTTGCGGTGCACCGTGTGCGCCGCGTCTTTGTTCGGCGCGTCGACGAGGCAGAAGATCTTCCCTGCCTTCTCGTCGACCCAATAGCGAAGGTATTTGACGCCGTGCTTGGTCTGTTCCTCGAGGTCCTTCATGTGGGCGTCGGCGACATCTTTTGCCGAGACGCCTCCGTCGATGTTATGTACGTCGAGGTAGAGCGGCATATCGTTCCTCGTTGATGTGGGTGGGGCGCGATCGTAACATCGCCGTCGATTCGGCGCAATCCCGGGACCAGATCATCTCACCAAGGAGATGACTCGCTAGAACGTGATCAGCGCTTCGACGCGTTTTGCCTTGAGCCGCTCGAGTCCGGGCAGAAAGGAGAGCGCGATCAGAAACGAGCAGCCGACGACCGTCGCGCCGAGCGACTCGACGAGCTTGCACGTCGCGCCCGCCGTCCCGCCGGTGGCCAGCACGTCGTCCACAACGAGCACGCGCGCCTTGTCGTCCGCGGCGTCGGCATGAACCTCGAGCGCGTCAGTGCCGTACTCCAGCTCGTACTCTTCGCGGCGCGTCGCCGACGGCAGCTTTCCCGGCTTCCGAACGGGAATGAAGCCCGCCTTTAGATGCTGGGCGACGGGCGCGCCGAGGATGAAGCCTCGGCTCTCGATCGCCACGACGTCGGTGATGCCCGCGTCGCGGAACGGCGCCGCGAGCGCCGCCGTCGCTTCGGCAAATGCGGCGGCGTCCGCGAGGAGAGGCGTGATGTCCTTGAAGACGATCCCCGGCTTCGGGAAGTCGGGGATGTCGCGGATCAGCTCGGCGAAGCCCGGCTGCTCTCCGCTCAGCGCCGCTTCCCCTTCTTCCGCGGGCGCGGCGGGTGGTTGGCCGAGTAGTTC
>JAICJQ010000130.1 GCA_025928335.1 Gemmatimonadaceae bacterium
AGCCCGGGATCGTCGAGGGCGGACGACTGACGAACTACGGACGGGCCGTCGAGGCGATGCCGGTCGAGCGACCGTGGGCGGAGCTTCTCGTGAACGGCGACGACTTGTTGATGCCGTACCTCGCCGTGATGGCATCGATCGAGTCGCTTCATCGCATGACGCGGGACGAGCGCGACCTCGACGGCGTGATCGTACCGGGCAGCGATCACCTCACCGCGTACAATCTGTACGCCGAGGCGTTTCAATACGCCGGGCGTATGGGAACGGTGTACGGGCTGCCGCGCCATATCTTCGATGAGGAGCGGATCGAGCGCTGGGCGGAGCGACGCGGCGCGCTGGTGAAATCGATCGAAGACGCGGCGCTCGGCATGGCGAGCGTGTATCGCGCCGTCGGCTTGCCGCTCCCATCGCGAATGCTCAATGCCGGCGAGGAGGCACTGCGCTCGTTCCAGGAGCTGCTCGCAGCCTACATGCCGTTCACGCTCGTCATGGACGAGCAGACGTCGTGGGGCGACGAAGCGCGAGTGTCGAAGACGAGCGTGTGCGGCAGCTGGGGCGCGATCGCCGGCGAGCTACGCTACTTCGCCGACAAGTTCGGAAATCCGCGCGCGTCGATCGAGGGCACACAGATCCCGTACGATCTGGTTCGGCGCTTCGCGGATGTTGCCGCGGGTGAAGTGGTCTACGACGCAAACAACCGCCGCTCACCGCTCGCGCTCCGCCGCCGGGTGACGTATCAGGGCTTCGACCTCGAGCGCGATGTCGAGCCGATCGACGAGTTTCCTCCGGAGCTCGCCGAACGCGCGCGACACGCGCTGGCGGAAGCGCTGGCCCGGGGTGAAGCGCGGCACCACGGCGCGCGCGAGAACCAGGACGCGGTCGAAATGATCCGCGAAACGTATCGGCGATCCGGCGGGCAAACGCCGCGCATGGGCTTCGCCGAGCTGACCGCGCTGTACGAGCGACAGTTGTCGAACGTGAATTCGTTCGCACAGTTCAAACAGGCGCCGATCACGATCGACGTCGACGCAATCGTTCCCGCCGAGGTCCGCGAGCGCTACGCGTCGCTGCCGTCGAGCGTGCGGGTGCGCGACCGCGAGATCGAGATTCACTACGACGTGGAGGAGAACGCGGAGGGCGGAGCATTCGGCGTTGCCCGGCTTCGGCTTCCGGAAAAGCTCGCGCGGACGCTCGCCGAGGAAGAGTTGCCGGTGCTCGACCGGCCGCTTCGCTTCATCGTGACCCGCGGAGCACGCGGCGCCGCGCGCGCCGGCTCGCTCTCAGAGCTGCAGGACGAGCTGGAGCGGCCGTTCACCGAGGAGGAGATCGCGCAGATCGATCGCTCGGATGACGCGCGCCGGCAGGAGCGACGCGATCGGAAGCAGGATCGGCGCGTGCACGAAACCGGCGATCAGCTCAAGGACCATCGGCGTGTCGCCGACTCGCGACAAGATGGACGGCGAGGACGGCCGGGGAAGGGCGGGGGACGCTATCGTCCGCCGGAAAGTCGCGGCGGCAAGCGGAAGCGTCGCCCGCGCGGCTGAGCGCTCACTCGTCGTCGGGCAACTCGGCGGTGAAGGTCTCGCGGCGAAACTGCACGAAACCGCGGGCCAAATAGTTCGGAAGCGCGTGGGCCGAGTCGAGCGTACAGGTGTGCAGCCACACGCGAATGGCGCCGAGGGCCCAGGCTTCTTCCGCCGCGCGAGTCAGCATCGTCTTGCCGATGCCGCGTCCGAAGAATTCCGGGCGGAGGCCAAAGTAGGCTATCTCGACGGAGCCATCATCGCGGCGATCGAGCTCGAAGTATCCCGCGCTCTGGCGGTCCGACAGACATTCCCAGATGGTGATCTCGCGGCGCGCGAGATGATGGGCGAGTTGCGCGTCAGTCCATGCGTTCCGGTCGCGCCAGTGCCAGCGATCACCAACCTCGCGGTACAGACGGCGATATGCATCGACCGACATCCGGTCACGCCGAACGAAGCGGACGTCGGTGCCCGGAGTGGGGATTGATGCTGGGCGGAGTTGCGCGGGGGACCGCAACTCCAGGTACGTCCGAACGACTTCTACGCTGCGACTCAATTCGACTTCAGCTTCTCCCGATGACGCGCCGCTTTCGCGCGATTACCGCAGGTCGCCATGTCGCACCAGCGACGGCGGCCGTTCTTGGTGTTATCGAAGAAGACTCGCTGGCAGCGCGGGTCGGCGCAACGTCGCACACGTGACAACTCGCCGAGGATCAGCGCGTCGGCGGCCGACTCGACCACCGGGATGACGAGTCCGGCGAACGCGTCGCCGACGGGGACGAAGGACCGGATGAAGGTGCCGTCGCTGCGCTGCTCGACGCGGCGTGTTCCCGCGCTACGCCCGAGGACGCGATTGATCTCGACGAGTCCCTCGACGCGGACGCGGTCGCTAGTCGGCCCGCGCTCGGCAAGTCCGCGCAGCGCGGCGCGGACACGACGGGCATCGATGAGTGACGCCGTCGCGCCCGCCGGCTGTTGCTGCGCGCGCCGACGGATGCCGGTGGCGCGCTCGACGTCGAGCAGCGCGGCGGCCTCGAGCCAGCGGACCATCGACTCGAAGTCGCGGAGGGCGTCGAAGCGTCGAATGCCGAACTCCGAGTTCACGAAGTCCAACCACAGCCGCTCGCCGACAAAGACGAAAGGCGAGCGTTCCATCGTCGGACGCGGCGCGAAGGGAATCGCGGCGGGAGCGGTAGCGGAAGGAGGAGTGAGTGTGAGCATTCGTTCGCGACGGGGGACGACAAGCATACCGCGCCGAACGACGCGCAGCAAGCGAACAGCATCGGACGACCATTTTTTCGGTGAACGCACGGTGGGACTATTGCTCTTGACAGGCCGCGGATACATTAGCGGCGCTTCGATCCATATTTCGTAACGTTCAGTTACTTTTTAGCATGTCGTTACAAACGGTTCGACGCGTCGCGGTCGGCTCGATGAATCCGGTGAAGATCGCGGCCGTTCGCGCAGTACTCGCCGCCGCCGGCGCGAAAACGGACATGACGTCGCTCAGTGTTCCGTCGACGGTTCGCGATCAACCGATTGGCGATGACGAAACGATTCGCGGCGCCGTGGCGCGCGCGAACGCGGCGCGCGAAGCGACGGGCGCCGAGCTCGGCGTCGGCATCGAAGGTGGTATCGTCGAGCTTCCGGACGGATCGATGCGAACGTGTGCGTGGGCAGCGATCGTCGACGGAGACGGTACCACTGGAATCGGCGGCTCACTCGCGATGCCGCTGCCGCGCGCGGTCGCTGAGTTAGTTCGAGGAGGCCTCGAACTGGGGCACGCGATGGACCGTTACGTCAACGAACGGAACACGAAGCATGGCAAGGGGGCCGTCGGTATTCTCACGGCCGGGCTGGTCGATCGCCAGCGAGCCTACGAATCACTCGTCAGCTATGCCCTGGCGCCATTCATCACGCCCGAGTTGTACGACCGCGACCTGACTGAGGGAATGCCGGCGTACAGATGACTCTCTTGTGTTCCGGTTTCGATCCGAAATTGAGCAAAAGACCAACGGAGAGTCCCGACGCTTTCAGGTGGTTCCGCAGTTGTACCGTTCCGGCGATGTCGAGTTGATGAAAAGCCTTGGTTTCGACGATGACTTTTCTTTCAACGACCAGGTCCGCTCGGTAACGGCCGACGACAACGCCGCGGAAGACTACCTCGAATGGCATCTCACGCTCGGTCTGAAGTCCGGCGTTTTGAAGCACGACGGCCAAGGCGTTCGCGTAGACGGCTTCTACGAACCCGGCACCGAGCTCCGAGTGAACGTTGTACATCCCGCCGATTGACGGAGTGCGTGAGCTCATGATGCAACAAGCTCGTCTCATCCTTTGTCACGCTGTCTCCGCGCCGATCCGCGCAATCCGTGCGGTTATCCGTGTCTAAAAGCCCCTAGCTCGAGACTAGTGATGGCTAGTCGGGCGACTACAACCATTCGCGTTCCGCGAACAGCAATTGGACGCGGAGAACTGCACGGATTCCTCGGAAAGGCGCGGAGACGGCGTTTCCGGTTAACGGCAGGAGAACTAGGGGTTTGTCGTCGCGGGGGACGTCAGTGCGTCTTCCTTGTAGCTGATCCAGCCGCGATTCTCTTCCACGACCAGCTCCACTTCTGTCCCGAATGGAATCGTGAGATTCGGATTCTCGTGGCCGGCGGGGAAGTCCATGAGGACGGGCACTTGGAGATCCGCGATCAGGTCGAGGAGAAAATCCTCGAACTCGTCTTCCTCGGATCGGTCGAGTGACAGCTGACCGAACACGATTCCGGCGACTGACTGTAGCAGGCCTGCGGCGCGGAGGTGGACGAGGCGTTCGTCGACGACCGACATCGGGTCGCGGGTCTCCTCGATGAAGAGAATCGCGCCTTCCATGTCGACCTGATAGTTCGTGCCGATCGTCTGCTGGACGAGCGACATGTTGCCGCCGACGAGTCGGCCGGACGCCTTGCCCGGAACGACGCCGCGCGAAAGTTCGCGGCCGATCTTGCCCACCGGACATGCTGTGGTGAGCGCGGTGATGAGCGAGACCATCGTCGGATCACGCAGACTCGGGATGAGGTCGTCCACCGTCGGCCCGTGAAAGCTTCGCAGATCCGCGCGCCGCATCAGCCAAAGATGGAGCGCCGTAATATCCGAGTACCCGACGAGAATCTTCGGGTTGTCCTTGAAGATTTTTGGATCGAGCAGCGGGAGGAGACGGACCGCGCCGTAGCCGCCGGTGCTGGCAATGATGGCGTTCACCTGCGGGTTCACCCACATCTGCATCAGACTATCGGCGCGCCGCTGGTCTTCGCCGCGTGTGAAGCGCGGCGGACGGTCGACCTCCGGATCGAGCAAGACCTTGAAGCCGGCTCGCTCCAGCGCGCGCACGCCGCGTTGCAGCCAGCCGGCCTTGGGTGCGTACGATGGAGAAACGACGCCGATCGTGTCGCCCTTGACGATTGCCGGAGGGCGGAGCAGCGCTCGGCGTGGGGTCATATCGGCTATCCTAGATGCCGTGGACTACATTTACAACCATGGTCCCCCCGCCTCCCTCGCCGACTGAACCGTCGACGTATTTCCGCAAAGGGTTCGGTCTCCAGTCGGAGGTCCGGGACGAGCTCGCCGCCGACTACGATGGGCGAATCGTCGACTTGCTGAGGTCGCAGGACTACCGGCTTACCGTCGGGGACGTCACCGTCCGGCTCGCCCGCGAGTTCGGCTTCTGCTATGGCGTCGAGCGCGCGGTCGACTACGCGTACCAGACGCGACGAAAGTTCCCCGACAAACGGATCTTTCTCGTCGGCGAGATCATCCACAACCCGCACGTCAACGACCGGTTGCGCGAGATGGGGGTCGAGATCCTCATGCGCGACCCGACCACCGGGTTCGATTTCGGCCGGATCGGTGCCGAGGATGTCGTGATTCTGCCGGCGTTCGGCGTGACGATCGACGATTTCGCCGCGTTGCGCGACATCGGTTGCGTGCTCGTCGACACGACCTGTGGATCCGTGCTCAACGTGTGGAAGCGAGTCGAGAGCTATGCGCGCGACGGCTACACCGCGCTGATTCACGGCAAGTATTACCACGAAGAGACGCGTGCCACGGCGTCGCAAGTGAGAAAGCACAGCGACGGCCATTACCTCATCGTGCGACATATGGACGAGGCGCGGCTCGTCTGCGATTACATCGAAGGCAAAGTGAGCGCGACAGACCTCATGAAGGCGTTCGCGCACGCGGTGTCGCCCGGTTTCGATCCGAACCTTCACCTCCGCCGAATCGGCGTCGCGAACCAGACGACGATGTTGGCGCGGGAATCGCTCGCCATCGGTGAGGAAGTCGGCGCGGCGATCGCGCGTGCGCGCGGGGACGCAGCGCGCACGACTGACTTCCGCAGTTTCGACACGATCTGCAGCGCGACGCAGGAGCGGCAGGACGCGGTGCGTGAGCTGCTCGACGAAGGGGTGGACCTCATGGTTGTGATCGGCGGGTTCAACTCGAGCAACACGATCTCGCTCGCCGCGCTCTGCGCCGAGAAGGCGGCGGCATACCACATCGAATCATCGACGGGAATCGATCCAGAGGGTGGGACGATCCACTATCGCCCCGCCGGCGTTCAGCACAGCGAGCGTGACGCAGCCGGTTGGCTGCCGAGCGGCCGGATCAGCGTTGGTATCACCGCGGGCGCAAGCACTCCGAACAACAAGATTGGCGACGTCGTGGCGCGAGTGCTTGCAACGCGAGGACTGCGCGCACCGGTCTGAGCACGCCTCCCATGTTCACGAGATACATCGCGCTCGGCGACTCCGTGTCGATCGATCTGTATCCGGCACTCGACGCCGGCGAGATCGATGTGGCCGTAGCCCTGGAGCGAACGGCAGCCGCCGGGAGTGTAGCGCCGATCGGCGCGGCCTCGCTGCTCTATCAGAACTCTGAAGCGCACTGGCCGGATTTCATGGGCGAAGATCTCGCGACGTTGTCGTCAGGGATCGAGCTGCAGAATGTGGCGACAGACGGTGCGACGATCGGCGAGGTGTTCGGCGAGCAGCTGCCACTCGTCGAGGCGGGCGACGATCCGGTGTTGGTTACGCTGACGATCGGTGGCAACGACCTGTTGAGCGCGTACGCGAATCGCCCGCGACGGTCGCTACTCGAGCGCATCGAGCAGGACATAGAGGAAGCGTACGAATTCCTCGTCGAGACCCTGCGGACGCAGCTGCCGCAGGGGACGTATGTCCTCACGACCATCTACGATCCGTCGGATCGGAGCGGGAAGATTCCGGGGGTGTTCGAGGAGGCCGGCCCGCTGCCGCTCGATGTGCTCGATCGGCTCAACGCACATGTGCGGCGCCTCGCGTCGGGAACCCCGCGCGCGGTGCTCGCCGACGTGTACGCCCATTTTCTCGGACACGGCGCCGCGGCGGAGGAACGCGACCAGTGGTATTGGCGCCGGTCGCTGATCGAGCCCAACGCGCGAGGGGCGAGCGAGGTTCGCCGCGTCTGGATGGACGCCCTTCGCGCCGCCGGGTCGCTCGACGACTGAGCCCGATTGTGCCCGGCCGCGCCGGGGCGCAGACTATTACGGCGATGGCAAACAAATTCGGTCTCATCGATCCAGCGGATCCCGCGTTCCGCAACGAGCCTGAAGTCGCGCTCGCGACGCTCGTATCGGCGACCGCCGGTTCGTCGAAGAAGATTGGCGCGAAGATGATCGTCGGCCGGAGCGGCCGAATCATCGGCGGCGTGACGATCGGCGGTTGCGTGGACGCGCAGGTCGTCGAAGCCGCGGACGCGCTCTTCCACAAGAACGACGCCGACCGACAACTGCTGTCCATCTCGCTCGACGACGACGAGGCGTGGGAGATCGGTCTCACCTGCGGCGGAACGCTCGAGGTGCTCCTCACTCGGGTGGATCTCCAGGCCGACGACGATCCAACCGTCGCGGCTCATCGTCAGGCGATGGAGTTGCTTTCCGCGGGTGAGTCGACGGCCATCGTGACGCCGATCGCGTCAGAAGGGGACGGTGCATCGTACGCCGTGGCGGCGGACGATCTGGATGACGCGTCGCTTGGTGAGCGGACGTTCGTCGATCGGATCGCACCCCCGCTGACGCTCGTGATCGTCGGCGCCGGCCAGATCGCGATGTCGCTCACGCGATTGGCGCGCGAGCTGGAGATGCGAACGGTGGTCGTCGACGGGCGCGATCGCTATGCGACGCGTGAACGATTTCCGGACGCCGACGATGTCCTGGTAGGCATGCCGTCGGAGATCGTCGCGGCGATCGACGCCAATCGGCGCACGGCCATTCTGCTGCTCGCTCACGACTACAAGTATGAGCTCCCCGTATTGCGTGACGTCCTCAGAAAGCCGGTTGGGTACATCGGCATGTTGGGGAGCAAGAAGCGCGGCGCCGCGATGCGCGACCTGCTGCGCGACGAAGGGTTCAGCGACGACGAGCTGGCGCGCGTGCACACGCCGATCGGCTTGGATCTAGGTGGAAAGGCGCCGGCGGAAGTGGCGCTGTCGATTCTGTCGGAGGTCGTCGCGGTGTACAGTGGAAAGCGTGCGTGACGGCGTTTCGTCGGGTGGTGATCGAGCTCTTTCGCCATCCCAAGAATCGCGGCGCGTTGCAGGATGCGTCGGCTTCGGCTGAAGGAGCGAATCCGCTCTGCGGCGACCGGATCCGGGTCGAGCTGCGCGGCGACCGCGCCCACGTGGCTGAGGCGCGCTTTACCGCCGATGCGTGCGCGCTCTGCATCGCGTCGGCATCGCTGCTCACCGAGCGCGTGCGCGGAATGTCGGCCGACGAAGCGCTGGGCATCGATGCGCCTTGGCTGTTTGCGTCGCTCGAGGGCGAGCCGCCGCCGGGTCGGCGCAAGTGCGCGATCCTTCCGCTCGATACGCTTCGGCGCGCCCTGTCCGCGCTTCCCTCCGCGTGATCGCCGGCCTGTTGCTCGCCGCGGGCGGGGGCCGCCGCTTTGGATCGCAAAAACTTCTCGCGCCGCTCAACGGGTCGCCAATTGTCGCGTGGTCCGCCGCCACGCTCGCGGCGGAGACGGACGAGCTGTGGATCGTCGTGGGTTCCGAATCGGACGCGGTACGGCGAGCGCTTGCCGATCTGCCGGCACACGTGATCGAGAACGAACAATGGCGGGAAGGCCTCTCGTCGTCGCTCGCCGTGGGGATCCGCGCGCTCCAGCCAGAGATCGATGCGATCGTGATCGCGCTCGGGGATCAGCCATCGCTCCAAGCGGAAACCATCCGCGAGGTGATTGCGACGTGGCGTGTGACGGGCCGCCCGATCGTGTCGGCGCGATACCACGGGACGCGTGGTCATCCGGTGCTGCTCGACCGACGCGTATTCGACGAAGCCACCCGCGTCAGCGGGGACGTTGGTGCCCGCGACTTGATCGCCCGCGATCCGTCGCGCGTTACGTTCGTCGACATCAACGCCGATCCGCCGCCCGACGTTGATACGAGAGACGACCTCTCGGCGCTCGAGCGTTGAGCCCTCGCTCGTCGGGCGGCCGTGAAGTAACGTTGTGCGACTCGTGTCTCAGACAGAATGAGGACCAAACATGCTCGTCCGACTCTCACTCACCGCCGGACTGATGATGATCGCAACCACCGCTGAGGCCCAGCGCGCGCCCGTCGAGGCGCATCGCGTCGCGACGATGGCTGGACGGTCGCCGGTCTATGCGCCGAACGGCGTCGCGGCGACGAGCCAGCCGCTGGCCACGACCGCCGCGGTCGAGGTGCTGGAGCACGGCGGGAACGCGATCGACGCCGCGGTGGCGGCGGCCGGCGTGCTCGCCGTCGTCGAGCCGATGATGACCGGCCCGGGCGGCGACATGTTTGCGATCATCTGGAGCGCGAAAGAGAAGAAGCTCGTTGGGCTCAATGCGAGTGGCCGAGCGGGATCATTGATGAGCCGCGAAGAGCTGGTGAAGCGCGGCCGGACGCGGATGCCGTCGCGGGGCATTGAGACCGTGACAGTTCCGGGCGCAGTCGGGGGCTGGGACGCACTGCTCAAGAAGTATGGGACAATGACGCTGTCGCAGGTGCTGCAGCCGGCGATTGGATACGCGCAGAACGGGTTCGTGGTCACGCCGGTCATCTCGGGCGATTGGGCGGGACAACGCACGATCCTTGCGAACGACGAGGGGGCGCGCACCACCTTCCTTGTGAATGGAGAGCCGCCGAAGGCGGGTGACTGGTTCCGCAATCCGGACATGGCGAACACGCTGCGACAGATCGCCAAGGAAGGGCCGTCGGCGCTGTATGGAGGCACGCTCGGACAGAAAATCATCGCGCACGTTCAGAAGCTCGGTGGATTCCTGACGCTGGATGATCTCAAGAAGAATCAGCCCACGTGGGTGACGCCCATCTCGACGATGTTCAAGGGCTATCGAGTCTGGGAGCTGCCGCCGAACAATCAGGGCGTGGCCGTGCTGGAGATGCTCCGCATCCTCGACTCGTACGACCTGAAGGGAATGGGCCAGAACTCGGCGCCGTATCTCCACCACCTCATCGAGGCGAAGAAGCTCGCGTACGCGGACCTCGGGCGGTACGTCGGCGACGCCGATCATCTCACCGTTCCGGTGAGCCGCCTGCTCGCCGACGATTTCATCGCCGAGCGTCGCAGCCACATCGATGAGAAGAAGGCGATGACGCAAACGGATCCGGGGCCGGCGCGCACGTCGAGCGAGACCGTGTACCTCACCGTCGCGGACAAGGACGGGAACATGGTCTCGTTCATCAACAGCAACTTCGATGAATTCGGATCTGGCGTCGTCGTGCCGGGGACCGGATTCGCGCTACACGATCGCGGCGCGGGATTCACGATGGAGCAGGGACTGCCCAACACGGTGGCGCCGGGGAAGCGTCCGTTTCACACGCTCATCCCGGGCTTCGTGACCAAGCCAGGCCCCAACTCGGCGGCGGACGGAACCGGCGACGACCCGTGGATGAGCTTTGGATTGATGGGCGGTGCGATGCAGGCGCAGGGCCATGCGCAGTTTCTCATCAACCTGCTCGTCTTTGGGCAAAACATTCAGCAGTCCATGGACGCGGCGCGCTTTCGTCACATGTCGGGCACGCGCGTGATCGTCGAATCGGCGATGCCGGACAGTGTGATCACCCAACTCCGTGCACTTGGCCACGACGTGAACATCGCGTCGCCGTCGCAGTTCGGCGGCAGCCAGGCGATCATCAAGCTCGCGCACGGCTACGTCGCGGGATCGGATCCGCGTAAGGATGGGCACGCCGCCGGATACTAGGGCGGCGGGCGGTGGGCGACGGGCGACGCAAACGTGAAGGACCTACTCTCTCGACTAGTTACTAGCCACAGACAGGCAGGTCCTTCGCTGCGCTCAGGATGACACGCCTGTAGCGCCTTTCTTCCCGTCGCCCGCCGCCGATCGTCCGTCGCCGGTCGTTAGGTAGCGACGGCCTGCGCGCCAAACCATATTCCCCGGCTCAACGAGTTTCACGAGGGAGAAGTCATGCGTCGTTCGATGACCGCGTGCTCCGTGCTCGCCGCTCTGGCGGTGGCCACACCTGTTTGCGCGCAGCAGCAGCAAGCCAAGGAAAAGGACCCGACATCCGTCGTGACCGCCGCGCCGCTTCCGGACGGCTGGTCGATGCGCATGGATGACAAAGACATGACGAAGGCGGCCAAGTTCGTGACGATGGGCGCCGGATTCCACGTCACGTCGGGCGGCGCGGCGATCTACTGGCAGCCGAAGGACGAACAGAAAGACAACTACACCGTCTCCGCCAACTTTCGGCAGACGACGAAGAACGTCGGTCACGGTGACCTCGGGGAAGCGTACGGCCTATTCGTCGGTGGGCGCGATCTGAGCGATGCGTCGAAGCAAACGTACCTCTACTTCGAGGCGCGGCAGGGGGGCCAGATCCTGATCAACCATCGCGCCGGAAACGAGGTGCACAAGATCGTCGATTGGACTCCGGCGGCGAGCGTTCACAAGTTCGACGATTCGCCGAACACGAACGAGCTCTCGATCAAAGTCGCCTCGGACTCCGTCCGCTTCCTCGTGAACGGCACCCAGGTGCAGGCGGTATCCCGACAGCAGCTCAAGGATCTCAGTGGGAACGTTGGCATTCGCGTGAACCACAACCTCGACGTCCACGTTGCTGGATTCGCCGTCAAATCGGGCGGCAAGTAGTCATCTCAAGAGCGCCGGATCGATCGATCCGGCGCTTCCGTTTCTCCCCTCCTCAATGTCAGCCATCAGCTCAGGCGTCGGTCAGTCGCCGTCGTATACGCCGCCGTCCACCAGCGGCCATCGCGCGGCGGTAATCGCCAGCTTCCTCGGTTGGACGCTCGACGCGTTCGACTTCTTCCTCGTGACGTACGCGTTGACGTACATCGCGAAGGACCTCGGTCAGACCGACAAGGGGATCGCGCTTTCGCTCACGATCACCCTGATGTTCCGGCCGGTCGGCGCGTTCATCTTCGGGCTGATGGCCGATCGGTGGGGCCGACGCATCCCGCTGATGATCGACCTCATATTCTATGCGGCGGTCGAGGTGGCGACGGGCTTCGCGCACGACTACACGATGTTCCTCATCCTGCGCGCGCTGTTCGGCATCGGCATGGGGGGCGAGTGGGGCGTGGGCGCCTCGTTGGCAATGGAGAAGGCGCCCAAACATCGGCGCGGCATTCTGTCGGGCTTCCTGCAAGAGGGATACGCCTGCGGGAATCTTCTCGCGGCGGTCTGCTTCTACTTCGTGTTCCCGCGCTGGGGATGGCGGCCGATGTTCTTCATCGGCGGCGTGCCGGCGCTACTCGCCCTGTACGTTCGTACGTTCGTGAAGGAATCAGAGGTTTGGGAGCGCACTCGGCACAAGCACAAGAGCTTCGGCGAGTATGCGGGGGAGATTGCTTCGCACTGGAAGCTGTTCCTGTACCTGTTCGTTCTCATGATGTTCATGAACTTCGTCTCGCACGGGACGCAGGACATGTATCCGACGTTCCTCAAGCGGGATTGGCATTTCACGCCGCAGCGCGTTGCCATCGTTACAGGAGTGGCCAACATCGGCGCGATCATGGGTGGCATCATCTTCGGACATTTCTCCGATCGCATGGGTCGCCGCCGCTCGATCGTCACGGCGCTCATTCTGGCGATCTTTGCCATTCCGCTCTGGGCCTTCGCGCCGACGGTCGGACTCCTCGTCATGGGCGGCTTCATCATGCAGTTCATGGTACAGGGCGCGTGGGGGGTGATCCCGGTGCACATCAACGAACTGGCGCCGGACTCCGTGCGCGGCTTCTTGCCGGGTTTCGCCTATCAATGCGGCGTAGCGGTCGCGGGTACCGTGGCGTACATCGAAGCGGTGTTCGCCGACCACATGCCGTACCCGCGAGCGATGGCGTTTACGGCGGCCACTGTCTTCACACTTGGCGCCATAGCGGCCTGGCTGGGGAAGGAAAGGCATGGTGTGGCGTTTGGAGAGGCTTGAACGGCGGTGGTGAAACGGCGGTGGTGAA
>JAICJQ010000248.1 GCA_025928335.1 Gemmatimonadaceae bacterium
ACGTCGACGATCAGCGCGTCGACGATCATCAGCGTCAACGGAAGCTCGACGACGAACCGCGTTCCGCGACCAGGCTCTGTATGCAGCGTCAAGGCGCCGCCAAGCTCGCGGATCGTGGATCGCACGATCGCCATCCCCATTCCGCGGCCGCTCGAGCGGTCGGCCTCACTGCGCGTCGAAAACCCCGATTGACAGAGGATGTCGAGAAGCGTCCCATCGCTCTCGCCGCCACCGAGCGTCGCCGCCGTCGCTCGGGCGCGTTGCCGCACCTCTGCTTCGTCGATGCCGCGGCCGTCGTCTTCGACGAGGACGGAGATGCGATCGCCCGAGGTGGAGGCGCGTAGCGAGAGTCTGCCCGACGCCGGCTTGCCCGACGCGCGCCGCACTTCGGGATCTTCGATACCGTGGGCGACCGCGTTGCGCACGAGGTGCATCAACGGCTCGAGCATCCGGTCGACGATCGCCTTGTCGACTTCGGTGTCCTGGCCGTCGAGATCGAACGTGATCTCCCGTTCCGATTCGCGCGCGAGATCGCGCACGGCGAACCGCAACCGCTCGAACAGCTCGCCGACTCGCACGAGCCGGATCCGCATCACGTTGTCGCGCAGCGCTCGAAGCTGCCGCTCGAGCATCGAGCTCGTCTCCTGCAGCTCTTCCCACGCGTCGTCGTCGTGCGCCGCACCCGCGCGCCGCAGCGCGTCGCTCAGCCGCGACCGGCTCACCACGAGCTCGCCGACGCCGCGCATCAGATCCTCGAGCCGCGCAAGATCGACGCGAACGAGGCTGGCCGAGGCGGGCGCGCTTCCCCCACGCTCGGCGTCGGCGGGTAGATCAGCCTGACGCGCTGGATGAACCGATCGTGGCGCGCCTTCCCAACGCAGTCCGTCGGCCCGCCACGCTTCTTCAGGAAGCTGACCGGCGTGGAGCGCGACGGTGAAATCGAACACGACGCGACCGCCGGGCTGAACGCGCGGCACGGCCACGCGGATCTCTCCGATCTCGGCGAGACGCCGGCGAATGGATTCGACCGTGACCCCGCGCGCGTTGGCCGACGCCGAGGGTGTGAACTCGAACTGATAGAGCTCCTCCGGCGCGACTGCTTCCGCACTCTCCTCGATCCAGACCACTTCCGCGTCGGCGACCGATACGGCGACCGACTCCGACAAGTCGGGTTCGCTGCGCGGAGCCGCAGTGAGCGCGGCGGCGCGCTCGAACAGGTCGTCGGACGACGGATCGTCCGCTCCGCGCCGGCTCGCCATCACGCTCTGTTCGAGGACGCGGGTGCCGTCGAACATCAGCTCGATGACCTGCGGATCGAGCAACGTCGGCGACGCACCGGCGGAGCGGAGGACATCTTCGAGCACGTGGGCGATTCGTTCCGGCGTCTGGAGTCCGACCATCGCCGAAAGCCCTTTGAGCGTGTGCAGACCGCGGCGGATCACATTCACCGCGGCCGGCGTCGCAGCGTCTCCGGCGGAGTGCCTGGTCTCGAGCTCGAGGAGGGCGCGCCGAATCGAAGTGAGATGGTCGTCGCACTCCGCGTAGTAGTCCTCGATGAACTGCGCGAAGAAGGGGCCGTTATCCATGGACCGAGGCCGCGGCCAGCAGTCGCTCGATGGCGGGCGCGAACGACTGCGGCACGAATGGCTTGGTCAGGTAGAGCGTGGCCCCGGCGCTCAGCGCCTCGGTCCGCGATGCGTCGTCGCCGCGCGTGGTGAGGACGGCGACGGGCAACTGGCTGAAGCGAGCATGGCCTCGGATGAAGCGGAGCACCTCGAACCCATGCATGTCGGGCATGTTGAGATCGAGGATGACCGCGTCGACGTTGGCCACGGCGAGCCGCTCGATGGCCTCGAGCCCGGATCCGGCCTGGTCGAACGCGACATCGCCGAGTGCTCGCAGCGCCGCGATGACCATTCGGCGCATCGTGGCGGAGTCGTCGACGATGAGGATGACTTTTTGAGACACGCTCGGGCCCGAAACAGACGCGGACCAATGTACCCGCCGTGGGTTTCACGGCCAGGTGCCGCATCACGGCGGCACGACCCAAACGGTCGTCAGTCCATCATCACTCTGGAAACCCTAAACTAATGATGGGGTGGACCAGGCGCTGCCGGCCTCGGGCGCGCGGTTGGCGCGCGGCACTCTTTCGTTCGATCGTGGATGGTTAACGAAGACGAGCAACCCCACGGTTGCCCGCCGAGTCGACCGCAATGAGGAATCCGTCTTCTCGCGTCCGCTCCACTTGGCCGCCGACCGTACCGTCCGCCGCGCCGTGAAGGAATGGAAGTGCGAGGTCCGCATCGGCGACCACCACAATCGCCTCGCCCGGATGCGTACGCGCGGCATGCACGACGGCGTTTCGAACGACAAATCGGCAAACTCGCTCGCCGGACGCGAGAGTCGATCGTATGGAATCAGAGAGCCGCCGAACTGGGCGTGCAAAGCCTGCGCAACGTGGCTCGGCGTTGGAGTGTCTGTCGTATAGACAGCGACGACTTCGCGGCTGCCGATCGCGCGTCTCACACGCGAAGCGGTCAGAGGGTCGACTCGGGTGGGCAGAAACACGACCACGGTGGCGGTCTTCGCCGGCGTGGCGTTGGAAACGGAGTGCGCCCGCACAGGGTTGAATCCAGGGAAATCACGGCTTGTATGTCTGCTCGTGTCGGTCCTTGTTGGTCAGCTTGATGGATGTCGTCGTTCCTCGAGCCATCATTGAAATGCCCGTGGGATCCGACTCGCCACCGTTCGGTGAGGTGAGCCAGAATCGCGCCGGCGCCGAGCCAATCCTCGAGACAGGGCCGCAGCGAGCCATCCCGCCACTGCTCACCGGCGGGCACAAGGCCAATGCGCGGGCCGTACCGCTGCGCTGCGCGGGTGACAGCGGCCGATGGCGCGAGCGCCGCGACGCCGGCGACGCCCCACTCACAACGCAGCGAGTACGCGTCTTGATCAAACCACACGGGATGTGCCGATGGAGTGTCTTGCTATCCAACGCCTGGGTATCGTGCGAGCGAATCAACCAACTGCGAGCGAAGTGAGTCCGCGGCAGATCGCCCATCAGGCTCAACGATCATTATCACTGTAACATCGGTGGCCCCAGCACGGTCATGCCGTACTTCGTTGAGATGGCGTTCAGCCGATCAGGAGCCGGCAAGCCACCCGGCGGCGTGGCGGCCGACAGTTCGACGAAGCAATCGGAGAACCCGCCCGGCGTCGTCGCAATGAGAAGACGAGCATCCGAGGTGGTGAAGTTCTGGTACGCGTGGATGACACCGCGGCGCAGGTACACTGTATCGCCTGCACCAACGCTATGGCGCTCTCCATCGAGCTCGAACACGAGCTCTCCTTCGAGGACATAGAACAGCTCGTCCTCGCGTGTGTGCACGTGACGAGGCGGCCCGGACATCGGTGGGGCCACGAGATGGAAGAATGCCAGAGTGCCGTCCGAGTCGGCATTCGACACCTTCACGAGCGTCTCCTCGCCAACGATGTTCAGTGGCGCCGATGTTCGTCCGGCGCTAGCGGCGACGACGTTGAATCGAACTGGCATGGGACGCTCCGCCGATCCTGCCACCCGTGGGCCTGCCGTCGCTGTTCCTTCGGCTTTCATGCTCATGGTCGATCTCCTTGTGATCGGTTGAACGAGGTTTGAGCGACTGTCGACGCATCTTTGCGTCCGAGATGACGGCTTCGAGGGCGGTCGCCGCGGCCCGCGCCGCTTCCTCGGACGACAGCTTCCCGCGGTCGCGCAACATCTGCCAGAAGGGCGCGCTGTATATCGCCACGCAGACGGCGACCAGGCGCTGACTTTCCGCGCGTGAAAGGTCTTGGGTAACGGCGGTCAGACTCTGGGCGAAGGCGGCGCGGCCCTCAGCCGAGCCCTGCGCCAGAACGTCGGCCGTCGCCGATGCGAAAAGGGTCGCACGCACAAACGCGTCGTGCTTCTCGAACTGCGCGAATTGTGCGCGCACTGCTCGGGAGACGTCCGCCTGGCTGGTGGGCCACCGCGTGCCGGTCTCCTCGCGTACCCGCGCCCACAGGGCGGCTCCCAGATGTCCGCGCGTCGGAAAATGCCGGTACACTGTTCGTGCCGCGATCCCGGATCGGTCGGCGATTGCCTCGTGTGAGATCGTCGACGCCGGCTCTTCGCGCAGCATCCTGGTCGCGCTGTCGAGAATGGCATTGCGGGTAGCTTCGCGCTGCCGGTCGTGCGCCGATCGACCGTCGGGCTTGTTCATGACAGTATACTGTCATCACGTCAGTTGTCTGTCAAGCCCACGGATACGCAAAGTATCGACGACCCCGTCGAGATACTCCGGCCGAACGCATCGGCATCGCCCATTCGTTCGCTGTTCAAGTCACTGTGGCTTCTTCGCGGTTGCAGCGATGTACCGCGCGAGTACCTGTTCTTCATCGGTGCGATATGAGGGCGGAAACCCGGCCGGGCAAGCGCTTCGCGCGGCGTCTTCACGGCACTCGTGAGGTCACCCGCTTGGGCATAAGCTGCCGCGAGAATCGTCACGAACGTTGCTCGGGATGGATCCTCCGCGACTGGTTGTTTCGCGAGCGCCAGCCCCCGTGCATAATCGCGGAACGCGGTATCCGCGCAGGCGAAATACACGCCTGACTCCAGGCTGTCGAGCTCAGCGACGAGATTGTAATCTTGAGGCATCGATTTCGGCGCCAG
>JAICJQ010000167.1 GCA_025928335.1 Gemmatimonadaceae bacterium
GTGAAGTCGGGCCGCGCCGGGCATCCGAAGAACGTCGTATTCTTGACGGCCGACGCGTTTGGTGTGTTGCCGCCGATCGCCAAGCTGACGCGCGACCAGGCGATGTACTACTTCCTCTCGGGCTACACGGCGAAGGTCGCCGGCACCGAGCGCGGCGTGAAGGAGCCGCAGGCGACGTTCAGCTCCTGCTTCGGCGCGGTGTTCCTCGTCTGGCATCCGACGAAGTACGCCGAGATGCTCGGCAAGCTGATCGACGAGCACGGCTCCGATGTGTGGCTCGTGAACACGGGCTGGACGGGCGGCGCGTTCGGCGTCGGCAAGCGGATGAAGCTCGCGCACACGCGCTCGATGGTGCACGCGCTGCTGCGCGGCGATCTGCACTCGGCGCCGTTAGATACCGACCCTGTGTTTGGGCTTCAGGTGCCGAAACATGTCATCGGTGTGCCGGATGAGGTCTTGAATCCGCGCAATACGTGGACGGAGAAGAGTGCCTACGATGAGCAGGCGAAGAAGCTTGCAGGGATGTTCCGGGACAACTTCGCGAAGTTCGAGAGTCACGTGAGCGCGGCTGTGAAGGCTGCCGGGCCGAGGGGATAGGCTTCTCCTCGGCGGGCCAAAACTACCTAACGTAGTTAAGGCACCCCGTGCTTTCTCGCCGCCGCCACGCTGCGCTGGAGCTGTGGATCCGCGCGTTGCCATAGTTGGACGAGCTGCTGATAAGCCTCGCTCGCCTTCTCTCGATCGCCGACCTCCGCGTAGAAGTCGGCGATCTTCTGCAGGGCGAGCCCCAACTCCGTCGCATCTGTCTCATATCGCCAGAGCCAGGGCGTCGTCGTGTACCGCTCGTACGCGATCAGCGCGGCTTGCGATTTGTGCTCGGCTTCATACGCCCGCGCGAGGTCGGGCAGCACGCACATCGAGCAAAAGTTCGTCTCCGAGGCCTCGCGCAGGTCCGCCTCGGCCGCGGAGAAATTCCCCGATGCCAGCGCGATCACGCCCTGGGTCCAGCTTCGTTCGGCCGGACGGTTGCGATTGAGGGTGCTGTCGTTCTTCCCGGCCAACGCGAGGAGCGATCGCGCATGAGCGATGTCGCCCGCGGCCGCGTAGAAGCGCGCCAGCTCGTAGTACGGCCGGTCGCCGGCGAGCAGACTGTCGAGCGGCCGTTTCGCCAACGCGGAGTCCATGATCGCTCGCGCCCGCGCGGGATGACCGCGATAGCGGAGCTCGATCATCGCCAGTTGCTCGAGACCGTAGATGTGCCGAGCTCCCGAGCCGCTCGCCTCGGTCAGGCGGAGCTGCGTGCGCCAGTATTTCTCGGCTTCGGCGAGCCGGCCGCGCGTCTCGGTGATGCCCGCCATCTGCTCGAACGCATCGAGGAGCTGCAGCGTATCCGCCTGCTGCGCGGCGATGCGCGCTTCGGTCAGACGCTCGGCTTCATCCCAGCTCTGGCGCGCCGCGGCGTCCTGGATTTCGACCATCGTGAGCGTTTGATTGCCCGGGAAGCGCCGCGCGATCTCGTCGAGCGTGTGTCGCGACTCGGCGAATTTGCCCTGAAAGACCTGAACGCCGTGCAGCCCGTAGTAGATGACGGCGATCGTCGAGTCGGCGCGGATCGCCTCGTGGTAGAGGCTCTCCGCCTGAGCATCGTGGCGCCAGGCGCGGTACACGAGCGCCATGTTGCTTATCGCCGCGGCGTAGCTCGGGTCGTGTTTTAGATATTCCTCATAGGCGCGAATCGCTGCCTCGTAGTCGCCACGTCCCTGCGCCGTGCCCGCGAGCAGGAACTGTCGCTCCTTAAACGGCAAGCGATCCTTGTTTGCCAGCGCGTGCGCCCCTGCCGCGGCTTCGCGGCCCGGCTCCGCTGACGCTCCGTAGATCATGGCGATCGTGCGGTGCGCCGTCGCGAACCCGGTGTCGATCGCTACGGCCTGCTGCAGCAGCTCGAGCGCCTCGCTGCGGCGGCCGGTCAAGGAAAGATTGTACCCCTCGGTGTACTTGCGGAGCGCGGGTAGCGACGCGGTCGTCACCTGATTGAGGGGCGGCATGGCACGCAGCTCGTGCAGCGATTCGCCGATGCGGAAGCGAAGTCCCTTGCTGGCGCGGTCGATCGCGTCGATGAGCTTCGTCGAATCGGCGGCCGTCTCTCGGACGGAGGCCAGCGGTTCGCCGCGCTCCGTCGCCGCGAGTTGTGCCGTGATGGTGTACGCGTTCCCCACCCTGGCGACTGATCCGGTGACGATCGCCTTGGCCCCTTCGCGAATCGCGATTTCGCGCGCCAGTGAATCGTCGATCGCCGCGGTCGTCGGACGCTGCATGCGGGCACGCGCGGCACTCAGCTGTCGCTGTGTGAGGGTACTGACGAGGGGCGACTGGGCGAGATCGACGCGAAGGGCTTGCGTGACGACGGTGGCCAGCGTGCTGTCGCGCGCCTGGTTGGCGAAATCGGCGACGACGATCTTGTCGCGCCGCGCGAGCGCCCCCGCGGCAACCAACGACGGAGTGTCGCGCTGGTCCTGTCGAACCGCGCGCATCGCGGCGAAGCCGCCGGCGCCGGCGAGCAACACCACGCCGGCGGTCACGAGATATGAACGAACCATTCTGCGGCTGACGGTGGGGCGCCCATCGCCCGTCGCCCGTCGCGCGCCGCCCGTCTCCAAGCTTTCGTTTGGCGCTTCGACTTCCGGAGGCCGCAGTTCCACCGTCGGAGGCGGCAGTTCCACCGGCGGCGCCGGCCGATTCGACGAACGAATGGCCTGCGCCAGCGCAACCGTCTCCGCCGCCGGGCGCACGCCGAGGTCGCGCTCGAGTCGCTGGCGCAGCTCTTCATATGAGTGCAACGCGGCCGCGCGATCGCCGAGTCGGGCTTGCAACGACATCAAGCGGCGCCAACCGGCTTCCTCGTCGAGCTCGAGTTGGCAGGCGCGGCGCGCGTACTCGACGGCGCGAGTGCCATCGTTTGCCTGTTCCGCGTTGTGCGACGCCGCACGAGCGATGGCTGCCGCGCGACGACGGAGCCGCGCGCGCGTTCGTTCGACCCACTCCTCGTACTCCGCCGATGCGTCGGATACGTGAAAACCCTGGAGGAAATCGCCGCCGTAGATCGACAAGGCTTGGTCGGCGTTTCCGCCTTCGGCCAACGCCTCGAACGCGACGGCGTCACAGTTGAGGCTACCCGACGCTACCGCGACCTCGTCACCGTCGCCGACGATGACCTCGCCGCCGACTGCGCGCCGCAGGTAGTAGAGCGCTTGTCGGAGGGAGCGTCGTGCTTCCTCGTCACCGAGCTCGGGCCAGAACATCGCCAGCAACTCGTCGCGCCGGCGTCCAGCCCCGCCTGCCGCCACCGCGAGGTAGACGAGCAGTGCGAGCCGTTTTCCCTGCATCGGGGTCCCCGTCCGCTCGCCATCGCCTTCGGCGACGAGGCGGACACGGCCGAGTGTCAGCAGCTCGATCATGGGTGGGACATGATTCCGCGCATCGTCAGCCAAGTGTACCGGACAGTACTGAGTCTCGGAAGAGCCGTTACTTCGAAGTGACGCCGCCCCGAGACGGCTGGATAACGGCGCGTTCGTAGGTTCCCCGCGTGTGGAACGCACCGCGGGGACGGATCATCTGGTCGAGCGCGGCACTTTCGTGCGGGGCGGCAGCGGCCTGCGGAAAGGTGTCGTCGCAATCCGATCGCACGACCAGCTCCGCGATAACTGCCGGAGTCGTGGCGTCTTCCGTGTGTCGCGGGAACGAGCTCCGGCCGTCCGCGGTGCCTCCGACGGACGGACTCTGGAGCTTTCAGGGGGCGGGCGATGTCGGACGCGTCGCCGTGATGCTTGGGCCTACGGAGCTTCGGGGCGGCTCGACGGTGCTGACACGCACTGTGGAAGCAATCGAAACGGGGCCACTGGGGCGTGAAGTGCGCAGCCGGCTGGATACCGCGGTCGTCCACCTCGACCTCCTTCCGTCGTTCGCCGACGCGCGCTCGCGCCCGAGCGGTATCGCCCTACTCGCCACGGAGCCGGCGGCGGCCTACACGATCACACCGCGCGTGCTCATCGCGGCGTACGTGCGCTGCCTCGACGCCGGGGCGCCGGTGATTCGCTACCTGCGTCGCGACGAGCGGGGTCATGTCGCAGTCGACGCCATGCTACGTCGGGAGACCGAGTCCCGCGATGAATGAGCACACCTGAAAGTCACCTTGTCGAAGAGGAACCTTTGTCATGCACCTCGAACGAAAATCGCCGGCAATCACGCTCGTGCTCACGTCCGCAATACTATTGCTGGTTTTCCCTGCGGCCTGCACCGATCAGCAGTCGACGACCGGCGTGCTACGTCCATCGGCTCGCGGCTCCGACGTGATCGGAGGCGACATGGCGTTTGGCGCGCGGGATTACGACCTCACTTCCTTCGATGTCTCGACGCTGACGTTAACGGCGACGAGCAATCTCGTGCCGCCGAACCCGATAAGTCCCAGCGATCCGTACATCCCGGGTGATCCGTACCGCACGTTCACGGCCTCGTTCACCGCGGACACTCGGTTTGTGTCTGCGCGGCTCGACCGGTACCAGCCTCAGGAGCCGTACTGTCCTGGGCTTGCCGCGAACTACAACGCGAGCATCGGCGTCGCGACGGGCGACGGTGGCCTTTTCTACGGGCTGATCGGCCAGATGGCGGCCAGTCACTGCAACGCCCGCGTACTGGTCGATCTGAACTCGGCGACGATTCGCTCGTTCGAGCCAGTGCCATGAGCCGGGCACGCACATCCGACCTTCTCAATGAGGATACGCTCATGCTGCGCCTAGGCTTTCTTATTGCCCTCGGTTCTCCGATCACTGTGCCGCGCTTGACCGCGCCGATCTGTCTGGGGCCGGCGACCGCGCAGTTTCCGAACGTGGACGCTTCCCAGGCGTCGAACGGCGTGAGTGAGCTGTTCAAGAGCTACCTCACCGGCCCGAGCCTGTCCGTCGTGCAACTCACGGCGCGACTGACGTCGCAGGCGCGCGAAGAGGCGCACAACGCGAACTGCAAGTTCGTCCTCTTCGTCACGGCGAAGGGTGAGCGCCACAAAAAGGGAGCGCTCGGCCAGATCGCCGGTAAAGCTGCGCAGGAAGCAGCGTGGGGCGCCGCGGCAAACTCTTCGACGGCTACGAAGCGCGTCGCGTCGATGGGCGCCGTCGGTGCCGCTCGCGCCGCGACGGATATCGCGGCGACGACCCGGTCGGAGGACGAGCTCGAGCTGTCCTATCGACTCGAGTCAGAGACAGGGACCGTGTTGAAGGAGGGCAACGCCAAGCAGAAAGCCAAATCCGACGGCGAGGATTTACTCACGCCGCTCGTCGAGCACGCGGCGGAAGAGATCGCGGCCGTCGTCTCGAAATAGCCGGAGCGGATTCGATGCTGCCGCGTTTCCGGACTCGTGGTCTTCACCGCATCGCCATCGTTGGCGTGGCGTGCGGAGCGCGGCTTTGGGCGCAGCCGTCACCAATCGTTCCTCGCGTGGCGCACCTGGCGCTGGTGCAAACGCTTCACCTCGGCGACACCCTCGATCGCGAATCGGTCGTGACGTTGGCCGAGGTATCGCCAGCCGGCGTCACGTACGCGTGGAGTTTCCGTGAGATTCGGCCGAACGGCGATACCACGCGTAACACACGCCAACGGTTCGTGGCGGCCGCGGACCTCGACACGTCGTCGCATTTCTATGAGCTCTGGGAACAAAAAGGCCCGGTTGAGCATCCGGGCTACACCGCCTTCACGATCGGTAGTGCTCTGTACGAACGAATCCGCACATCGGGAGGCGGCCCCTTCTCGATGCTGTCGCTGTCCGAAAACGACCCTGCCGGTTCGATCGCCGCCGCGTTCGGATTTGGTGGCGGTACGCCGCCAATGGTCCGCTGGCGCGGGACGCTGACGCGCCAGTCGATGAAGGACGAGCCCTTCCCCCTCCTCATCAATGGAAAGCGGGTCATGGTGCCATCTCTTCATCTCAATGCCGATCTGACGTCGCGCGGTGAGCACTGGGCGCCCGAGATATGGATCCTCGCACAGCACGACCACCCGCTCCTTCTCAAGCTCTCCGACGCGAAGCGCGTGTTCCAGACGGTTCGCGCGGACATCAGCGTGCCGCCCGGAAGCAACGGGCTGCTCGGAAGCAACGGGCTACTCGAGAGCGCGCTCGTGAAGGAGTGCCGGATGGAGCTGCCGGGGATCTACTTCGAGTTCAACAGTGCCGCCCTCGCCCCGGCGTCGGACAACGCGATCGCCTCTCTCGCCGACGCATTGAAGCGTCACGCCGATTGGGTCGCGACGATCGAAGGCCACACCGACAGCATCGGCGGCGCGACGTCGAATCAGCTGCTGTCGGAGCGACGCGCCGAAGCCGTGAGGGCCCGGCTGGTCGGCGCGGGCGTCGGCGCGGCGCGGCTCAAGGCCGCCGGCTACGGCGCCACACGACCGCGCGAGACGAATGCAACGATCGAAGGACGCGCCAGGAATCGACGTGTGGAGTTGGCGCGTGACTGCCACGAATAGGAGATGAACTGATGAGCGAACGAATGTGGGCTCGCGCACGCAGCCTGACGGGGACGATCGGCCTCGTCGTCGCGGCGTCGTTCGCGACGCGGGTGAACGACGTAGCCGCCCGCCCCGCGACGGAAAATGTTGACTCCAAGCGCATCCGCGAGCTCATGGCGGACAATCGGCTGCTTGTTGCTCGCGTCGCCAGCCTCGAGGAAAGTGTCTCCCATCTCGCCAGGGTCGCTTCTCAGCCGCCGTCGAAGGTCCAGGCGCCATTCGAAGTCGTCGATGCGGCGGGCAACAGTCTCTTCGTCGTGACCGAAGGGAAGATACAGCCAACGCATAGCAGGGTGACCATTGGACGGACGGGCGAAGACAACTTCATGTTGGCGTTCCGCAATGGCGCCGGTGCAGTCGTCGCCACTATGGGTCAGCTGAGGAGCGGCGCGGGAGGAATGTTGTTGAGTGATCCCGCCGCCCAGGCGTCACGAACGGAGATCGTCGGCGATTCCGGGATCTTTCTTAACAATCCTCAGGGAAAACAGATCGCCAACCTGGGGTTCAGTCCCGGCAACAACGGGCGCAGTCGGCTGTGGGTCAATGGCGAGCTGCGAACTGTTGACGGCGCCGGCAATCCGATCTTCGTGGCGACCGATGCGCCGCTCACAACAGCCGGCGCGGGACGCGTCTTGATCGGGCAGTTCTCCGACAACACCTACGGGATGATGGTGCACCGCAAGACGGGCGCGTCAGTCGTGACCATCGGGGAGCTCAAGGAGGGCTTCGGCGTAGTGCACGTCGGTGACGAGCAGGGAAAGTCGCGGGCCTCGATTATTGGCAACCTGGGGCTCGTCCTCAGAAACAACGAGTACAACGAGGTTGCCAACCTTGGGTTCGACCCGGCCAACAATCAGGCCGCGTGGCTCCGCGTGATGAGTGTTGGAGGCTCGGCGAAGCCGATCTTCACAGTCAGCGACGTCCCCGAAGCACCGGCGACTGTCGGACGCGTTCATATCGGACGCGGGGCCGAGAGCAACTACGGGTTGTGGGTCAGGGGCGACGGAGGGAAAATCGCGGCCGCGATTGGCGAGGGGAAAACCGGCGGCGGCGTGGTGTCAGTGCGCGACCCGGCGGGGAAGCCGCGGGCCGAGCTATTCGGACAAGGTGGCCTGGAGCTCTACAGCCCGGCCGGCAAGGAGGTGGGCAGCCTGAACCTGAAGGGCGACAATTTGGAATCAGCGGTCTTCCACCTTCGCGGCCTCTTTCAATTGTCCGATGCCGCCGGCCAGACGACGGTCGAAGCGGGAACATCGCCGAACGGAGTTGGAGTCGTTCGCGTCGGGCCGATGACCAAGTGCGTGCCGATGGCGAATCTGCGTGTACCGGACTGCATCATGGGGCGAAGCCAGCCATGAAGCCCACGTCGATCTTCTGCGTGGCAGCGGTGGCGATCGGTATCGCGCTCCAGCCGGTGATGGCGCAGGGAGCCTCGTCCATCCAGAAAGCGATCTCTCGCGTCGATCCGTGTGCTTTGGTCACGAAGGAAGACATCCAACATCAAGTCGAACTGTCGTTGTCGAGCGGAAAAGCCGACCGACTTCGGAGCCAAGGCGTCGTGTGGTCGATTACGATGCAACCGACGCCTGGCGATGCCTCACGCGCCTGCCAGATCGCGTGGCGGGGGACAGTGAACGGCGAAGCTCAGTCGCTCGGGGAGTTTTCCGTGGTGGTGACGTTCGCCGGCTGGCTCACCGGCTCCATCGCGGGCATGTCGCATCCGCTGCCCATCCCCAACCTCGGCGACGAAGCGTACTTCGTCGGCGGAAAGTCCGGACCGCCGTACGCACGCGTCGGCGACATCGCGATCGGCATCGAAAACTTCCCGGACACGAAGCAGGCGAAGTCAGGCCTCGATCTGCTTCGCAGCGCAGTGTCGCGCGCGCAACGGAGATGACAATGCGCCGTGCGTCCATCGTCGCCGTGATGTGCGCCGGGGTGATCGTTGCCGGCTGCACTCGATCGGAGCGCGTGGAGGACTCAGCGCGCGCTTCCCAGTCCGCGGCTTCAGCGACTGTCGGCGTCGCACCAGTCGGAATCGAAGTCGCCACTCGGCCGCCGAACGACTGCGGTTGGATCTCCGCCGCCGAGGTCGAAGCCGTCGTCGGCAAACTCGCGGAACCGCCGCGCGAAACCGACGGCGGTTGCCGGTACACGCTGCCCATTCCTCAGAAGGTCGTCGACGAGCGCGCGAAGATGGACAAAATCCGCGAATCGATCGACAAGATGCCCGGCGCCGACAAAACCGCACCCCGCAAGATCCATCAGGCCGAGCCGTACGGATTCGTTCTCGAGGTCGACCTCAAGTATTCCGGCATCGGCGAAGTCGTGGCCAATTCCACGAATGCCATCCTCAGGGCGTGGGCGACGGATAACAATGACACGTCCCACGCCGCCGACACGTACGCCGTGTCGCACGACAAGCTCCGCAAGGCGCTCAACGGATGGGACTGGCCCGCGACCCACGGCGGCCGGATCGGCCACGTCCGAATCACGATCTCGACGCTCGCCTCCGACGTCGATGTCCCAGGCGACAAACTCGACACGATCACCGCCCGGGTGCGCGATCGCATTCCCGACCTTCCCTTCCCCATGGTCGGCTACTCATCGAGCGAGAGCCGCGATCCCTGTTCGCTCATCACGCGACAGGAGGCCGAGTCGGTCCTCGGGCCGCTGGTGGTTCCACCGTATCGCACCGGAGGCGACGGTCCGTTCGCGTACGCGACTGGCCCGAATTGCGGCTACTTCACCGCCGGCCACCATGTCGTGATCGTCACGCCGCACTGGCGCGGCGGAGATCGCGACGTCGCCGCCAATCGGGGCATTGGCGGATTGATCGCGCCGGTGTCCGGAGACCACTCGGCCGAATCCGCCGACACCCTCGAAGGCCCCTGGGATCAGGCGACGATGAGCCTCGACGGGCGGCTCATGCTCCTCAAAGGCGAGCGGGCATTAGAGATTGCGTATCGCGGCTCGTCGACCGACGAGCGCGGCGCGCTGAAGCTGGCGCGCATCGCCGTGCCGCGACTGTCGGCGACCAAGGAATGAGCATCTCTCGATGATGTTCTTTCGCCGGCGGTTCAGTGCCGACCATCGCGACCGCGACTTCCTGCCCGCCGCGGAGCGCGTCGACCTCCACGGTCGGCTGCGCAGCGCCGCCTGGCCGCCGCTCTGCGCCAACTGCTGCGCCCCGGCGACGTCGAGGCTCGTCGTCAAGAAAATCTTCCGTCGGCAGCCCGGCGGTCGCTATCTCGGCAGCGGTTGGAAGTACGTTATCCGAAGCGCGCGTATCCCGTACTGCGCGTCGTGCATGGCTCGGAACGCGGAAATCGTAAGAGCGCAGCGCATGCCCTTGCTCGAGCTGGTCGTTCGGCTCGTCGCGACGCCACTCGTCATCCCGTTCATCGGCGGACTCGTCGTCGCGCGCGTCTTCCTGCCGGACACGATCACGAAGCCGATTGGCGACCCGTTGCACAACGTCGGACTTGCCGTCCTCGGCGCGATGCTGCTGGCCGTCGGGGTGAGCGCGTGGGGCTCGTGGCACGCGACGTCGTTCTACCTCGTGCCCGCCGAGAACGAGATCACGTCGGCCTGTGTGTTCAGTGACGAGTTGGGCGGACCGCTGACCGGTTGGCGTCGCGCCTACACCTTCCGCAATCACGCTTTCGCGCAGGCGTTCA
>JAICJQ010000124.1 GCA_025928335.1 Gemmatimonadaceae bacterium
CCACCGCCCCTCACCACCGCTCCTCACCACCGCTCCTTACCACCGCTCCTTACCACCGCTCCTTACCCCGCCGTTCGCTCCCTAGGTGAGTAAACGCCCTCCCTTTTCGTGGCGTCAGACTTATGTGTCAACTCACCTCTCAGTGATCGCAGGCCAGAGCGACGACGAGCTTCAGTCGCTCGTGACCGAGGTGCGCTCTGGACGGAGGGTGGCGCTGGAGCGGTTGCTGAGCCGGGTGCATGGCACTGTGCGGCGTTGGGCGGGGCGCTTTGCGCCGGATGGGGACGCGGCCGAGGACATAACCCAGGACGTCCTGATTGGTTTGGAGCGGCGCGTTCACCGCTTCGACGGCGAGAGCCGGTTCTCGACCTGGTTGTTCACCGTCACGCGGAACGTCGCCCTCTCACGACGCCGGCGTGAAGCGCGGCGCGAGACGCTGTTGGCCGAGCGGCAGCACAAGGAAGTAAAGGAAGCGACGGAACCATCCATCCCCGATCCGGACGTCGCGCGGCTCGCGTCGCTCGTTCTTCGCTACTTCGACGCACTGCCGTCGCAGCAGAAACGGATCTTCGAGCTGGTCGACATTCGGGGCCTGACGCCCGCCGAAGTCGCACGACGGCTCTCGATGGAGCAGTCCACCGTGCGCGGGCACCTGTTCAAGGCGAGACGGTGCATCCGCGAACAGCTTCTCGAGCACCACGAACGATTGTTGAAGGAGTATCGATCATGACATGCGACGAAGCACGCGAAACGATGATGACGGCCGAGCCGCACGAACTTTTGGGAAGAGGCGAGGGCGCGCTTGGCGCGCACCTCGCCGGTTGTCACGCGTGCGCAAAGAAGGCGAAGGTGGTCGTTGCCGCACTCGCACCGCTTTCCCGAACGGTCAGTCGGCGGGCACGACGTCGGGCGGCGATGATCGTCGGAATCCCAGCGGCGGCCGCGGCGACGGTGATCGGTGTTTTCGTCGGGCGGTCGGCGAGCGATAACACGCGTGTTGCGCCGCTCACGGCAATTCCCGCGAATGTCGTGTCGGTGGACGTCAAGGCTGGACAGCGCGCCGCAGTTCTCAAGACGAGCGACCCCAAAGTGACGGTGGTCTGGATCTCCTCCGGAGGTACCGAGTGAAAGGGAAATCACTGCTGGCGACCGCGGTGCTTGTACTGGCCACCGCCGGCATCGCGTTGGCGCAGGCACAATCGGCCGCGACGAGACCGCCGATCAAGAGCGAGGCGCCGTTCATCGTCAAAACCGTCAGCCTGCACCATCTCAGCTCGATGGAAGCCGTGAAGCTCCTGCAGCCGTATGTGCAGACGCCGGGGGGCGGGGTTTTCGAAGTGTCGCCGAACATTCGCGCCGTAACGATCCGGGAAGCGCAAAGCGTGTTCAACGAGATGGCGACCGTGCTCGACCGATACGACCGAGATCCGGCGACGGTGACGCTGAACTTTCAGCTCATCGCGGCCGAGAACAGCAACACACGCGATCCGAGCGTGGCGAGCCTCGACACGCTCCTCCGCAGCGTCCTCAAATTCACCGGCTACCGACTGCTGACGACGTCGGTCGCGGCGGCGACTGAGGGCCAGAACGTGACCCAAAGTTTGTCCGCGGACGGCGAGCCGTTGACACTGAGCGTGAACCTTCGCGAGCTGCGTACAGAGGGCAGCGATGCGAGCGTCCAACTTTATGTGCAATTGGTTCGACCGGGAATTCCAGCCAGCCCGGCCAACAACGGCATGGGCCGGCCGCCCAGCGAGATCTTCGCCACGGGCGTGCGTGTCCCGATCGGTCAGACAGTCGTGCTTGGAACGTCGGCCGTCGAGGGCGGACAGCGCGCGATGATCCTCACCGTCCGCCCGCAACTGGCCAAGAAATAGCTTCAGTCCATCCGCAACGCGACGAGTGGGTCCACCCGGCTCGCTCGTCGCGCCGGGATGTAGCAGGCGAGGAGAGCGACGACGCCGAGCACCGCGGTAACCGCAACGAACGTCAACGTGTCCGTCGCCGCGATGCCAAAGAGCTGATTGCGCAGGAATCGCGACGCGCCGAGCGACAGAACCAAGCCCACGACCAGGGCCACGGCCACAAGACGCAGTCCGTCGCCGATCACCATGCGCCTCACGCGGCCGGCGTCGGCGCCAAGGGCGATGCGAATACCAACTTCCTGAGTGCGCTGCGCCACGGTGTAACTCAGCACGCCATACACACCGACGACCGCCACGACCAACGCGACGAGCGCGAAGAGGCCGGTGAGCCACATCATCGTCTTCTTCGACTGCACGACACCCGAGAGGTCCTGTTCCATCGACCTGAAGCGCCAGATCGGCTGGTCGCGATCGACGCGCCACACGGCCTCCCGAACGGCCCGCGCGTAGTCCGTCGGGTTGCCCTTCGTGCGCACGACGATGCTGGTGAAGATCTGCGGCCGTTGGGCGTGGGCGACGTAACCCTGAAGCAGTTGCGGCTCGTTGAGCGTGTAGTGCTTTGTGTCGCCGACGACGCCGACGATCGTCCAAAGCCCTTCTTCGCCGAACTGGATTCGCTTGCCAATCGCGGTCTGGCCCGGCCACGTCCGTTCGGCGAATGACTTGTTGACGACGATGACATGGGGTGCGTCCCCGCGGTCCGTCGCCGACAGATCACGACCCGACACGATGGGAATGCGCATCGTCGCGAAATAGCCTGGTGTCACGCTGTTGATCTGGATCATCGGTGCGTCGCCGGTCTTCACCGGCTTCTCGCCTTCGAAGAGCACCGGATATGATTCGCCGTTCTGGCTGAGCGGCGACGCGCGCACTAGTGCGGCGGCCTCTACTCCCGGAATCGATCGAAGCTCGGCGGTCGTTCGCTCGAACATCTCCGTGATCTTTTCCGGCGAGTTGTACCGTGTTGCGGGCAGACGGAATTGGGCCGTCAGCAAATTGCGGCCGTCGAACCCGGGATCGACGCTCTGGAGGGCCTGGAGCGACCGCGTGAGAAGACCCGCGGTCGCGAGAAGCACGAGCGAGAACGCCAGCTGCACGACGACAAGCACGCTCCGTGTGATGCCGTGTCGAACGCCGCCACCGATGCGGCTTCGAAGCATCTCCGTGATGTCGGTGCGCGATGCTTTCCACGCGGGCGCGATGCCGAAGAGCAGGCCGGTGACCATCGACGTGCCAAGGGCGAAGAGCATGACCGGCAAATCGAGACGGATGTCCGGTTCGTCGATGGGGAGCTGCGGTGCGATGAGCGTGGCGAGTCCCTTTCGCAACGCGAGCGCCAGAGCGATTCCCAGAATGCCGCCGACAAGAGATAACAGGACGCTCTCGGTCAGCAGCTGTTGGGCGAGGCGCCGGCGGCCGGCACCCAGCGCGGCGCGCACCGAAAGCTCGCGCGCCCGCGCGGCCCCGCGGGCCAGCTGGAGGTTTGCCACGTTCGCGCAAGCGATGAGCAGTACGACAGCTACCGCGGCGAGAATGATCAGCAGGCTCTCGCGAACGTTGCCGACGAGATACTCGCGCAGCGAAATGATCTCGGCGCCGGTGGAGGCGTTGGTCGCCGGATATTCCTGCTCGAGTTGCTTCATGATCGTCGCCAAGTCACGCTGCGCCGCGTCGAACGATACGCCGGGCTTGAGGCGCGCCGCGACGAGGATGCCGCGGACGCCCCGGTCGAGTCCGTGCGCGTTCGGGTAGTAGCCGATCGGCACCATCACATCCGGAGCGCCGAGTGGAACCTGCGGGTGCGGCGCGGTGATGCCGACGACGGTGAATGTCGTTCCGTTCAGCGTGAGTGGCTTGCCGAGCATGTTGCGGTCGCCGCCGAAACGAGTCTGCCAGGCCTCGTAGGTCACGATGGCAACGGGCGCCTTGGTCGCGACTTCTGTCTCGGCGTCCGTAAAGGCGCGCCCCTGAGACACCTTCAGATCGATCACCCGAAGAAAGCTGGACGAGACGAAATCGCCGATGAGCCTTTCGGGCGATTCGCCACCAGTGAGTGTCACGCTCTGGCCGCGAAAGGCTCCGAACTCGGCGAAGCTGTGCGACCTCGCGCGCCAATCCAGGTAATCGGCGTAGACCACGCCCTGCTGACCGGTTTTTCCCTGTGTTCCCCAGATGAGTGCGAGGCGATCCGGGTCGTGATAGGGCAGCGGCCGAATGAGCACGGCGTTGACGACCGAGAAGATGGCCGTGTTGGCGCCGATCCCGAGGGCGATGGTCACCGCCGCGATGATGCTGAAGCCGGGGCGGCGGGCGAGGCTGCGTACCCCGAAGCGAACGTCCTGAAGGAAGTTGTCCATGTTGTCGGTCGGTGGTGAATCGGTGTCGGATTGCTTCCATTCGGCGAACCATTCGCGACAAATAGTCGTGCCGAGATCGCCGGCGAGGCGGACTCGCTCGATGAGGGCGGCGATCGGACCGCGTCGGCGCGCGCGGTCAATGCGTCGCGCGGCGAAGTCGATCATCTCGTCCGCGAACCGTTCGCGGAACGCGTCTGGAAGAAGGCGAAGCGCCGCCGCGTAGGCACGCTCGTAACTCAAGCGCCGCATACGCCTACACCGCTCCTGCGTCGCCAAGGACATGTTTTCGTTTCGCGACGCGCACGACGCGGTCGAGCCGTTGCACCTCGAGCTCGAGTACACGCTGACCGAAGCCGGTGAGCCGGTAGTAGCGTCGCCGTTCATCGTCCTCGCGGGGGCGCTTGCGAGATACTTCCTCGATCAGGCCCGCGTCCAGCATCCGCTGAATCGATCCGTAAAGCGTGCCGGGACCCATGCGGACGGAACCCGACGTCGTCTCCTCTACTTCCGCGGCGATCGCGTAGCCGTGTCGCTCGCCTCCAGTGAGGGCGAGCAGGATGTGAAGAACGGCCGGAGTGAGTGGAAGCTGAGTGGCGGGATCACGTGGGCTCATGCGCCAGTATATCCGTCACGGATATACTTGGCAACCCGTCCGGGACAACCCGGCATTTTCTCAACACCCGGCGCTCGAAAAGTAGCGTATTCCGGTTATCGGCTTGTCCGCCCGATACAAAGTATTTGGCCAGGAGGGGAGGAGCTGCAGCTGAACTGGTGTGAGAATCCGCGGTAGCACCGTTCGCGCCTCCTGCCTCGCCAGCTCCCAAGCATCGAGGATCAGCTGGTTCTGCCGCTTGACGATATCCGCGCTATCGAAACGATCAGGCAAGCGGGCGAGCTCTCCCGCCCACTTCCCCCAATGCGCGGTGACGCGCGCCGAGTAATCCGCCTGCGCACCGCGAATGGCGTCGACCTGGTCGCGCGTCAGCATCAAAGAGTCCACTTCTCGCAACAGGTCGCCGTACCAGTTGGGAAGATTGCCACAGTAGCGCTTGAGAATCGCCGTCGAATCGAGTCGTTCGCCGCCGTTCCCGGCGCGCCCCGGTTTGAGAATCCGTTCGATTTGCTGCTCCTCGCCATTTCGGCTCAGATCCACTCGTACGTCGAGTGTCATGCGGAATGGAACGCGCAGTGCGGTCGCGGACGGACGCGTGTCGCCGAATCGTGGATTGACCTCGTACTTGAAGCGCTGCGAGACCGAATCGTAGCCGCGAACGTAGTAGAGCACGCGATCGGGAAACGACGGCGTTCCCCAGCCGTGCAGGTTGTCGCCGTGCAGCAACTGATCGAGCCCGCCGAGAGGGTTGGTCAGCGTAATCTGCGCGCTGACGCGATTGGAGAGGTGCAGCGCCTGCGTCAACCGGCGCCCGGGCGAAAGCGTCGCGTTGAGGTTCGTCGTCCACGGACCCTGACAACTATTCCGGCCCGCCGCCTGTCCGCGCTGTTTGATGAGGCAATCGCGCGCGGGACCACTCGTCGACGCTATCAACTTGTCTATTGCATCGCTCAATGCGGGATCGGCGCCGTTCCCGCGAGCGAACACGAACGCCCGATCGTTGGCCAGCCCGTCGCCATTCACGTCGCTGCCCGCGACCGGCGTGTACGGAAAGCCCGACGAGATCTTTCCAGCGGCGGTGACGGCGAGCCAGGTGGAGAAATAGCCGGTCTGTACGATGAACTCGTGCGTCGGTGTGTAATCGCCGCGGGCCCAGTTGACCTCGTTCGGATTGCCGAACGCCGCGCCGTCGAACCCGCGGGACTGCGAACGCGATTGGGCGAAGGTGTAGGTGCCGTCGAGCAGAATTCCGTGCGCGTAGCCAATCGTTCCCGGTCGGACGCGAAGCGAAATCTGCCGCGCCCAGCCACGGAGGTCGGACATGCGATCGATGACGGGCCCGTACGCCGAGCTCCGGCGCGACGACGTAACCGAGATTGCGCCGGTCGAGGGAACGATCGCCGACGACGGCACGAACACTGGCCGATCGCCCTCATTCGAGATCGTGAAGCGCGGCACACCCGCGAAGTTCAGATCGGTCGTGCTCGGCTGATTGAGGTTCAAGGAGTACGCCGCGTCCACCGTGTACGAGAGGTTCTTGAACTGCGAACCCCACGAGAGGTTGCCGCGCCAGGCGCGGCTCGGCTGATACGTCCGGTCGAAGACCTGAACGGCCGGGGCGGCGTCGGCAAACCCGGACGCGGCACCGCCGACACAGTCGGTTGGGATGGATGTTTCGTCCGTGGCAAAGGCGCGCCAGTCGGGCGTCGGTATTGCCGATCCGACGCAGCTGATTCGCCGCACGCCCGTCGGCAAGCCCGTCGACACCGACGCGTCGGCGAGCAGCGCGGGATCGAGGAGCCCACGGAACTCGCCGATGCCGCCGCGAAAGACACCGCGCGGCAGATTGTAGAATTGGCCGAGCGGCATGAACGTCATCGAGCTGTTCGCGATTTGCGAGCGCTGGGTGAGCAACCAATTGAACCCGATGCGCGGGCTGACGTGCCAGGTGTTGGGTGCCCGGTCGGTACGCACACCGAAAATGCTTTCGACCTCGGGATTGAACGCAGGTGCGCTCGTGAAGTCGTTCGCCTCGAGTCGAGCCCCGTAGAGGAGCGAAAATCGAGTCGTCGGCGCCCACTGGTCGCTCACGGCGAGCACACCACTCCATTCGCCGCCGCTTCGACGCGGGGACGAGAGCGTGCGCGTGAACGATGCCGGTCTGTTCGCCTGCAGATCGGCGATCGAGTTGAAGGAATAAGAACCAAGGCGATTCGCCGCCGGATCTTGAGAGAAGCCGTCGAGTCGCGATTCGGCGAAGAGCTTGCCGCGATGCGCCGCGAGCCCACGCCAGTAGAATTGCGTCTCGCTCGTCGTCTGCCAGGTGAGGTTCTGCGTCTGCGACTGAAACCCGCTGTTGCCGGCGAATGACAGCGACGACACGCCGGCCGATCCGTCCGCGAAGTCCGATGTCAGGAGCAAGCGGCCGTCGGGCAAGCGCAGGTAGGGCGTGTTGTCCGACTGCGAGAGCGAGACGCCGCTCCGCACCTCGGTCAACTGATCCTTCAGCTTTCCGAAATAGGCGGAGTAGATCCACTGGCCGCCGGCGTTGACCTGCCTGCTCTCACCACTGTGGCCAGGCGTCGACGTCGGCGAAAGATTCAGCGCGCCGCGTCGGGTGACGTTGGCGTAGCCGGTGAGTCCCCATGTCGTGTTGAGGGGAGTGAAGCTGCTGTAGTCGAAGAGCGGCCGGTCGAGCCGGCCGAGAACCGCGGCGTAATCGGTCACCCGCGACGAGGGCACGACAGTCGAAGAAATAGGAATGCCGAGGGCGCCGAGCGTCGTAAGCAAGCGGCTGACCGAATCCCGCGCCACGCCGGAGTGTTGCAGCAAATCGACGTCCGCATCGAGGAGTGACGTTGCGTCGGAGAGGCGTCGTCGATACTCCGCGCCGGCGTTGTACATCCAGCGGTCCATGTTCGTGCCGCCGTCGGTTCCCGCGTTGAAGTCGAGCGACGTGTACTTCTGTCCGGCGCGCTGGGCCACCGCGTCGGCGGACTGAAGCTGGGGTGCGTCGAGCGTGAGAAACGCGCGTCGTGAGACGGTGATGTTTCCCGGCGCGAGCATGACTTGCGTTTGCGCGCCGCTGAATCCACCACGCGCGGGATCATAGGTCGACATCGCGACGCGGGTCGCGGTGCGCGCGCCGCGCGGAATATCGCCGCCGGCGTAGGCCATGCCGTCGAGCGTCGTTTGGTTTTGCGACGGGGCGAGACCCATCACCGAGATGCCGCCCGTGGGAAGCGTGGTGACGCCGGGCAACGCCGCCGCGATCGCGTCGAGATTTCCCGCCAGATCCGGCGAGATGAGACCGTTGACGCCGGTGGGCGCCATCTCCGCCGCACCGACACCGATGGCGCGACCATCGCCCTGATCGCGGTTGGGACGCGACCGTCGCGCTTGAACCTGCACCGGCGCGAGTTGCTGGACGTTCGACTTCAGCTTGGCGTCGACGGTGAACACCGAGTCGTTGCCCGTCCGAATGACACGCTGCCGGAATGCCTGTCGGCCCACGGAGGCGATGTGGACGAGGTAGTCTCCCGTGCCCTTATCGAAAACGAGCTCGAACCGTCCGTCGGCATCGCTCTTCGCGAATTGAGTGACACGATCGGGGGCCATCGTCGCTGCCACGTCGGCGCCGCCGATCGCAACGCCAGAGTCGGTCATCACTCGGCCGCGGATGACATCGCGGTGTATTTGGTAACTGGGCTGCGACGGCTGCTGCGCAAGCGCGGTCGTCGCCGCGAAGAGCAGCGAAAGAGAAAGCCGATTCATCGTTCGCTCAGCGTGGAAAGCGAATGAGCTTGCCGTCGACCTCGAAGCACGATCCCAGCGGTGCGTCGCTGTCCGAACAGGGCGCGACTTTCAACCGACCGATCGCGTCGAGCGGCACCGGCGTCGGTGCGTAATGCGAGAGTCCTAAACCAGCGTCGAACCGCCGTTCCGCGCGTTCGCCGATCCGCGGTGTCTTTCCATTCCGGACACTGAACACAGTCATCGGCATCCGCCCCGACAGGCTGAGCACACTGAGCGCTCCGTCGGCGTACTCGACGTGACCGCGCTGGATCGTTGCAGACGCGATGGTCGTTAGCCGCTCGGCCGACGTGAACATGAAGAGATGATTTTCGGTCGCCACGAGAACACGAACGCTGTCCATCACGCGGACGACGACTTCACCCGTGATCGAGCACGCGATGTTGGTGGACACGCCGTCGCAGCTCGCGCGTTCGCGCGGAAGGTTGGTGAGGGCGTAGAGAATCATGAGCGGCGGGTTGCCGCGGATTGGCGGGACTTCGCGCTCGCGCGCGTCGCCGAGGCCGATCTCGGGCGACCGTTCGGGCAAGTCCGGGAACGCGCGAGAGTAAAGCACATTCGCCGAGTAGCTCCCCGAGAGCGGAATCGTGAGCACCGTGTCCCGCTCGATCGTGCAGCGTGTGCCGTCGATCGCGAACGCAATCACCGTCGCGGTGGTTTGCACCTGATCGAACAAGGCCGCATAGCGCGCGCGGGCGGCGTTCCGCAGAGCGTTGAATGTCGGTCCGAAAAAGCCCTCGGTCTGTCGGCCGCAGCCGAGTCCTTGGGACGGCTGCCCAACCGTAGCCTCCAGGTTCGAGGCAGGCGGCAAGACCTCGAGCGATGGAGGGACCGCGGTATCCGGTCGCGCGACCGACGGCATGGCCGCGAGATTCGAGACGGTTCGCATTGGTTCAATCACGGCGCGTCCGACAGTGTCGGACGGTGCGACCCGCGGCGCGCGCGTGACCGGTCGTGCGACGCCTACGACGCTCTGGCGGAGTGATCTCACCGGCGTCGGCGCGATGCACGCGGCCGCGGTGACGATGCCGACGCAACTCGCCGCGAGGAGGGCCGATACGAGTTTTCGTGGGCGGCCGGTACCAAGTAGACGTCGAATGCGCGATTCGAGCCTGGACGTCGTGCCGGTGAAGGCGAGTCTCGCCGCGAGAATCGGCGCGGACCGCGTGTGGACGCGAACCAGGAGGCGACCGTACGAGCGCGCGTCACCCGCACGCCCGAGGACGCGCGCGTCGCAGTCCGCCTCGATCGAAAAGCGCAATCGCGAGACCGCGAACCAAAGCGGAAGGTTCCATACGTGAATTGCGACGAGCGCGACGCCGGCGACGAGCAGCAGCGGATCGCCCGCCGCCGCGTGCTCCGATTCGTGGGCGAGGACGTAGCGTCGTTCCGCTTCACATAGGTCGGCGGCCCATCGCGGCAACACGATTCGCGCTCGCATTACGCCGATCAGCGCGGGTCCAATGTCGGATGAGATGAACACGTGATGACCGTCCATCACTCCGGCCGGCATATCGCGAATGAGCCGCCGCATCCCGACGATGGCCGCACCGAGATAGAGGAGGGCCGCGATCGACGTCGCGAACCACCCGACGAGCAGGGGAGTGCCGAGGTAATCGAAGCGCGACGGATCGAAGGCAAGCGACCGGCGCACGACCGCGATCGTTTGCTCGACATCCAGGCGGAAGTCGACCGCGGTACCGCGCCGAGTGTCCGTTTGGCGCGCAACGCTCAGACGGTCCGCGACGACGACGCTCGATGACCCCGTGCCACCGATCACCGTGGTCCATGATCCCGGGTCGCTGGTGGCACGACGTTGCAGTAGTCGCCAGTTGTTCGCGGAAACAATGAATGAGAAAGCGAGCACCGCTGCCCAGACCCAGCGCGTCGGCCGACGAAGCGACAAGCACAGGCGCTCGACAGCCAGGCCGGCGGCGACGACCAACGCGGCCGTCGCGATCGAGTAGATCATCCAGACGGCGATCATTCTCCCTTCTCCCGACCGTTCCCGGACTTCGACTCGAGGCGGTCATCGAGCGCGCCGCGAATTCGCTCGAGCTCAGCGCGGGTCAGTCGCCGATCGCGTACGAAGTGAAGGAGCATCGCTTCGGCGGATCCGCCGAAGACGGTGTCGACGAGCCGCTGGAAGGCGCTTCGCCCGGCTTCTTCGCGCGCCGTCACTGCGTGATATCGAAAGGCGCGCCTTTCCTCGGTGTGGCCGACGTGTCCCTTCGATTCGAGTATGCCGAGGAGCGTCGCCACGGTGTTGTGGCTGACTTCTACCGGGAGCGCGGCCCGCACTTCCGCGACGGTCGACGCGCCGCGCTCCCAGAGGACGGCCATGATGTCGAGCTCGCGCTGCGTAAAAACGACGGCCATGTGCATCTCCGAAGATCTTCGGAGAAGCTGTGCGCTTGCGGTTTGTTTGTCAACTAAGAATTTCGGAGTTCAAGCGGACGCAGCGTTGCTCGGCGACGCAGAGGTCCTTCGGGCTCTCTAGTCCGTGACAAGTCCGGAGTCTAGCTTCTTTCCGGTTCCGCTCTCCCCATCCCTTCCGACGCACCGTCAGCACCGCTGACGGGGAGCTTGCCATGGGTTTCCGCTACTCTCGTCCTCTCGCCGCCGCCGCAATGATCGCGGCGTTCGCGAGCGCCGCGCCGGCTGTCTCCGCGCAAACCGCGACCGCCGCGTCCAACGTGCAGCGCGCGACAAAGCAGATGCAGCCCGCGGATCTCAAAGGGTGGAAGTCGATCCGCCAGTCTGTCTTGTCGAACGACGGGAAATGGTTCGCGTACGTGCTCGCCCCGAACGAGGGCGAGGCGACGCTGATCGTTCGATCGACGGGTGCGGACGGGAAGGAGATGAAGTACCCGATCGGTGAGGCCGGCGGCGCGGGCGGTGGCCGCGGCGGACCACCGGGCGCTGATGGCGGTGCCGGAGCATCGCTGGCAATCAGCCCCGATTCGCGCTGGGTGGCGTTCACCATCTATCCGGCTGCGGCGGCTGGACGTGCAGGCGGCCGCGGCGGCGCAGGTCGCGGTGGCGCGGGACGTGGAGCCCCGGGTGCGGGATCGGATCAGGCGGCCGCGCCGGCGCAGAACAAGATGGGGCTCGTGAATCTCGCGACGGGCGAGAAGAAGGAATTCGATAGGGTCCGGCGATTCGCCTTCAACGGCGACAAGCCGACATGGATCGCCATGCAGAGTTTCCCCGAACAACCGGCGGCGGGCGGCGGGGGCGCGGCGACGGGTGGTGCGGCCGGCGCCGGCGCCGCGGCAGCGCGTCCGCTAGGGACCGATTTGGTTCTCTACAATCTTTCGAGCGGCGACGCCGTGAACGTCGGGAATGTCGCGGAATTCGGCTTCGACGATTCCGGCGACTGGCTGGCGTACACCGTCGATGCGCGCGACGAGATTGGCAATGGCGTCCAGCTGCGGAATATGCGGACCGACGTCGTGCGTCCGATCGATTCAGACCGCGCGTTGTATCGCCACTTGGCGTGGGCGGACAGCACACCGGCGCTGGTTTTCTTGCGCGGCCGCGCCGATTCAACGGCGCGCGACACGCTGTACTCGGTGGTCGCGTTCACGGACGTCGCGGCGAGCTCGCCGCGAAAGACTGTTTTCGACGTTTCGCAGCGGACGGACTTTCCATCCGGCATGAAGGTGTCCGCCGATCGCGCCCCGCGCTTCTCCGGCGATCTCTCGACGGTGTTCTTCGGGATTCGCGAAGGCAAAAAGCCCGGCGCGCGCATGCTGGCTAGCCGCGGAAGCTCCGTGATTCAAGCCGGCGCCCCGGGAATGGGCGGTACGATCAACCAGCCGCGCGTGAACGAAGCGCAAGAAGAGAATCCGTCGCTCATCCTGTGGAACGCCAAGGATTCGCGCCTCCAGTCGCAGCAGATCGTGCAGGAGCAACAGGATCGGGCGTTCAGCTATCTGTCCGAGTATCGGCTGGCCGACAACAAGTTCATCCGTCTGTCGGACGATGATCTTCGTACCGTCAACCTGATCGGTCACGAGCACTACGCGTACGGCACCGACACGCACGAGTACGATCAGGCGACGAGCTACAATGGCCGACGCTATCAGGACGTGTACGGTGTGGATCTTTCGACCGGCCAACGAAAGATGCTGCTCAAGAAGCACATCGGGTCGAGCTTCATTCCGTCGCCGAACGGGCGCAGCATTCTCTTCTGGGGCGACGACGCGCAGTGGAGCGTCATGGATGTCACAACGGGCGAGAAGCACGTCATCTCGAAGGGCGTTCCAACGGTATTCGCCGATACGTCGGACGACCACAACAACCTCGTCGCGCCTCCGGTTCCGGCGATGGGTTGGTCAAAGGACGGCAGCGCGGTGCTGCTCTTCGACGGGTTTGATGTGTGGAAGGTGCCGGTGAACGGGGGTACGGCCGTCAACCTCACCGTCGACGGAAAGAAGAACCAAGTCCGCTATCAGCGTCTCTATTCGTTCGCGACCAGCGCCAACGCCGCGGGCGCTGGTCGCGGCGGTCGTGGTGGTCGTGGCGGCGGTGTCGCGGACGGGGTCGATCTCACGCAGCCGCTCTACTTCTCAGCATACGGCGAGTGGACCAAGAAAGAAGGCCTCGCCAAGGTCGATCCGTCGAAGCCGGGTGCACAGAAACTGGCGTGGGACGACGCGAAGTTCGCCTTCCAGAAGGCGAAGGACGCCGACGTGTATCTCTTCACGAAGCAGACTTCGGTCGATTATCCGAACTACTACGCGACGAATGAGGACGTGGTGAATCCGGCGACGTCCGCGGCGGCGATGAAATCGGCGCGCCAGCTCACTGACGCGAATCCGCAGCAAAAGGAGTTCGCCTGGACGAGCGGAGTGAAGCTGATCAATTACACGAGCGCCAAAGGCGACAAGCTCCAGGGCGCGCTCTACCTGCCGGCAAACTACGAGCCCGGCAAGAAGTATCCGCTCCTCGTCACGATCTACGAGAAGCGTTCCAACCTCGCGAACAGCTACGTGACGCCGAGCGAGACGAGCACGCCGAACCGGAGCATCTACACGAGCCGCGGGTACGCAGTGCTCGATCCGGACATCGTGTATCGCGTGAACGACCCGGGGATGTCAGCGGTATGGTGCGTCGTCCCGGCGGTGAAGGCGGCGATCGCGACGGGCATGATCGATTCGGCGGACGTCGGGCTGGGGGACATTCGTGGGGAGGCTACCAGACCGCGTTCCTCGTCACGCAGACGAACATCTTCAAAGCGGCGATCGCCGGCGCGCCGCTCACCGACATGATCAGCATGTACAGCTCCATCTACTGGAACTCGGGCGGCACCGACCAGGCGATCTTCGAGTCGAGCCAGGGACGCTTCAAGGGGAACTACACCGACAACCTCGAGTCGTACATCCGCAACTCGCCGAACTTCCA
>JAICJQ010000050.1 GCA_025928335.1 Gemmatimonadaceae bacterium
CCAGCCAGCGGCCGAGATACGCCAAGCTCACAAGGAGCTCGAACGACGTCAGGCCAAGACGCTCGGCGGAGGCCGTTGCCGACGCCGCGCCAAGCGCCGCGAACGTCAACGCGACAACTCCGATTCGATCGAGGCGGAGCGAGCGATGAGCAAGCGCGATCAGGAGGCCAACGACGACGAACGCAGCCACGCAGAGATCGTTCACGAGCACCGGCGCCTCGCGGTCGCCAGTCGAGAACACCGGAATGCGGCCCAGATTCGCCACGACGAGGAGCGCGATGGCGGCACGCAACAGGTCCGAACCGCGAATGACGAATCCGCGACGGGCCGGCGCCCACGTCAGGAGGAGCGGAGGACTTGCTCCAACGACCAAGTTCCTAGGCGACGACTCCATTCCGCCCATTGCCATGGATGACGACGCCTGCGCATGGTACCTCGAGTCGCTTGAGCATCTGAACGGCGTCGACGAGCTGGGCACGCGCGACGCGCCGTTCTGGAGCGACGAGCAGGACAGCGCGGTTCTCGCCAATGGCCGCCGTGGCCGTGTCGGAAGTGATGGTTGGCAGCTTCACAACGACGAGGCCGTTTTCGTTCTCGAGGCGTTCGATCGTCGCATGAACGTTGGGGACTGTGCCAACGCTGAGATCGAGCACCGTTGCCGAGATGGAACGAAGCGACGCCGTCTGCACGAGCCGCGCGATAATGGGATCGACGTCCGTCAATTGATCCGACCCGAGCGGAGCGACGAGAATGGTCCGGGTCGTCGATGCGCTGAGCAAGAGTGGCAGATGCGGGTCGAAGCGGAGTGCCGGAACGCCCGTTGCTCGCTCGACGGTCGCGGGATCCTGAACCCAACGACCCAACACGCCGACCAACATCGCGATGGCGACTCCGACGACCAGTCCGCCACCGAGTCCGGCCGCCATCGTCGGGACGGGTCTGGGGAACGCGACGCGCATCGGGGGCTCGGCGACGTCGAGCAACTGCACGTTGCCGCCTTCGGTGACTGCAGCCACTCGAGCCTCGACCAGCTGCGCCTGCATCGCGGTTTGCATCTGCGAGAGTTGAAGGACGCTTCGTTGCAACCGATTGCCCGAAGCCAACTCGGCGGGGAATGCGCCAAGCTGGGTTTGGAGCGAGTCGAGTTGAAGTGAAAGGTCCTGGTGCTGCCGTTTGAGCGAGCTCTCATACGCCCCGGCCATCGGCCCGAGCTGTCCTTCCAGCGTGCGAATGCTCTTCGAAAGCGCGACGACTTCGGAGTCGGTCTCCAATCGCGTGACGAGCAACTTGGACCGTTCGGTCTCGAGCTCGCCGATCTGCGTGAGCAGCGCGTTGATTGCGGGACTCTTGAGGAACGCCGGATACGCGGCGAGGTCTCGCACCGACATGGAACCAGCAGACACCTGCCCTAGCAGCTGCTCGAGGGCGCCACGCTCGACGTCGTTTTCGCCAATGCTCGCCCTGAGCTCACCGGCCCGCTCGAGGGAGAGTTTTCCAATGGTCTGCGGGTCGACGAGTCGGCTCGATTCCTGGAAGCCCTTGAGAGACTGCTCGGCCGACGCGAGTTGGCGCGTCACCGAATCCAGCTGCGCCGACAGAAATTCGACTCGATGCTGGTTCGTACCACGATCGGTCGAGTGACGCAACGCGAGGTAGTAGTCGACGAGCAGATTGGGAACCGCGGCCGCCGTGAGCGAATCGTTGGTCCGGCAGGCGACGCGCAACACCTCGCCGCCAGCCTTGGTGACCGAGATGCGCTTGCGCATTCGCGTGACGGCGTCTTCGCGGTCAAACACCTGAATGTCGTAACGGCCGGCACGGCGAGCGGTCACGGCGGGCGCGAGCGACAGGCGGCCGACCGGAAGAATCACGGGTTCGCCGGCTCGAACCGTCAGCGACGTATCGCTGCCGGCGACGCGAATCGTCCCATCGGGGTTGAACGAAAGCGTGTATTTGCGCGGCTTAAATGAACCGCGAAGATCAGCGGCCTGTACGAGGGCGTTCGGCGCCAGTCCGCTCGGCGCGCGCACTTGCACTTGAAGCCTCAGCGAGTCGACCACTCGTCCCACCAGCTCGCGACTGGAAAGGATCTGCACCTCGGTCTCGAGCGGCGACGAGCTTCCGGACTGCAGCAGACCCGCGGCACCGTCGGCACCGCCGGCACCGCCGGCGAGCTTGGCGAGAAGCGAGGCCCCTGATGCCTGTTGCGATCGGACGACGATGCTGGACGCGGACTCGAAGCGGCGCGGACCGAAAAGCAACAGCCCGCCGGCGATCGCCACACCAAGTAACGCCACGGCGACGATGAACGACCAGCTGCGTCGTGCGGCGCGTGCGAGCTCGGCGAGATCGAGCGTGTCGGCGACGTCATCCGGAGTGCGCACGATTACTTCCTCAGCAGTGTGAAAGCGATCGATGCGACGACGCCGGCAACGCCCGTCATGACGCCGAGGTTCTCCACCCACCACGGCCGTCGTCCGACGAGGACGACGTCACCAGAGCGCAACTGCTCGACGACGGCGTCCGGCTTGTCCCAGTTTTGCGCCGGGATGCGTTCAGCGCCGCGAAGGATCTCGACTCTGTGCACGTCGCCGTTCGGCGCGACTCCGCCGGCGCGCGCGATCACGTCCCGAATCGTCGACGTCTGATCGATCATGTAGATGTCGGGCTTGCTGACCGCACCATTGACGGTCACGCGACGGAAAGCAATCACATCGATCACGGGGCTACGGAGGAACGTCGAATATCTGGCGCGCAGTGTATCGCGCAGCCGGTCATAATCGAAGCTCAGCACGCCGATCGCGCCGACGTGTCGCAGATTGATCTCCCCACGATCGTCGACGGTGACCGTATCGCTGAGCTTGATCTCCGGCCAGACCTTTACGACGATGCGGTCGCCCACCGCGAGGCGCGGCGACGACGCAACGGCACTTTGGGCGACACTTTGCGCGACGGCGCAGGCGGGCGCGAGCGTGGTTACACCCACCAGGAGGCGGAAGAGAGACATAGGGCTCCGCCCGACGCCGCATAATCCGGTCCCGCCCGACAGGCTCGAAAATATCATTAGAGTGCTCTCATATCGGCTTTCTCAAACACCTGGTTGCCGTGAGAAAGCCGGGTCTGGTTGGCCGACTGAGCAACGGCGTCTTCGCCGAGCTGCGCAGTTGCGCCGAGACGGGTCTGAAGCTTGCGCACGCGTCGCGGGGTTCACCACGGCGACTGTGGCGACCGAGCAGAACGCACTCCGACTCGCTTGCATGCCCGTGTTGCATGCAAGCCCAGCACCAACAGGCAGGGTCGTCCGTTCACGCGAGGTCGCAGCCGTCAGTAGAACCCTCTGTTCTGCGACTGCATGCTTCAAGAACGATCAAGCTCCACCGAACGCGGCCGCAGCCAGGAGCTGGGCACCCGCCCGGGCCGCACCGGACATCCCGGCCACCCGATCGAAACCATCACGTTCGAGTCGACCCAGCTGCATCTCAGCGGCTTGGCCGACGTCGCAACCGTTCCGTACAAGGCACGACGCTGGAGTCTGGCGGCGAAACGGGCGTTCGACATCACGGCATCGCTGATCGGCCTCGTGGTGGTGGCTCCGCTGCTGGGCGTTCTGTCCGTGCTGATCTGTCTGGAGTCCGCAGGACCGCCATTGTTTCGTCACCAGCGCGTTGGTCTCCGAGGTCGTCGCTTCGGTTGCCTAAAGCTGCGGACAATGCGGCCGGATGCGGAGCGGCGCCTGCGCGTCGACTCGGCGCTCTACGACGAGTACCGGCGTCATCATTTCAAGATTCCTGATGACCGCGATCCACGAACGACGCGCATCGGGCGCTGGCTCAGGAAAACGAGCCTCGACGAGCTTCCGCAGCTCTGGAACGTGCTCGTCGGCGACATGTCGCTCGTCGGGCCGCGGCCGGTTGTCGACGACGAGGTCGCGCTTTATGAGGGGGAGCGGACGACGCTGCTCTCGATGCGACCCGGAATCACGGGCGCGTGGGCGGTGGGCGGCCGGCAGTGCGTCGGATATCCGGAGCGGTGCGACCTCGAGCTCGGGTACGTTCGGAGCTGGCGGCCGTCGCTGGATATAAAAATCCTAATATCTACGTTCGGGGCGGTCATCGCCCCCGAACGACACAGACGGCGGCTGGAACTGGCGCGGTTCGAGCGGCGCTTGCGGACGCCGCACGTGAAACCGCCGACGGAAGCGCAACCGATTATGCCCGACCTTCTCTAGGCCGGGCGTGCGCTTCAGGCATTACTTCGCCAAGGCCTTCGCCGCTTCGACCACCTTCTGCACGGTAATCCCGAGCGCTTCGTAAATCCGCTCGTAGGGCGCGCTCGCGCCGAAACGGGTCAGACCGAGCACGACACCGTCCGAACCTACCCACCGATACCAGGACATCGGGTGCGCCGCCTCAATCGATACGCGCGGTACGCCGTCGGGCAGGATCGATTTCCGATAGTCGGGGCTTTGCGCGGCGAACAATTCCATCGAGGGCATTGAAACAACCCGCGTTGGAACACCCTCTTCGGCGAGCTGCCGATGCGCGCGAAGGACGAGTCCGACCTCAGAGCCCGATGACATGAGGACCACTCGTGGTGCCGAGTGTCCCGGGGGGTCGGCCAAGACGTACGCGCCTTTCAACAAACCGTCCGCGGACGCGTACGTCGTGCGATCGATGAAGCCCAGCTTCTGGCGCGTGAGCACCAAAGCGACGGGCCCGCCGTCGTGCTCGACGGCGGCGCGCCATGCGACGACTGTCTCCGTCGCGTCGGCGGGGCGAATCACCGTCAAATTCGGAATGGCGCGCAACGTCGAGAGTTGCTCGATCGGCTGATGGGTCGGACCGTCTTCGCCGAGGCCGATGGAATCGTGGGTGTAGACGTAGATGACGTGCTGATTCATGATCGCCGCCAGACGGACCGCGGGGCGCATGTAATCCGAGAAAATCAGGAACGTGCCGCCGTACGGCGTGACGCCGCGGTGCAGCGCCATGCCGGTCATGATCGACGCCATCGCGTGCTCACGGATCCCGAAGTGCACGTAGCGAGCGGCGTAGTCGCCCGGCTCGAAGTTCTTCCAGGCCTTCACCGACGTGTTGTTCGACGGCGTAAGATCGGCGGAGCCGCCGACGAGCTCGGGGAGGCAATCAGCGGTCGCGTTCAGCGCCGCGCCGAACGCGGCCCGGCTGGCGACGGAGCCATTCTCTTTCGTGAACGACGGTGCCTTGGCGTCCCAGTTGGCGATGCGTTTCCCGGAGAGTCGACGGTCGAGCTCCGCACCATCGGCTGGATACGCGCGCGCATACGCGGCGTGCTTCTCGTTCCAAGCGGCGTGCAGCTTGGCTCCCTTGTCCTTGGCGCGTCGAAAGTGGGCGAGCGCTTCGTCGGGAACGAAGAACGGCTCGACGCTGGGCCAGCCGAGATTCTTTTTCGTCGCGATGACGTTGTCCTTCCCAAGCGGCTCACCGTGCGCCTTCTCCGAGTCCTGTCGCGGACTGCCGAAGCCGATGTGGGTGCGCGTGACGACCAGCGTTGGGCGCTCCGAGTCGCTCTGTGCCTCGGCGATCGCGCCTTCGATCTCGTCGAGATCGTTGACGTCGGCGATGTGCAGCACCTGCCAGCCGTAGGCCTCGAAGCGCTTCGCGGTATCGTCGGTAAAGGTGAGATCAGTCGAGCCGTCGATCGTGATCCGATTGTCGTCGTAGAAACCGATCAGCTTGCCGAGCTTGAAGTGACCGGCGAACGACGCGGCCTCATGCGAGATCCCTTCCATGAGATCGCCGTCGCTGCAAATGAAATACGTGTAGTGATCGACGATCGAGTTGTCCGGCTTGTTGAAGACGGCCTCGAGGTGCGCCTCCGCGACTGCCATCCCGACCGCGTTCCCGATGCCCTGGCCCAGCGGACCCGTCGTCGTCTCGACGCCGGGTGTGTAGCCGTATTCGGGGTGGCCGGGCGTTCGACTCTCCCACTGCCGGAATTGTTTCAGGTCGTCGAGGGCCAGGTCGTAGCCGCTGAGATACAGACAGCTATAGAGCAGCATCGATGCGTGCCCGCACGAGAGAACAAAGCGGTCGCGATCAGGCCATGACGGGTCCGACGGATCGAAGCGCATCGTGCGCGTGAAGAGCACGTACCCCAGTGGCGCGAGGGCCATCGGGGTACCGGGATGGCCGGACTCCGCTTTCTGGACGGCGTCCATGGCCAACGTTCGAATGGTGTTGATGCAGAGGAGGTCGAGATCGCTCGTCGCCATGTGCGATGCGGAAAAATTCTACGGGAAGCGCGGGGACGAGAAGAAGTTAGCGGCGACCCGCAAAACGCGCGCGAGCGGATGTCCGCCGAGGCGAACATCCGCTCGCGCTTCCAGCAACGTGCATCTATACGTTCATCGCCGCGCCGCGGTACGGGCAAGCAACCGCGTGTCGCGCGTCCCTACATAAAGCATTCTCGATACCGTTGTCCGAGTATCTCGCAGAACATTGAGCGTGGCGTTGCGCTTGAGCGCATCGGCGACTTGATCCGGCGTGGCGGTCGGATTGGCCTCGAGATACAGCGCGGCCGCGCCGCTTACAAAACCTGCCGACATCGACGTGCCGTTCCAGAGCTGCGAGATCGGCGCACCGTTGCGATCGATGCTCGGAAGAAGGACGGAATCGCCCGGCGCGTAGAGATCGACGCAGGGGCCGAATGCCGTCCCCGGCGAGCGGCGGTCGACGAGCTTCGCCGAGCCGTCGGACATTCGCTCACTGGTGACGGCCGACGCGCCGACGACGATTACGCCTTCGGAGTTGCCCGGCGAGACGTGACACGCATCGATATCGAAGTTGCCGGCTGAGACGACCACGGGAATTCCCGCGGCGCGGAGCTCGGCGACGGCGCTGTCGAGCGCCGGAATTCGCGCCGCGGTATCGGCGATGAACGACCAGTTGGCGACGGCCGGTCCCGGATGAAGTCTGTGATCCTGGACGACCCAGTTCGCGCCGTCGACGATCGCCTTGATCGTGCCGCGGAGCTTGTCGCACTGCACCATCTTCACGTCGACGATGTCGGCGTCGGGCGCGACGCCGAGCGTCGATCCGGCGATTGCACCCGCGACGGCGGTGCCGTGCGGATTGCAGACCTTTGGATCCTCGGCGAATCCGCTGTAGCCGACGCGCACACGCCCTTCGAGCTCGGGATGCGTCGACGAAACGCCGCCGTCGAAGACGTATACGGTCACACCCTTGCCTGTCGCAGGGTGGCGGTATGTCTGGTCAAGCGGCATGTCGCGCTGATCGATGCGATCGAGCGCGAAAGAGACTGTCGGAGAGCTATAAACCGTCGTCGATCGGGCACTGCTGGACGCGAGTCGATAAAAGCTGCTCGATTCCTCGAGCGGAGGATTCACGCTCGCCAGGCCCGGCCGTGACGCCTGCGCGCAACCACCGACGACCAACGCGGCGCCCGTCCCGAGCGCGCCGAGGCCGAAGCTGATGAGTGCGGAAACGCGAGTGCGCATTTGGTACAGCCGGTTGAAATGGAAACGGTGTTGCCTTGACCCCTTCGTTCGGGTGTTAAGGGAATTGGCGTGCCACGCCATTTCCGCCGTCGAAGATTTCGAGCGTTGGTGGCCCTTGGTACGGTCGATGCTTTATGTGCGGGCGCGGCAGTGATGTGTGGTGGGTTCGTTGGGTGGTGGGGAACGCCGATATTCACGAAAGCGAAACGGCGGGGCCTTGAGCTCCGCCGTTTTCGTGCGTGATGTGCAAGTTTTCCGGCGAATGACGTCTCCTAGTCACATCGCTACAAGGACTCGTCATGCGTTGGACCCTGTTCCGCCAGCTCGAGCTGGCCGCGCCGCTGTTGTTCGCCGCCGTCTCGAAGTCTGCAGATGCGCAAGGTTGGATCATTCCACGCCCCTGCGGCGTTGGCATCATCCCTGTCGAAGGGAGGCCGGCGGTTGCTCCCCCGATTCGTGATTGCCGGCAGAACATCGCCCGAACGCGAAGCGATGTCCGTGTGGAGCTGGCCGACCACGTGTTGCGCTATGAAGTGGAAGAACGATTCGTCAATCGCGGTGGAATGATCGGCGAGGCGGACTACTTGTTCCCGCTGCCGGCCAACGCCACTTTTCAAGATCTGAAACTGTCGATCAACGGAGAGCTCGTCTCCGGCGAAACGATGAACGCCGGCCAGGCGCGCGGCATCTATGAGTCGATCGTACGCGCGCGGCGCGATCCCGCGCTCGTGGAGTGGATGGGTCACGGGCTGTTGCGCGCGCGGATTTTTCCGATCAACCCCGGTGAGGAGAAGCGCATCGTCGTTCGCTTCCAGAGCGTAGCATCGCGGGAAGGGGACGCGCTTCGCATCGACTATTTCCGCGGCGGCGCGCCGGGCACGACGAACGTGAGCGACGACGGGACAAACTCGTTCACGCTCTCGTATCGAGCGACTTCCGATCTGGGAACGCCGTACTCGCCGACGCATCAGCTGGATGTTCACAACAACGCAAACCGCGTCGAAGTCGCCGTGCGCGGGGACGCGAAGGACGTGACGCTGCTCGTGCCGGCTCGTCGTCCGGCGAGCGCGGCGATCTCGGCGCTCGCCTACGCCCCCGGCAATGAAGACGGATTCGCGCTCATTACCGTGACGCCGCCAGCCGCGCCACGCGAAGACGCAATTCCACGCGACATCACACTGGTTCTCGACGTCTCGGGTTCGATGTCCGGTCGAAAAATGGAGCAGGCGCGCGCCGCCGGCCGGCAACTCCTCGCCACGCTGCGGCCCACCGACCGCTTCCGCCTGATCGATTTCTCGAGCGACGTTCGCAATTTCCAGAGCGAGTTCGTGCCGGCGAGCGACGCGAACATCCGCCAGGCAAGTCGGTACCTCGACGCGCTCGACGCATCAGGTGGGACGAACATCGAAGGTGCACTGCGCGAAGCGGTGCGGCCCGCGGTCGCCGAAGGGCGCCTTCCGATCATCCTGTTTCTGACGGACGGCGAACCGACAGTTGGGGAGACGCAGCCCGACCGCCTCGCGGCAATCGCCGCCGACGCGAACTCACGGTCGAGGGAAACGCGCCGGATCTTTACCTTCGGGCTGGGGTCGGACGTGAATGTCAGCTTGCTCGAGACGCTCGCCCTCGAGGGCCGCGGTACGTCGCAATTCGTGCGGCCGGATGAATCGGTCGAGCGGACGGTGGGTATCGTGGCGAGCCGGCTGGTCGGCCCCGTGCTGACCGATGTGCGCATCCGCGTCGAAGGAGATCCGCGCCTGTCGAAGATGCTCCCGTCGCAGCCGAGCGATCTGTTTGCCGACCACGACCTCGTGGCGCTCGCGCGCTACTCCGGCCATGGCGAGGCGCGCGTGATCGTCGAGGGAAATCGGCGCGGCACCGCCGTGCGTTGGACGTCGACCGTCGAGCTGCCCGATCACGAGCGCGACAACCAGTTCGTGGCGCGACTGTGGGCGGCGCAGCGCGTTGGGTACTTGAGCGCCGAGAAGCGCAAGCACGGCGCGTCTCAGGAGATCGACGACGAAATTCGCACGCTCGGCGAACGGTACGGCATACCGACGGAGTTCACGTCGTATCTCGTGACTGAACCGCAGTTCGCCGCAAACCGTCGCGGTCTCATGGCGCCAGCAATGAATGCGCCGGCAGCGATGCCCCTCGCAGAGCAGCGCTTCGAACTGGCAAAGGCGTCCGCGGCGCAGCGCGCGGCGTCCAGCGTCGCAGTCCTCGATTCGATGACTGGATCGACGCCGCGGGATATGAGTCGAAACGCGGCGGGCACGACTCGGAAGATCGACGGGCGCACCTTCACCCTGCGTGATGGCGTCTGGACGGACATCCGCTTCCGCGGCGGCATGGAGACGATCATCATCAAGGCGTACTCGAAAGCGTACTTCGATCTCCTTACTCAACTCCCCGAGCTTCGTTCGATCTTCACGCTCGGCGACCGCGTGATCGCGGCCGGCAAGAGCATCGCGATCAGCGTCGACGATTCGAAGGGCGTCGCGGACCTCTCCGACGCGGTGCGGAAGTCGATCACCCGAGGTTGGTAGCGCACTGTGACTGATCTCGACCGCCTCTTTCGCGAATATCACCAGCCGCTCGTGCGCTATCTCACGAGACGGCTGGGGGATCGCGACTGGGCGGAAGAGGTCGCGCAGGAGACCTTCCTCCGCGCCGTTCGCCAGGGTGTGATCGTGAGTGAGCGAAGCTGGCTGTTTGCGGTCGCGACCAACTTGATCCGCGACGAAGCTCGGCGAGACGCGCGTCGTCGGAAGCACCTCGAGCTTTTGCAACAGCAGGCACGCGCGGAGGAAGCCGTCGAGCCCGAGCCGCTCACGATCGAGCGCGCGCAGGAAACGGCGATGGCCCGGCGCGCGATCGAAATGCTCACCGAGCGAGATCGCGAGGCATTGCTGATGAAGGAGGAAGGACTGGACTACAACGAGATCGCCGCGGCACTGGAACTGTCCGTCGCGTCAGTCGGCACAACGCTGGCCCGGGCGCGGCGACGGCTCGTCGAAGCCTACGAATCGCTCCAGGAAAGTGCCGCGCACAAAGAAGGAAGAGGTTCGCATGCAGCATCTTGACGAAGGAACGATCCACGCGTGGTTGGACGGTGCGCTTCCGCCGCTCGAAGCCGAGCAGGTGGCGAAGCACGCCGCCGAGTGCTCGACGTGCGCCGCCGCGGTCGCCGATGCTCGCGGCGTCATTGCGGGATCGGCACGTATCGTATCGGCGCTTGACGACATTCCGGCTGGAGTGATCCCGGGCGGCGGCCGTGCGACGGCGCCGGTCGTGGGGACTTCGCTCTGGCGCCGACTCCGTTTCACTCCCGGCAGGGCTGCGCTCGCGGCGACGATTTTGTTGGCCGTGAGCGCGACGCTGACGCTGCGGTCGCCGGACTCCTCGTCAGTCATCCAGAAGGACAAAGCGGTGGACGTCGCTCCCTCGAAGCCGCTACCCAAGTCAACGCCGACGCCAACGTCGGCTCCAGTGCCGGTGCGCGTCACGCTGGACAGCGTAAAGCTGCCCGGTCCGTCGGTGCGCGTCGTCAACGCAGCTGCACCGCGGAAACTGGAGGAGGTTACAAACGCGCCGCAGGCTCAGGTTGCGGAGCGCGGCCGCGCGGCTGACGCGGTCACTCCTCGCGACAGCACGCGCGATCTTCAGAAGGTTCGTGCGACGGCACAGGCGGCGACGGCGGGCGCGAGCTCTGTCGCAGCCGTACCACCCGCTGTCTCCACGATGACGGCAAATGCCAACGCGCCGCGAGCGCTCGGCGTGCGTGATTCAGTGACCACGTTCGAGGGTTGCTATCGCTTGAGCGCCGACTCGTCCGCGGGTTTGCCGGAGATGCCGCGTGGCTTGCCGACTCGCTTCACGTTGTCGCGTCCGTCGACCGAGCTTCGGGCCGCGCCGCAGCGGTTCGCCGAAGCGCGTGCCGACTCGGTCGGATTCCCTATCGCGTGGCAGCAACTCTCCGCCACGCAGGCGAACGTGACCTTCGGATCGAGGAGCGCGCGACCGGTATCGCTGACATTGACCGCGGGGAGTTCGGTCGGCGTAGCGAGCTCGGGAGATCGTACCAGCACCGTGCGAGTGATCCGCTCACCGTGTCCTCCCTGATGTGAACAGCGGGCACGGCTCGTGAATTACGGTCGGCCCATGGTTCGACGACTTGCGGGACTCAACAACGCCCCTCGCACCCAAGCCGCGGTAATCCGAATTGCCGGGCTCGCCGTGCTTCTGCTCGTCGGATCCTACGTGGGATATCGACTCGGCTGGTTCGATTACCGACACACGATCCAGCATCTCGACCAGATCCGGCGCTCGCACAGCGTTTGGGTCTTCGCGATCGCGTTCATCGGCGTTTACGCCATCGGCACCTCGGTCGGTTTTCCGGGGCTTCCGTTCACGGTCGCCGCGGGCGCGATCTTCGGAACGTTGCTCGGGAGCGCGCTGAGCTGGGCGGGCGCGATGGTCGGGGCGATGATCGGCTACACGGTGGCCCGAACTATCGGCCACAACGTCGTCGCCCGCTGGCTGCAACGCTACGAACGGGCGAGCGCCGCGGTGGGGCAGGCGAACACGTTCCACGGATTGCTACGACTTCGACTCATTCCGGTCATACCGCTCGGCACCGTGAACTTCGTCGCCGGGCTCGCACATTCACCGTTCGGGGCCTACCTACTGGCGACGGCAATCGGGATCGTACCGTCGACGATCATCTACAATTATTTCGCCGACAGCCTGGTCGAAGGCGTAGGCGGGGGCAAGACGAGGGCGCTCGTGAGCCTGCTCGTAGCGAGCGCCCTCTTGATCATGCTGTCGTTGCTTCCGCGCCTCCTCGCACGGCGAGGTCGGGGCGTCGGACCGACGACTATCTCAAGTCGATCCGCCCCAAGCGACTGATTCCGCTTTCGGCGAGCCAGAGGCGGTGGCGCGTCGAATCGACGGAGACGTTTCGAATCACGGAACCTTTTGTGGGCACGGGCACGACTTCCATGTGCTCCGTTCTCGGATCGAAGCGAACCATCGTCGAGTTTCGTGCTTCGTTGAACCAGACGGCGCCGTCGGGCGCGACGCCGATACCGTACGGCGCAGAGCCGGCATCCGGCTTCGTGTTCGGCGTTGCCCATTCTTTCGCCGTCTTCGTCCGCGGATCGTACATGCCCAGATAGCCGCGCGCGTAATCGGCGTACCAGATGCGTCCGTCCGACGTGATCGCCAAACGGCGCGGTCGCGCGCCGGCGTTTGGCAGATCTATCTCGGTCAGCTTCGCCGTATTCGGATCGAGATGCCCGAGCTTGTTCGCTCCGAAGAGCGCGATCCATAAAGTGCCATCGGGGGCGCGCTGGAGTCCGTACGGTTTCGCGCCGTGCGTGGCGACGTCGTAGAGCTTCACCTCGCCGGTGCTCGGGTTGAGCGTGCCGTACTTGTTGGAGTTCTGCGCGGTGAACCAGAGGGTGCCGTTCAACCACAACGGGGTGTGCGGGTCCCACGCGCCGGTGCGCGCCGCGGCGTCGCCGGTCTTGAACTCCGTGATCTTCCCGGTCTTCGGATCGAGACGCCCAATGTTGCCGATCGCGTTCCCGGTGTACCAGACACCACCGTCGGGAGCGACGATGATCCCATGTGGCCCCGAGTTCGGAGTCGGCGTGGGGTATTCGGTCACCTTCCCCGTCTCCGGGTCGAGGCGGCCGATGTAGACACCCAGTTGGTCGGCGAAATACACGCTCCCGTCGTCGGCGACCGCGGGGTCGGGCGCATCGGCGTCCGGGGACCTATGTGGCAGCCGATATTCGCGGATCGTGAACGCTCTGCGCCGCGCTAGCGCGCTCCTGCCGTCGACGGGCGTCACGGCGAGCAGAATGAGCGTGAGAAGCGTGAGAAGCACGAATCCGACGACCACGGACAGGTGCGAGCGTCGCGACGCAATCAGTCGATTCAGCATGACGACCTCCGGGCGGGTACCGGATGATGTACGCCGGGTCGCCGACGCGTGCAACTGGCGGCCTCAGACGGGCCCGGATGTTGCGAGCCGCTAGACCCCCGGGCCACTCATGCCCGACGACCCGCGCGAATCGACGACAGTGGCCACGAGAAAGACCGACCGGCGCTCCAACCCGCGCCGCGCCGAACACATCGTCATCGAATGCATCACACCGGAGCTCGACGGTGGGCGCCATCCCGTCAAGCGAATCGCGGGTGACCACGTCGTCGTCGGCGCGGATCTGATCCAGGCCGGACACGACGCGCTCGGCGCGCGCGTGTTGTACCTGGGCCCCGGCGACAGCGATTGGCTGGGGTCGTCGATGGTCTACGACTACGACAGCGATCGTTGGTACGGCGCGTTCGTCGTCGATCGAATCGGACGCTGGAAGTTCACGATCGAGGCGTGGACGGATCGCTTCCGAAGTTGGCGGTCGGGGTTGGAGAAAAAAGTGAAGGCCGGTCAGGACGTGCAGCTCGAGCTGGCCGAGGGGGCACAAATGGCCCGGGCAGCGTCGCGCAGCACACGAGTGGCGACGGCGCGCGCGTCATTGCTGCTGACCGCGAAGATGCTCGAGGATCGTCGCGATACGACGCTCGAGAAGCGCATTCAACGCGCGCTCGACGACGACCTTTTCGCGCTCATGCAGGAGCATCTGCGACCGAACGACCTCACGCGCGCTCCGCGCGAGCTGACGATCGTCGTGGATCGAGCGCTGGCCCGCGCGGCCGCATGGTACGAGCTGTTCCCGAGGTCGCAGACGACGCTCGTCCCCGGTGAGATCCCTCGACACGGCACGTTTGACGACGCCGCGGCGCGACTGCCGCGCCTGGCGGAGCTCGGCTTCGACGTCGTTTATCTGCCGCCGATTCATCCGATCGGCCGCACCTTTCGCAAAGGAAAGAACAACTCGCTTACGCCGCAGCCGGAAGACGTGGGGAGCCCCTGGGCCATCGGCAACGAGCAGGGCGGCCACACGGCGGTCGATCCGGCGCTCGGAACGCTGGCGGACTTCGATCGATTCGTCGCGACGGCGCGTGGACTCGGCATGGAGATCGCGCTCGACTACGCGCTGCAGTGCTCTCCCGATCATCCATGGGTGAAGGAGCACGCCGACTGGTTCAACGTCCGTCCGGACGGCTCGATTCAATACGCCGAGAATCCGCCCAAGAAGTATCAGGACATTTACCCACTCAACTTTTGGTGCGACGACCGGCAGGCGCTGTGGAATGCGTGCCGCGACATCCTGTTGTTCTGGATCGATCATGGCGTAACGATCTTCCGGGTCGACAACCCGCACACGAAGGCGCTCGCGTTTTGGGAATGGGTGATCGCCGAGATCCAGCGCGAGCATCCGGAGACCATCTTCTTCGCGGAAGCCTTCACTCGCCCGAAGCGCATGAAAGCGCTGGCCAAACTGGGCTTCACGATGTCGTACACGTACTTCACGTGGAAGAACTCGCCATGGGAGGTGCGCGAGTACCTGTCCGAGCTGACGCATTCTCCGATGGTCGAGTACTACCGCGGCAATGTGTTTGTGAACACGCCGGATATTCTGCACGAATTCCTCGTGCACGGCGGCCGGCCGGCGTTTCGCATCCGCCTACTCCTCGCCGCGACGCTCTCGCCGCTGTACGGGATGTACAGCGGGTTCGAGCTGGGCGAGAACGTGCCGGTGCGTGAGGGCAGCGAAGAGTATCTCGATGCAGAGAAGTACGAACTTCGCCCCCGCGACTACGAAGCGAGCGGTAACATCAACGCCGATGTCGCGGAGATCAACGAAATTCGACGCCAGAACCCGGCGTTCCAGCGCAACGCGAATCTGTCTTTTCACACGAGTGAGAATCCGGCGATTCTGTTCTACCGCAAAGCACGGAGAGCGCCGGTTCTTCAATGGACGAGTCCTCATCCGCTCCACGTTCCAGCCTCGATCGCCCGTTCCCTCGCGCTCGACGAGGACGTGGGCGACGACTTTTTAATCGCGGTGAATACCGACCCGCACCATGTTCAGGAAACGATGGTGCACGTCCCGATCCACGAGATGGGGATCGACGACGACCGACCGTACGTCGTGCACGACCTTCTGAGCGGTGCGCGCTACCTGTGGCGCGGCGTACGAAATTACGTTCGGCTCGACCCGAACGAGACGCCGGGCCACATACTGCGCGTCGAACATGCCTCGCTCACAGACCGCGTTTGACCCACATGAGCACCGTTCCGACCGTCGCAACGCCGATGGACGCCAGCGCCACGTTCCGATGCCGATCCTGACCTTGCACGCTGTGGTGGGCATCGCCGGCGACGGCCGCCGTCGCGATGAACCCCGCGTCCGCGGCGAGCATGAGCGCGGAGTGCGTCCAGACGAGCAGGCGGTCGTCGGTGCTGTTGCGAGATTCCACCAGGTTCGCCACGCCCGTCGCGGTGTTGACCACGAACAATCCGCCAAGCACGGCGGCGACGGTCGTGTGCGTGGGCTTGACCCAACTGGAGAGTGGGGAATCGTTAATCAACTTTTGACCCAGCCAGTACTCCGTCCCGAAGACCGGCAGCTCCAACCAGCTCCCGACACGATGGATTTGAAGGCGGGTGTAGTACTGATCGCTGTACTGGACGGCGTGTTTTCGTTTCCGCGGCTGGGTGTCCTGCGCGGGCGGCAACGCCCAGGTCGGCACTACTCGTGCGTCGACGGTGACCGCCTGGAACTGCATGGCAAGAACGAAGGAGACGACGAGCATAAGCGCTTTCCGGGAGCTGAGGTGGCCGAACGAATGCCGTCGCCAGGAGCAGCAAGCGTACCCGTGCGTGTTCAGACACCACGAAACCATGCAGCCCTCACGTCGACGACCACGAACGACCTCGACACGAAAGACCGATTGTGACGGACACAGACGCCCTTTGGTACAAAGATGCCATCGTGTATCAGCTCCATGTGAAGAGCTATCGCGACGCAAACGCCGATGGCTTCGGCGACTTTCGCGGGTTGATCGAGAAGCTGGACTACATACGCGATTTGGGAGCGAACACGATCTGGCTGCTCCCGTTTTATCCGTCGCCGCTGCGTGACGACGGATACGACATCGCGTCGTACGAGGAGATCAATCCCACGTACGGGACGATCGACGACTTCCGCGCGCTGCTCGAGGCGGCACACGCGCGACAGATCCGCGTGATCACGGAGCTCGTGATCAACCACACGTCCGACCAGCATCCGTGGTTCCAGCGCGCGCGCTGCGCGCCGAAGGATTCGCCGGAGCGTAACTGGTACGTGTGGAGCGACAACCCGAACAAGTACGCGGGAACACGGATCATCTTCACCGATACCGAGAAGTCCAACTGGTCGTGGGATCCGGAAGCGCAGCAGTTTTACTGGCATCGCTTTTTCAGCCACCAGCCCGACCTGAATTTCGACAATCCGGACGTGCTCGAAGCGGTGCTCAACGTCATGCGCTTCTGGCTGCGCATGGGGGTCGACGGCCTGCGCCTCGACGCCATTCCATATTTGATCGAACGCGACGGCACGAACTGCGAGAATCTGCCGGAGACGCACGCCATCCTGAAAGCGCTACGACGCACGGTGGACGCGGAGTTTCCGAACCGCATCTTCCTCGCCGAGGCCAATCAGTGGCCGAGTGACGTGCGCGCGTATTTTGGGGACTCGGACGAATGCCACATGGCGTTTCACTTTCCGGTGATGCCGCGCATGTACATGGCAATCCGCCGCGAGGATAGAACGCCGGTGGTCGACATCATGCGCCAGACACCCGAGATTCCCGAGCAATGCCAGTGGGCGATCTTCCTGCGCAACCACGACGAGCTGACGCTCGAGATGGTGACCGACGAAGAACGTGACTACATGTATCGCGAGTACGCGCGCGATCCGCGCATGCGGATCAACGTCGGCATTCGGCGCCGGCTCGGGCCGTTGATGGAAGGAGGCCGCCGACAGATCGAGCTGATGAACGCGCTGCTGATGTCGATGCCCGGCACGCCGATCATCTACTACGGCGACGAGATCGGTATGGGCGACAACATTTACCTCGGCGATCGCAACGGCGTGCGAACGCCGATGCAGTGGAGCGCCGACCGGAACGCCGGCTTCAGCGAGGCGGATACCGCCGCGCTGTTCTCACCCCTCATCGTCGATCCGCCATACGGGTACCACACCGTGAACGTCGTCGCACAAGACAGGCAACCAACATCGTTGCTTCGCTGGACGCGAAGGCTCATCGCCGTGCGGCAGCAGTACCAGGCGTTCGGGCGCGGCACGTGGGAACCGCTCGATGCGGCGAACCGGCGTGTGCTCGTGTTTATTCGACGGTACAAGGACGAAACGATCCTTTGCGTGAACAACCTTTCGCGCTTCGCTCAATTCGTAGAGCTCGACCTTCGCGAGTTCAATGGACGTGTGCCGCTGGAGTTGTGGAGTAAAAACGCCTTTCCACCGATCGGTGAATGGCCGTATCTACTCACGCTCGGGCCACACAACTTCCTCTGGTTTCGCATTCTCGCGGCGGAGCAAGCGAAGGAGTTTCAGCGGACGACCTGATGAACGGCGATCGCGAAGGTCTTCACACGGCCGTGTCGGCGCTTCAATCGGACGAGCTGCTCGGCTTTCTCATGCGACAGCGCTGGTTCGGCGAGAAGGGAATGGCGCCGGCGAAGGCGCGGGTTGCCGAGCTCATTCCGCTCCCTTGGGGTGAGGGTAGGTACGGCTTCGCGCGCGTTGCCGTGGGCGAAGCCGGCGTGGAGCGCGAGTACCAGCTACCGGTCGGGATCCGCGAAGGTGCGTCGATTGCCAACGCGGCTGTCATCGCAACGGTCCATGACGCAGGCCGGCCGTTCCAATTGTACGACGCCCTCTACGACGAAGCCTTTCGCGCGATGCTCGTCGACGCGCTCGCGCACGGAACGGTCGTCGATACGGGGCAAACGCGATGGATCGCCGACGTGATTCGCGCCGGTTGGGCGGACGCCGCCGATCGGTCCACCTCACTTGGTTCAGCGGAGCAGAGCAACACGTCGATCGTCATCGGTGGTCGCGCGATCTACAAGCTGTTTCGAACGTTGTCCCCCGGCGTTCACCCTGACGTCGAGGTGACGCGGTTTCTCACCACGACTGCCAGATTCGCGAACACGCCGGCGTTCCTCGCCGAGACCCGCATAGAAATAGGTGACGCGGTGATCACCACCGGCATGCTCCAGGAGTACCTCACGGGCTCGACCGACGCCTGGAGCTTCGCGCTCGACCGCGGCCGGCCGTACTTCGCGGCACCGGAAAACCGGGACCCGACAAACAATCTGGTTGACGACGCCCGTCGCCTCGGCACGATCACGCGGGCAATGCACGACGCGCTGGCAAGTGGAACAGAACCCGCGTTCGCTCCGGAGCCGATGCGGAGCGAAGATCTGGAAAGCGCGGCTCAACGAATTCAACAGTCGATCCGCGCGTCACTCGCCCTGCTCGAGACGCAAACCGAAACGGGGCGAATCCCGGCTCAACGAATGGCCGAGGCGCGCGCCCTTGCTCGTCGCGGCGATCATTACTCGGGCTACGTCGACGAGATCGTCGATACGATCGGCGATGATCTCGGTTCGCGCATCAGGACGCATGGCGATTACCACCTCGGCCAGGTCCTCCACACGGCGGGCGACGACTTCATGGTCATCGACTTCGAGGGAGAACCAGCCAGGCCGCTCGAGGAGCGCAGGCAGAAGTCGTCGCCGTTGCGCGACGTCGCGGGGATGGTACGGAGCTTTTCCTACGCGGCGGCGACGCTCGCGTCCAGAGCTCCCAAGCTCGACGCCGCTACCCGCGAGCTGCGGGGAGCGCGTTGGGAGCGCGACGTCCGCGCGGCCTACCTCGAGGGATATCTCGCCGGCCGCCGCCGCGCCCCACTGCTGCCGCGCGACGAGCCAAATGCCTACGCGCTGCTCGCGCTGTTCGAGACGGAGAAGGCGTTCTACGAACTCTCATACGAGCTGAACAACAGGCCTGACTGGGTCGGAATTCCGATGAGAGGAGTGGCCAAACTGCTCCAGGAACGCCGCCGCTGAGACGAAGTCCGACGGTTGCTACGACGGCAATCAGCTGCCGAACGTGTTGCAGTCTTTCGGCTCGCCCCGCTGTAGCCCACGCTTGAACCAGTTCACGCGTTGCGCCGAGGAGCCGTGAGTGAACGTCTCCTGATTCACCCGGCCCGTTGTCTCACGCTGGATTCGGTCGTCTCCGACCGCGGCGGCGGCATTCATTCCCTCCTCGATGTCGCCCGGATCGAGGATGTTCTCTCGCTGCGTCTCGTGTGCCCAAACGCCGGCGTAGCAATCAGCCTGCAGCTCGAGACGAACGGATAGTTCGTTGGCGGCGTCGGGATTCTGCTCCTGCGCCCTTCGGACCGCGGCGTCAGTGCCCACCAGATGCTGAACGTGATGCCCCAGCTCGTGCGCGAGCACGTACGCTTCTGCGAAGTCGCCCGGTGCACCGAACCGGTTGTGGAGCTCATCGTAGAACGACAGGTCGATATACAACTTCTGATCGACCGGACAATAGAAGGGACCCATCGCCGTTTGTCCTACTCCGCAACCGGTCTGCGTCGCGTTGCGGAAGAGCACGAGCTTCGCGTCGTGCCACTGTTGACCCATCGTCGCGGGCAGGATACGCGACCAGGCCGACTGCGCCGAGTCGAGCACGAACGACACGAACTGCACTTCCTTCGCTTCAGCAGGCGATTGCTCGGCGGGCGGCGCGATTTGACCACTGGATGTCCCGCCAGCTGGTGAAGTATCGCCCCCTCCGCCGGAGACGAAGTCTCGTCCGAAAACCAGGCTGAGGATGATCAGGATGACGGTTCCGCCAATGCCGGCCGGCGCAAATCCAAAACCACCCGATCCGCGCCGATCTTCGATGTTCCGACTCTCCCCACCCGGTGTCCAGCGCATCCTTCACCCTCACCGAAACGGTTTAGCCCATGCACGAAGGCAAAAAGAAGGCCGAGCGAGGGCTTACAACGTGCGCGCCATCACGAAGTCGTGTTGACGGTCGGACCCCACCGTGAAGTACTGCCGGCCGACCTTGCGAAAGCCGGACTTTTCATAGAAGGCGATTGCTCGCGGGTTGCGCTCCCAGACGCCGAGCCACAGCGCGTCGCAGCCCCATTCGCGCGCCTGGTCGACGCAGACGGACATGAGCTGCTGCGCCAAGCCGCGGCCTTGAAACGCCGACTCCACGTAAAACCGCTGAAGCTCGACTGGGTGATTCGCCGCAACCGCGGGCGACGTCGCGCCGAGCTTCACCATCGCGTAGCCCGCGGGCACGCGATTCATCGACTCGGCAATCCATACCACGCGGTCCGTCTCGGCGAGCTCGGCGTACTGCTTCGCAGAAGAATACGTGCTGGCGAGGTAGACTTTCATATCGTTCGGATCGTTCTGCGAGCCGAACGTGGCGGCGAAGTATTCGGCGCCGATGCGCGCCAGAAGCGCGGCATCGCCGACGGTCGCCCTGCGAATCACAATGTCTGTCATCGATGAGGTGACTAGCGGCGAAATAAGGTACGAAGTCAGGTCCGCTGGTATACCTCTACAACTGCTCAGACCGCCAGCGCAGGGTGCCCCTCTATGCCCCGAATGCACGCGCATGGACCCTGCGTCTATCGACCGATGCGTCGAAATACGGTGGTGAAGATCGGATTCCCCAGGGCGTGTTCTCGCCGCGCGATGGAGCAGGCTCCAGGCGGCCCACCGTGACGATTCCGCCCTGGAGCGCGGCGCTGTATCGGCAATCAGCCTAGACTGCAGAGTCAGCGTCGCCCACACCCACTCACCAAAAAAACGAAATGCGCGTTTGGCCCGGCCAACCCTATCCGCTCGGAGCGACCTGGGACGGCGAAGGAGTGAATTTCGCTCTGTTCTCGGAGAGTGCGACCGCGGTCGAGCTCTGCCTGTTCAATCATCAGGCGGATGGCGTCGAAGCCCACAAGATCCTGCTTCGCGAACGCACTGACCAGGTGTGGCATTGCTATCTCCCCGACGTGCGCCCGGGACAATACTACGGGTATCGCGTGCACGGGCCGTATGATCCGAACAACGGACAGCGCTTCAATCCCGCCAAGCTTCTCATCGACCCGTACGCAAAGGCCATTACGGGCGCGATCGCCTGGAGCAACGCCCTCTTCGCGTACAAGGTTGGCGGACCCAGCGAGGACCTCGAGCCGGATCCAGACAACAGCGCCGGCGGCGTGCCGAAATGCGTCGTGATCGACCCGGCGTTCACCTGGGAGGACGACAAACCGCTCAACGTTCCGTGGAATCGCACGATCATCTACGAATGTCACGTGAAGGGGATGTCGCGCTTGCATCCCGATGTCCCGGATTCCCTGCGAGGCACGTACCTCGGGCTATGCAGCGAGCCGGTGCTGCAATATCTGCTCGACCTCGGCATCACGGCGGTGGAGCTGCTGCCGATGCATCAGTCGGTGGTCGATCGACATCTCGCCGAGCGGGGGCTGTCAAACTATTGGGGTTACAACTCGATCGGCTTTTTCGCGCCGGATGTGCGCTATGCCGCAAAAGGACTCGGCAACCAAGTCTACGAGTTCAAGAGCATGGTGAAGACGTTTCACTCGGCGGGCATCGAGGTGATTCTCGATGTGGTGTACAACCATACGGGCGAGGGAAATCATCTCGGTCCAACGTTGTCGCTGCGCGGCATCGACAACCGGACCTACTACCGGCTTGAGTCGAATCCGCGTTTCTACACGGACTTCACCGGGACAGGTAACAGCCTCAACATGCAGCACCCGCGCACCATCCAGCTCATCATGGATTCGTTGCGCTATTGGGTCACGGACATGCACGTCGACGGCTTTCGTTTCGATCTCGCGCCGGTGCTCGCCCGTGAGCTGCACGATGTCGATCGCCTATCCGCGTTCTTCGACATCATTCACCAGGATCCGACGCTCGCCAACGTCAAGCTGATCGCCGAGCCGTGGGACATCGGCCCCGGCGGGTATCAGGTCGGCAACTTTCCGATTCGGTGGGCGGAATGGAACGGCAAATACCGAGATACCGTCCGCCGGTTCTGGCGCGGCGACCCCGGTCAGGTGCCCGAGTTGGCGTCGCGCCTCGCCGGTTCGAGCGACATCTACGAGCCGAGCGGTCGCGGATCGTACGCGAGCGTGAATTTCATCACGGCGCACGACGGATATACACTGTACGATCTCGTGAGCTATGAGCAAAAGCACAACGAAGCGAATGGAGAAGACAATCGCGACGGCCACAACGACAACATCAGTCGAAACTGGGGCGTGGAGGGCGAAACGGACGACGAGGCCATCCTCGATCGACGGTTCCGTCTGATGCGCGACTTCATCGCGACGCTCGCCTTCTCGCAAGGCGTGCCCATGCTTTCGCATGGCGACGAAATTGCACGCACCCAGCGGGGCAACAACAACGCGTATGCGCAGGACAACGAGATTACGTGGGTCGATTGGAATCTCGACGACCGGAAGCGTCAATTGCTCGCCTTTACGCGGAAATGTCTCAACCTTCGCAACGCGCACCCGGTGCTGCGGCGCAGACACTTCTTTCGTGGCGAGCCGACGCTCAAGGGCGGACCAAAGGATCTGTGTTGGATCCGCGCCGACGGCGAAGAGATGGCGGACGCTGATTGGCGCAACGGAAACCTTCACGCACTTGGCATGTTGATCTATGGCGAGGCCACGGACGAGACCGACGACCGCGGGAGGCCGATCAAGGGCGAGACGATTCTCCTGATTCTGAACGCGAGCGACAGTGGCATCAGGTTCAAATTGCCGAAGATCCATGGCTTGGACGCAATGTGGGCGGAGATGATCGACACCGCGCATCGCGACTTGCACGTCATCGGCACCGGCTGCATCGAGGTCGAGCCGTTCAGCCTCGAGCTGTTGCGGTACGGCGAGAACCGTCGAATGGCCGACGAGGACCGACCGAACAACGCAGGTTAGGGGGTGAGGGACACGAATGGCTGAGAAGCGGAAGCGAACGAAGAAAGCCGGCACGGACGAAGCGCGAACCGATCGCGCCGAGTCGATGATCGAGCAGCCGCAGGGCTCGGTCGACGAGCAGGCGGCAAGCGCGGTCGCGCCGCCGGCGAAGAAGCGAGCGCCGCGAAAGAAGGCCGCGGCGAAACGCTCGCCGGAGCGCGAGGTCTCGATCGAGCCGATCGTCGAAGCATCCGCGGCGGAGCCGCCATCGTCGACCGAGAGTTCGGTCGCGGAAGTGCCAAGCGCCACCGCGTCCGACGTGCCGACCTCCGAGGTCGAGCGCCTCCTTGCCGGCGACCATTCCAATCCGCACGAGATTCTCGGCGCGCACGAAGCCTCGCTGCTCGGCGAAACGGGCGTCATGGTTCGGGCGCTCATTCCCAACGCCACACGCGTCGAGTGTGTGCTGGAGAGCGGCGAGGTGCTGCACATGACGCGGGAGGCGGAAGGGCTTTCCGATCTCTATTCGACGTTCGTCAGCGGGGCGTCGTTGCCACTCTCGTATCGGTTCCGCTTCCACTACGCAGACGGCGCGACGTGGGATCGCGGCGACCCCTACCGGTGTCTTCCGACGCTCGGCGACGTCGATCTGCATCTCTTCAACGAGGGCACGCACCGCCAGCTGTGGAAGAAGCTGGGCGCGCACGTCCGCACTGTCGATGGAGTTCGCGGCGTCGCGTTCGCCGTGTGGGCCCCGAATGCGCGGCGCGTCAGCGTCGTCGGCGATTTCTGCGGCTGGGACGGCCGAGTGTTTCCGATGCGCATGATGGGCAGCTCCGGCGTGTGGGAATTGTTCGTTCCCGACATCGGTGCGGAGACGCTGTACAAGTTCGAGCTGCTCACGCGCGAGGGAGCGCTTCGCATCAAGACCGATCCTTTCGCGGCCAAACTCGAACAAGGGTTGGCAGCTGCCTCGATCGTTCAGGTCGAGGATCGCTACCAGTGGAACGACGAGGCGTGGATGGAAGGACGCCGTCAGGCCGACCCCGTCCGCTCGCCGATGAGCATCTACGAGGTGCATCTCGGCTCATGGGCACGGGTCCCGGAGCACGGCAACCGGCCGTTGTCGTATCGCGAGATTGCGCCGCGGCTCGCCGATCACGTCAGCCAAATCGGATTCACGCACGTCGAGCTGATGCCGGTGATGGAGCACCCGTTCTACGGATCGTGGGGATATCAGGTGAGCGGTTACTATGCGCCGACTTCACGCTACGGCGCGCCCGACGATTTCCGTTTTCTCGTCGACACATTGCATCAGCGCGGAATCGGCGTCATCCTCGACTGGGTACCAGCGCATTTTCCGAAAGACGACTTCGCGCTGCGTCGGTTCGACGGCACCGCGCTGTACGAGCACGAGGATCCCCGGCTCGCCGAGCACCCCGACTGGGGAACGTTGATCTTCAACTACGGTCGTCCCGAGGTGCGGAACTTCCTCGTCGCCAACGCGCTCTATTGGCTGAACGAGTTCCATGCGGATGGACTGCGCGTCGACGCCGTCGCCTCGATGCTGTATCTCGACTACAGCCGTCAATCCGGACAATGGGTGCGGAACCGCCAGGGCGGCCGAGAGAATCTCGAGGCGATCGAGTTTCTCAAGCAGTTCAACGAAACGGTGTCCGTGGAGGCGCCGGGCTGCATCACGATCGCGGAGGAGTCCACGGCGTGGCCGGGGGTCACGACCCCGGTGAGCGACGGCGGGCTCGGTTTCACCTTCAAGTGGAACATGGGGTGGATGCACGATACGCTCGCGTATTTCTCGCGCGATCCCGTGCATCGGCGCTTTCACCAGGATCAGATCACCTTCGCCATGCTGTACGAGTACAGCGAGCGATTCATCATGCCGCTGTCGCACGACGAGGTCGTGCATCTCAAGGGATCGCTGCTGTCGAAGATGCCCGGAGACGACTGGCAACGATTGGCGAATCTGCGCTTGTTGCTCACCTACATGTTCACGCGACCCGGCAAGAAGCTGGTCTTCATGGGAACGGAGCTGGCGTCGTGGTCAGAGTGGAATCACGACACGAGCCTCGACTGGCACCTGCGGGACGATCCGGCTCGCGCCGCGTTCTCCCGGTACGTCGCGCGTCTCGCTTCGATTTATAAGGAAACGCCGGCGCTTTGGCGCGAAGATCCGAGTTGGGAAGGGTTCGCCTGGATCGATGTCGCGGACAAGGAGAACTCGGTCGTGTCGTACGCGCGGCGGGGGGGGTCGTCTCACGTCGTCGTGCTGCTCAACTTGACGCCGGTTCCGCGGGAGCGTTACCGGGTCGGCGTGCCGGGTGAAGGCCGTTACGACGTTCTTCTCGCGAGCGACTCGTCCGACTGGGGCGGCAGTGGCGTCAACGACGAGCGATCGTTCTCGGCGGAGCCGTCCGCCTTCCACGGATATCCGCAATCCATCGAGGTGACGCTTCCTCCGCTCGGTGCGCTTGTCCTGGCGCCGGCCGACGCCTAACGCACCGTGCTCGAGGCGATCGACTCACCCCGCTCCGTCAAGGAGCTCGGCGACGCGTTGGGCATCGTCGGCGAATATGTCGAACACACGGGCGAGACGCGCGTCACGACGGACGCGACGCGACGCGCCCTGCTCGCGGCGATGGGCATCGACGCGTCGACGGATGACGGCTTGCGCGGTGCCCTCGATGATCTGCGGGCCAACGCTCGGCGACGCCACCTCGACGCGGTGCGCGTCGTGCGTTCTGACGACCCACGCGTTCGCGCATTACCCGTTCGTCCGTCGCCCGGCTCACCGTGGCGGTTGGAGCTTCAGCCGGAGACGGGCGAGCTAATCGAGCTGTCGGGTCGATGGGACGAACACGCGTCCGAACAGATTCTGTTGCCGCAGCTCCCGCTCGGTTACTACCA
>JAICJQ010000087.1 GCA_025928335.1 Gemmatimonadaceae bacterium
AGTTGGTTGATCTCGATCGGGATGGCTGCCGTACTGCTTTCTAAACACAGAGAGCACGGAGATCACAGAGATCACAGAGAAAGCACCGCGGAGAGAGCACCGCGCGGCACGAGCCAAAAATGATTGATGCCAAACCTCAGGACACTTCGGAATGGAAAGTATCCTGAGGTCTTTAATCAATCACCTCGGGCTCGTAGCGCGACGGACCTTCGCCCCAGTGCTTTCTCTGTGATCTCTGTGCTCTCCGTGTTTCAAATCAACCTGAATCAACCGTTGTGCGGAACGATGTAGCTCTTCGAGATCTTTGAAATAGACGTGGTGCCGGCCTGCTTCATCACGACCTCGAATTCGTGTCGTAGCAGCGACAATACGGTCTCCACTCCTTCCTGCCCGAACGCCGCCAATCCCCAGATGTAAGGGCGTCCGATGCCGATCGCTGTCGCGCCGAGTGCGTGGGCCTTGAAGATGTCGGTGCCGCGACGGAATCCGCCGTCGACGATGACGACGCCGCGCCCCCGAACACCAGCCACGACCTCGGGCAGGCTCGTAATCGTCGCGCGACCGCTGTTCTCGGCGCGTCCCCCATGATTCGACACGAAGACGCCGCTGACGCCGTTCTCCATCGCCAGCTCCGCGTCCTCCCGCGTGACGATGCCCTTGATGAAGATCTTCATCGACGTCGAATCGCGAAGCCGCTTGATGAATTCCCAGGTCGGCGTGCCCACTTCGGGAGCTTTCTCGCCGGGAACGATGCCGGCGATCATCGGCTTGCGCCGCGTGTCCTGACGGACCGCACTTCCTTCGACGCCCGGACGCGGCCGGCCACCGACGTGACAGTTCTCGCAATTGCGCGTGTCGACCGTCTGCGCGCGAAGCATCGTTTCGCGATTGCTGCCGGCGATGAGATCGACGGTAAAGACGAGCACCGGGGCACCAGCTGCCTCGGCGCGCTTTACCATCTGCTTCGTCTCGTTCCAGTCGGTCCGGTGGTAGAGCTGAGACCAGACCGGCGCGCCACGCGCGGCGATCGCGTCTTCGATCGATGTCGTCGCGACGTTGGAGAGGACCATCAGATGCCGGCGCGCCTTGGCCGCGCGCGCCACCGCCAGCTCGCCCTCGGGATGAAACGCGCGCTGGCTTCCGACGGGATTGATGACGATCGGCGTTTCCCACGTCGTGCCGGCCATCTTCACCGATGTATCGATGTGCGAGACGTCGACGAGCCGGCGCGGATGCAAGTCCCAGCGCGTGAATCCTTCACGGTTGGCGCGAATGGTTTCGTCGTCGTCGGTTCCGGTGGCCAAATAGCCCCAGTGCGCCGGCGGCAGCTTCTTGCGCGCGACCGGCTCAAAGTCGAAAACGTTCAGTGCCTCGCTCGCCGACGCGATGAGGGTCGGCTCTTGTGCCTGCTGCTGGATCAGCTCGAGCGCGCGACTCCGCTCGGCGCTCGAGCCATCGAGCATTCGGGCGATCTGCGCGACGTTCACGCCGCCGAGGGCAAAGAGCGGGCTGCCGGCGAGGTAGCGGAGAAACTGTCGACGAGCTGATTGGGTCGACATATGTCGAGGTTGGGATGGCCGAACTTACGGCGCCAGATCGAGGCTCGTAAGGACAGCCTCGCTTGGCACATTCGGCCTTTGGCGAGGCCGCAGGCTCGGTTATTGGAAACACAGAGAGCACAGAGAGCACAGAGAAAGCACCGACGCTGGAGTCGTCGCTCCACGAGCCCGAAAGAACTTATGACGAAAACCTCGGGACGGCTCCCAGCCAAAAGCGTCCCGAGGTTTCAACAACAAATTCCCGGCTCCGGTCGGGGCGAACTTTCCGCCAGAGCTTTCTCTGTGCTCTCTGTGCTCTCCGTGTTTCAAAAGATGTTCGAGAATCACGCGTTCGAAGCCTGCAAGTCCTCCGAGAGCTGCAGGGTCTCTTCCTCCGGCTCCGCCTCCAGCTCCTCCTTCAAGCGCGTGGCGAACATGCGATAAGCGCGAAGGGCCTGAGAACGCTCGCCCGATTCCGACAACGACCGCATGAGCGCGCGCAACGCCTCTTCGTGCAGTTCGTCACGCGCGAGCACTCGACGAAATACGTCGGCCGCCTTGGCGTGCCGCTCTTCCTCGACGTACCGTCCGCCGAGCTCCATGAGCGCATCGACGTAAACGCGCTGCAGGCGGTCGCGATGTTCGAGGTGCCAATCGCCGACAGGTTCACCGTCGAGGAAATCGCCGCGATAGCGCGCCAGGGCTCGCTCGAGGGTCGCGACGGCGTCGATGCCGCCGCCGCGCACCAGTGTGCGACGCGCTGATTCGACTTCGCGCTCGAACTCGGCGACGTCGAGCTCGTCGACGATCGCGGGGTCGATGCGGTAGCGGTCACCGGCAAGCGTGACCCAGTTGGCGTTGCCCAACACTTTGCGCAGACGGTGCAGCGTGACGTGGAAATTGTTGCGAACTTGCGCCGCGCTCGCGTCGGGCCAGAACACGAGACCCACCTGTTCCTTCGTTTTGCCGTCCGGGTGCATGAGCAGGTAGACGAGCAGCTCGCGCGGTCGTGCCGAGCCCCACGCCGCCGCATCCACCGTCCTTCCACCGATCATGACTTGCAGCGGTCCGAGTGCCGAAACGCGCAGGCCGTCGCCTTTGACTTCGGCAGCGGCATTCGCGGCGATGAACGGAGGTACACGAAACTCCGACGTGTGCATCACGCTCGCGTCCGTGGCGATTCCAACCACGTCATCCATCGTCAGCGAGCGACCTTCCGCGTACAACCTGTCGAACGCGTCGCCGAGCTTGTGCCGAAGGCGCGACGTGCGCTCGGCACGATCGGCGGCGTCCGAGGCCGGGAGTGCAACCGCGCTCCGCTCGCGCAAGGCGTCGACGGCGCCCATCAATCGCACCGCGTCGGCATGACGGCCGCGCAGCGACGCGCATGCGGACAGACCTTCGATGTCGAGCGCGAGTCCCCAGCCGTCGCCCAACTCGATGTGATACGGCAAAGCCTCGCAAAAATGGGTGAAGGCCTCGTCGACGCGATTGTCGGCCAGCTCCACAGCGGCGAGAAAGGCGTGGCCGTGCCCGATTGTCGTGCGATTCTTGAGCGCGTGGCCGATGCGCAGATTCTCCTCGTGCATGAACCGGGCGGTCGCCATGTCGCCGCGCGCCCGAGCGACCCAACCGCGCCAGGAAGTCACGAACGAATGGATGATCCCGAGCGGCAGTGGCTGCGCCAGTGCGTAGCCCTCTTCGACCAACGTCCACGCGAGCTCCAGATCGCCCAACATCAGGCGGGTCGCCCCGTACTTCGAGAGCACCAGGGCGATTGACGCCGTGTCACCTTCGGCACGAAGGAGCGCCAAGCTTTCATCGAATGCCGCCGACGCGTCGTGATAATCGCCCTGCGCCAACCCAATGAGGCCTCGCGACGCGAGGGCTCGCCCGCGTAGCACGGTGTTGCACCCTTCGGTTCGCGCGCGGTCCAACGCTTCCCTGATGAAGCGCCGTCCCTCGCCGAACTGCCCGGCGCCGAAATGCATCGCCGAGCCGTACCAGTACCAGAAGAAAGCGTCGGCGAAGCGGAGCGCCATCTCCCCGTGGCCTTTGCCGCGCACCGTCCACGCCGCGGCGAATCGCAAGTTGTCATTGTCAGCGCCGAGCCGCGCGAGCAGTCCGGGCTCGGTTTCGCCCCCGAAAAGCTTCGGAGCGGCCGCCTCGATCACGTCCAGGAAATACTCGGCGTGGCGGCGCTCGATTGTCTCGGTCTCACCGGCGTCGCGAAGTCGCTCATTGCCGTATTGCCGCACCGTCTCGAGCAATTGGTAGCGGGCGATTCCGTCGCCGGCGGTCATATAGACGAGCGATTTGTCGACGAGCGCCGTCACGCCGTCCAGAATGTCCTCGGCATCCAACGACTCGTCCCCGCCGACGCAGACCGCCTCGGCGGCGTCAAGCGAGAAGCTGCCGGCGAAAACGGAGAGCCGGCGAAGCAGCACCTGCTCTCGCGCCCTGAGCAGGCCGAAGCTCCACTCCATCGTTGCTCGCAACGTGCGATGACGCGCCAGCGCGGTGCGGCTCCCGCTCGTCAGAAGCCGAAACGCGTCGTCCAGACGCTGCGCGATTTGCTCAGGGGAGAGCACGCGGACCCGCGCCGCGGCGAGCTCGATTGCGAGCGGGATTCCGTCGAGCCGCCGGCAGATCTCGACGATCGCGGCGCCGTTGGCGTTCGTCATCGCGAATCCCGGCGACGTCGCCTGCGCGCGCTCGACGAAGAGTTGTACGGCCTCGGTGCTGACCATCGGAGGCACCAACCACGCCGTTTCGCTGGGCACGCCAAGCGCCTCGCGGCTCGTCGCGAGAATAGTCAGTCGCGGACAGGCACGGAGGAGCGCCTCGGCGATCTCGGCGCAGGCGTCGACCAGGTGCTCGCAATTGTCGAGGATGAGCAATGTGCGAATGGCGCAGATCGATCCGATCACGACGTCGCGCGGCGGGGCGTCGGTTCGTTCCGGAACGTGCAGCGCCCGCGCGATTTCCTGCGCCACGAGATCGGCGTCGCCGAGCGACGCGAGATCGACCCAACCGACGCGTCCGAATTCGCCGGCGACGCGGAGCGCCGCTTCTCGCGCGAGACGAGTCTTCCCGCTTCCGCCCGCGCCGGTGAGCGTGAGCAAACGCGCCGACGGCACGAGACGCGTCAGATCGTCAAGCTCTTGGTCGCGTCCGACGAAATGCGTCAGATGGACCGGGAGCTCCGGTGCCAGGGGTAGAGCGTCGATCGTTGTCATACCAGACGGGTGGGTCGCACAGAATACGGCCTGGTACCAGGTGTTTTCAAGCGCCGAGCCGATTAGCGTCGGAGAAAAGCCTCGACGACGGGAAGAATCTCGGCGGCTGAGCGATCGCGGCGCACTACCAGGAAAGGAATAGCGGCGGACTGAGCTGGCGCCGCGAGCTTGCCGTCGATGGCGCTCTCACTTCCGCGTCCGGAGCAAACCATGACCATGCGCGAGATCTGCTCCGGCGAGAGCAGCGCGCGCTCGAGCGCCGCGATGCAAAAGCCATCGGTGGCGACGACGGTGATATTTCGCACGCCGAGTCCCTCGAGGAGAGCGCTCAGCCACTCTTCGGCTTCCTTTTCATTCGTCGGCGGGTCGGGAACAATGACTCGTCTGCCCTCGGCGATCATCTCGAGAAACTCCGGCCACAACGGCGTGATCGACGAGGCGGGTTGGAGCAGCAAAACCGCCGGACCGGCTCCCGAGCGGAGGTAGCGGACAACCCGGTCGTGGGCGCGGACTTCCGCCCACCCTCCGGCGTCGTTGGGCGTGGCGACGATCGGTGCATTCGACATGGGCCGAGGATACGACGCACCGCTTACGGGGTGCTTACTGGGGTTGGTGATCCAGATCGGGATGCCGGTAAGTCGGCCCTTTCGAAGCGATACGCGGTGTGTAAGCAGGGCTGACCAATCTTCCCCGCGCACCGAGAAACCCACTCACGCGAGGACCCCGATCATGAGTCGCATCCACCCAGTGCTTCTCCTCACCGTCGCTGCCGCGATCGCCGGCCCGACGGGCATCCTGCACGCCCAGAAGAATCGTCTGGCCGACGCGTCGTCACCCTCGCCGCGCTACGTCCTTCCGACCGCCGTGCGGTATGGCGATGCGGTGAAGGTCGGCAACGGCCACGCTCGAGCCTATGTCATCGCGGACAAAGACGGTGCGCCGCGCGAGCTCGGCGTTGCTTTTGACGAAGCGGCGCTCGACGGTCTCCCCGCCGCCGGCAGCGGCCATCACGACGGCGCGATGATGATGACCCACGAATACATCCTTGCCCTTCCTGTAGACAGCAAGACGCCCTTCACGTTCGTCGAGATGAATTGGAATCCGATGGGGCACGAGCCGGACGGTGTATATCAGGACGTGCCGCACTTCGATTTCCATTTTTATACGATCTCTAAAGCAGAACGCGACGCCATCGTCCCGACGAATCGGGATTTCGAGAAGAAGGCCGGCAACCTTCCGCCGAAGGAGTTCGTGCCGCCGTTCAACGTCGCGCTCGGACCGCCGGGCGTTGAGCCGGCGAAACTCGTCGTGCCGATGATGGGCCTGCACTGGCTCGACGTTCGCTCGGCGGAGCTCCAGGAGCTCCTCGGCAAGCCCGACGCGTACAAGCCGTTCACGGCGACGTTCATCTACGGATCGTGGGACGGACGTTTCCACTTCTGGGAGCCGATGGTCACTCGCGCCCACATCCTGTCGAAGAAGGACGCGACTGACCCAGCGGTGCGCGACCAAGTGATCCCGATTTCACTGCCGGCAAAGTTCCAGACGCCCGGCTACTACCCAGCGGCGTACCGCGTGGCGTGGGATGCCACGGCGCGCGAATACCACATCGCACTCACGGAGCTGGCGCTCCGGAAGTAAGATCCACGCAGCGAGGAAGCTCCCTATGTCAAAGCACGACGAACCACCCGACAACGAATCGACGGAGACCGTCATCGCCTACGTCTATGGTGGCGTGACACCGCCCGACTTCGACGCCATCGCCGCCAGCGGCTTCGGCGCCGTGGCGCTCGACAACACCGCGCCCTGGTTCAGCGGGTGCATGGTGGAGAAGGCGAAGCGACACGGATTGATCGCGGTGGCGTTTCCAATGGGATACGACGCAGCGAGAAAGAACGCGGCGAAGACCAGTTAGATCCTAGGTCGTAGATCCTGGATCGTAGATCGCAATGGCAGACGAGATCGACCGCAGAGAGGCACTCAAACGGATCGGCGCGGCGGGGTTGAGCATTCAGGCGTCGGCCGCGCTCACCAGGATCAGCGCGCCCGCGCCGATCGTCATCGCGGGACAACCGGCGGAGATTCGGGTCGCCACACTGAGCCCGTCGACCGTGCGGATCACGGTCTTAGCGCTCGGCGAAGACAATGCGCGGGTTCCGTTCACCGGCGCCCTGGCCGACGAAAGCGCCGGTGAAGTGCGCGCTCGTGCGACTGACGCGTCACAACTCGCTCACGTGCGTTCAGGTGATCTCGTCGTTCGCTATTCCGCCGCGCCCCCGACGCTTCACGTCGAGCGGCAGGGAAAAACTGTCCAACGACTCACGCTGAGCGCCGACGAGCCGGGAGTATCGTTCTTGCTTGGACGCGGCCCGATCCTTGGCATGGGCGAAGGCGGACCGCAATTCGACAAAATCGGCACGGCCGATCCGATGATCAACGGGCAGGGCGGCTATCGTCTCGCGACGCACGGCACCCGCGCGCCGATCCAGTGGTTGATCGGAATGGCGGCCGACGAGTCGCGCCCGTGGGCGATGTTCATCCATCAGCCGTACGGCTCCTTCGATCTGTCCGGCGGCGAGGGTCGGTTTACGTTGCCGGTCCGGCGGCCGAACACCGGACAGGCCTCGATGGTGAACCCGGATCCGGTGGTATCGAAAGCCCTGCCGCTCGACGTTTTCATCGTATCGGCGTCCGAGCCGACGGGGATCATGCGAGAGTACGCCCGCATCACGGGATTCGCCGAGATGCCGCCGCGCTGGGCGTTCGGATATCAGCAGTCCCACCGCACGCTCGCCGGCCCCGACGAGATCATGGGTGTCGCGCGCTCTTTCCGCGAGAAGAAGCTGCCGTGCGATGCGCTCATCTACCTCGGCACCGAGTTCACGCCGTCGGGCTGGAACACGCGCAATGGTGAATTCACCTGGCATCCGACGAACTTCCCGGATCCGAAGCGAATGCTCGATACGCTGCACGACGAGCACTTCAAGGTCGTCATGCACATCGTGATCGAGGGACGACGGCTCACCGGAACGGTGAACGATCCGTGCACGGCGCCGCCGCTGCCGCCGGGGAGGACCGCGGACGACAAGTGGCCGCCGGACCGTCAAGTGTCGTGCTACTGGCCGATTCACAAAACTCTCATGGACGTCGGTGTGGACGGTTGGTGGCCCGACCAAGGCGACGGCCTCGACGGAATCTCGCGGCTCAATCGGCATCGCATGTACTGGGAGGGAACGCAGCTCTACCGTCCAAACGAACGCCCGTACGCGTTGCACCGAAACGCGTCCGCCGGCGTTCAGCGCTACGGCGGTTTCGTTTGGTCCGGTGACGTCCAGTCACGCTGGGAGACGCTCAAGACACACGTCCCGGTCGCGATCAATTCCGGACTTTCCGGTCTGCCGTACTGGGGTACGGACATCGGCGGATTCATCCCGACTGGCGACTACACCGGAGAGCTGTATGTACGCTGGTTCCAGTTCGGGGCGTTCAATCCGTTGTTCCGCGCGCACGGTCGGCATTGGCATCTGCATCTGCCGTGGGGTTGGGACGGTGGCGACGGGGGCCCGCAGGAAACCAACTGGCACGCGGACCCAAATGAGCTGCATAACAAAGAAGTCGAGCCGATCATCAAGAAGTACCTCGAGCTTCGCTACCGTCTGATGCCCTATCTGTACACGGCGGTCCGCGATTGTTCTGAAACAGGCATGCCGATCATGCGCGCGCTGTGGTTGCACTACCCGAACGACCGCGAAGCGTCGGTGCGTGGGGACGAATATCTGTGGGGCCGCGACATGCTCGTCGCGCCCGTCGTCACGATGGGCGCCACGTCGCGCGACGTGTATCTGCCGAACGGTGATTGGTACGACTTCTGGACCGACGAGCGGGCGCGCGGCGGCCGAATCGTCACCAAACCGGTCGATCTGTCGACGACCCCGCTCTACGTGCGCGCCGGCGCGCTCATCCCGACCGGGCCGATTCGCCAATACGTGGACGAGCCGAGCGACGAACCGCTCACGATTACGGTCTATCCCGGCGCCGACGGCAGTGCGTCGCTCTACGAGGACGACGGCAAATCGTTCGACTATCGTCGCGGGACGTATATGAGAATGCAAATGACCTGGCGCGATCGTGAGCGCCGGTTGTCGCTCGCCTTGGCGCCGGGATCAAGAATGTTCGGTCGGTCCCCGCGACCGATCCAGGTTCGCCTGGCCGGTGGGGGGCCCACCAAGACGGTAACCTTCGCCGGCCGGCCGTTGGAGATTCGTCTCGGCTGAGGATGCGTCAGGCCGGCCGCTCGGCGACGTAGCAGATCCTCGACAATCGTCGCTCCGCTGACAGCAAGTGAACGCAGTCGAGAAATCTCTGAAGTCCCTCAAAGTTCGTCTCGCCTTCGCGCGCGAGGAGCTCGCCGCGATGTTGGTCGCGCGCATCGTGCCAGCGTTGGGCGATCGCGGCTGCCGCTTCGGTCTCATCGTGCACGGCCAACAGGCGCAATCCGGCTGCTGCGATCAGCCGCTCATTCTCTCCTGGCGGGACGAAGAAATAGAGGCCGATCGAGCTGCGCGTCGCGATCTCCTGCTGTGACACGGGTCCGGTAATCACCAACGCATCGGTGAAAAGCATCCGGCCACCTGGACGCAGCACGCGGCGCCAATCCTTGAGCACTTCACGTCGATGCGCAATGTGGCACATGGCGTCGTTCGAGAGCACGGCGTCGAATGACGCGTCCGGGAAGGGGAGAGGGACGCTCGCGTCGATCGCGTTGAACGCCACCTGATCGGCAACCCCGCGCGCGGCGGCCAAGCGCGTTCCGTTGGCGACGCCATGTTCGTTGATGTCCACTCCGGTCACGTGACAGCCGCGCTGCTCGGCGAGATACACCGCGGGTCCGCCGGAGCCGCTCCCGACCTCGAGCACGCGGCTCGTCTCGTCCACATTCGTTCGTTCGGCGTAGCGGAGCCAATCGTCAGCCGTCAGCCAGCTGCTCTGGCCGATGTCGGTGCCGAACGCGGCGCGTCGGACCTCGGTCTCGGCGCGGCTGGAAAAGTCGCCATAAACGTTGTCGTAGAGATCAACCTTTTCCGTCGCACTCATCGTGCTAGGGGGTCCGGCCGCAGCTGGAAATGCATGACCTTGCTCGTGGTTCCTCTGCCGGTCTCCATGTGGAACGGCGCGCGGGTGCTTACCGTCGCCCACAAACCGCGGCCCTTCCACCCCGCGCTCGCATCGTCGATGCGACCGTCCATCCACTTCGTGTAAAAGCCGGTCGGATAGGGAACGCGCATGATCACCCACTGCCCGTCTTTGAGCGCGAGCAGTGCCTCCGACGCGTTGCCGGTGTTGATCGGCGTGTTCTCCCCGAGTCCGAGCGCGTTGCGTTGATCGACCCAGGTGGAGTAGCTCGCCTCGGCGCTCCCCGACTCGGTCACGTTTTTAAGCTGCGGCAGCGGCTCGGCGTAGAGCGTCCAGCCTTCGGGGCAGTGCTGGCCCGTTGCCGTCGGTCCGTTCAGCGGCCCTTTGCACTTGCGACGGTCAAAGCTCGCCATGTGCCCGCTCGCCAGCGCGACCCAGGCGACGCCGTTCCGGTCGATGTCCATACCGCGCGGCGAGAAGCCGCGAACAGGGACGTTCGGGTTGTTATACGGAGGCTCATAATACTCTACTAACGCCGTCTCCGGCGGGTGCGCGCCGGGCACGAGGCGCAGGATGCCGCCCGGATAGCCAAGCGTGGATCCCCAGATCGAACCGTCGGGCGCGGGCGAGACGGCGTAAAAGCCAGCGTTGATGCGATGGTCCTTCGTCGGATCGATCGGCTGGTTCGGTTCGGTGTACTCACCGCGTTTGCCATCGCCATTGGTGTCGAGAATGAGCGCCGTCCATCCCTGCGACTTCTCCTCGTCGCCAGTCGCGTCGAACATCTTCGTGTCCAACCAACCGACGACCGGGCCGCCGCCGCTCGTCCACAACGTGCGATTGGCGTCCTCGGCGAACATCAGATGGTGCGTGCCGAAACAGGTATTGATGTGCGTCAGCTTCTTCGTCTTCGGGTCGTACATCGCCAGCTGGCGGCCGGACCGATTGATCGGGAAGAGTTTTGCCGACGGATGCGTCGATCCCGATTTGCAAAACGCCGGATTGTCCGCCGGTCGAATGGTCGAGGTGATCCAGACGCGGCCCGTTTCGTCCATCATTGGATTATGGACGTTGTTCTTGCTCGTCCAGATTGCGGTGTCGCCCCAATAGACGGACGACGCGCCCATGTTCGGACCGGTGGCCGGCTGCGTAGCGGGATCGCGCACCGTGAGCGGAACGCGGCTGATGCTGTTGTGCACCGGGTCGAGCACGGGCAGATAGTCCTGACTCAGCTCCGTTGAGCCATAGAGCAGCCCGTTGGCATTGAGCGTCGGGTTGCGACGATCGGTCGAGACGAGGTCGTGCAGATATGTCTTGGGATCCGCCCAATCCCACTCCGTGATCACGACGTTCCGCTCGACGCCTTGCGGGCGCTTCGGCGCCCCCGCGGGGACTTCACCCGCGGCGATGCGATCCGTCCAATCGGCGAGCAGTCCCAAGAAGCGCGGCTTGCCAATGTTGTCGGCCGTGGACGTCATCTGCGCGCCGGCCTGGCCAGACTGGATGCGACGCTCCCATGCCGCGACGCTCGTACCGAGCTTGCGATACGCTTCGGGAATCTCGCGTGTACCACGCGTGCCGAGCTGGTGGCACGCCGTGCAACCGCCGGACTTGAGGAGACGGATCCAGTCCTGTTGCGATTTCACATTCGGCGAGATGCCGTTGCCTTCGAGTCCCGTACCCGGAAACTCACTCTTCTCAGGAACCTTCAGCATCGAGAGCCAATAGCCGGCGGGGTAGTACTGCGCCGCGGCGCGCGCGTTCGGCGCCGGAGTCGCTCGGAGATCCAGCGTTTTTCCGGCTGTGGACTTCGATTTTGGTGAGTCGACGAGTCCGTAGCCGCGGACCCAGACGTCGTACGTCGCTTTCGGAAGATCCGGGATGAGATAGCGGCCCTCGTCGTCGGTCACGACGATGCGAACGAACTTGGTCGGCAGATCGCGTGTCTCGGCGATCACCCAGACGCCGGCCTCGGGACCTTTGGGGCCCGCGACCGTGCCGCCGATATCATTCGGCCCGACCTCGACGCGGGGCCTGTGAGATGGCGCCATGGCCACCAGTGCGACGACGGACAATCCGGATACGGCGAGGAGCAGGCGGGGAGCTCTCATAGTGAACCTCGTTCAGTGGCTCGGCCGATCGACGCAAACATCGATCAACGGCCCGTCAAGCGCCAGCACGAGGCGCCGAACCGGGCTCGACACGTCTGACAGCAAACGACATGTTAGCACGTTCACGATCCGGGTACTCGAATGCGCGCACGTCTCATCGTCGTGACTGTTTCTGCCGCCGTCCTTCTTTCCGCGCCCTGGCATGACTCACCGGCGCAAGGCCGATGCATTCGAGCGTACGGAACGCCGGCATGCAACACCGATCCCATCCCTCCCGTTTTCGCGAAAACAGGTTGGCGAACGACCGCACTCGACCACATCGCCTTTCGCGTCGCCGATCCGCAGAAGGAAGCGGCGTTCTATACGGCGCTCATGGGATGGAAGGTGCGGAGCGACGACGGAACACGCGTCGTCATGGACATTGGCGACTGGGGAACGGCGGTCTTTCGCCGCGTATCGGCGGACTCATTTCCGCCGGCGAGGGCAGGCCGCGCCAATGCAACGCCGGTCCGGGCAGTCGTCGAAGGACTCGCCTTCGACATCGAGCCGTGGAATGCGAAGACGGTGGAGTCGGAGCTACGAAAACGAAACCTCAACCCGGTGGCCGACAACGACGGCAAGGGGTATGAGAGTTTTCATGTGAAAGACCCCGACGGCTTCGACATCCAGATCGGAAACGGCAAGCGATACGCCGCGACGCGGCGCGCGCGCCCGGCGAACGGAAAGCTCTCCAACGCCACGCCCGCTCCGTTCGAGAGCACCGGCTGGGAGACCGTCTGGCTCGATCACCTCTCGTTCGGCGCCTCGAACTACAAGGCCAGCGTCTCCTTCTATGTCAACTTGCTCGGCTGGGGCCCGACGTACGACGAAGGAAGTCAAAACGAGCTGATGATCGCGGACATCGGCGACATCATCGTCCGTGGGGGGAATCCGCTCGATCCGAACTTCGGCCAGGGCAACGCGCGTGCCGGCGGCCGCATCGATCACATCTCCTTCGGGATTTCGCCGTGGGACACCGACAAAGTGAAAGAAGCCCTCGAGGCGCGCGGGCTACCCTGGTCGATCGATACTTCCGACGGCGCCGAGATCCACGTCGCGCAATACAAGAGTTATCACACGACGACGCCCAACGGGTACAACCTGCAGATCAGCTACAACACGCACGATACCCGCCTGAACCTCGCGATCGCCGTCAATCCGCGGCGCGGAGTGAAGTAAACGGGAAGATCTTCTTGAACCACAGAGAGCACAGTGTCACGGAGCAACGCGGAGAAAAGCTCTTGGCAGTTCTCTGTGCGCCTCTGTGTTTCCGTGTCCTCTGTGTTTTGAAAAGGTCTTCCGCTCTTCATTCGATCTCTCGGACTCCGGACGCGAACAGCAGATATACGATGGCGCCGATAATCCCAACGGCCGCCGTGAGGAAGAACGGCGCGTTGTAGCTGCCAGTCCGATCGATGAGCCAGCCCGTGATGTACACGCCGAAGATTCCCGGCAGAGTGCCCGCCGTGTTCGACAATCCCCAGATCACGTCGGCGTGTCGTGGCGCGATGTCGAAAGGGTTGGCGGCGAACCCGGCGAGACAGAACGACAAGGTGCCGGCGGCGCCGCACATCAGCAGAACGGCGACCGCCGGGGAGCTGGTCGTCTGCAGCAGGAGCAGGAATGTCGCCGATCCGACGAGCGCGATGACCTCGACCGTCTTGCGCACGAACGTCACCGATTTCCCCGATGCAATCATCGTGTCGGCGAGCCAGCCGGACAGATTGCCCATCACGAAGTACGCTGCCCACGGCGCCGCTGAGAGAAGCCCGGCGTTTGCGAGCGTGACGTGGAACGTCGTCTTGAAGTAGCTCGGCAGCCACGCCAGCATGACGTACAGCGCCCAGTTGCCGCAGAAGTGATTGATGATGATCGCCCACACGGCGCGTGAGCGAAGAAGTCGCGCCCACGGAATCACGCGATCAGTCGGTGCCGGCTCAACGTCGGCTGATCGGCCGCCGCGAACGCCACTGAACCAGCCGACGGCCCAGACGAGTCCGAGCGCGCCAAAGAGAAAGAACGGCGCCGGCCAGCCACGGTCTCGGACCAACCAACCAGTAATCGGCAGCGAGATCATCGTGCCGACGGACAGCATGCTCGAGAACGCCGTGACGGCCCGTGTTCGATTTGCCGGAGGCACCCAGCGGCCAATCATGTTCACCGATGCGGGGAAGACCGCCGCTTCGCCAAGCCCGAGGGCGATGCGCGCCGCGATCAAAACTGGCAGCGAAATCAGCGCCGCCGGCGGCGTCAACATCGTGAATACTGACCACCAGAGCACGGCGGCGCCGAGAACGATTTTTCCGCCGAATCGGTTCGCGAGCGCGCCGCTCGCCGCCATGAAGGCGAGATATCCGATGAAGAACGACGACAGCACCCAGCCCTTCGTCGTCTCGGACCATCCGAACTGCGCCTGCATCGGAATCGCCGCGACGGAGATGTTGGTGCGATCGATGTACGAGATCAGCACCGCCGCGCCGCAGAGCAGGACGACGTTGTACCATGCCGGCCAGCGTCGGGCGATCGGCACGCTCGATACGGCGGCTGCTGATGGATCGAGGGGCGCGGCGCTCATCGTCGAACGGTGGGCGAGTGGGAACTCCAAGAGACTCTAGAACGCAGCGAAGCGCCAGGTGTCGCGCCCGCGTTAGAAGCCCGAAGGCCGTTCCTCGGCGACGTTAAACGCCCGTTCCATCGCGATCCCGGCGCGCATCACCGTTCCTTCGTCGAAGAGCCGGCCAAGTAGCGTGACGCCATGTGGTACGCGACGCGGCGGCGAGAACTTGGGGAGTGGGTGGTCCGGATCGGGCGCCCAATCGCTGCGCGCTTCCGATACCTGGACGAATCCGGCGCGCAGCGTCAGCGACGGATGTCCGGTGAAGTTGGTGATCGTCAGGATCTCGTCGCGCAACGACGGAACGAGCAGCAGATCCACTTCCGAAAAAACGCGCGCCATCTCGGTGGCGAACTTTCGACGCAAACGGTCGGCTTGCACAAAATCCACCGCCGTGAGAAAGCGTGTCTCGCGAAACAGGTTCGGCCACGCATCCGGGACCTGCGCCTTGAGCTGACTCGCCTGCCCGGAGAGCGTGAGCTGCTCGAACGACGCCGCGGCCTCGGTGAACAGGATCGTCATCAGCGACGCGTGCGGCCAATCGGGAATCGACACTTCCATCGGCATCATTCCGAGCTTCTTCACCGTTTCGAGCGCCGCGCGGTCGACATCTGTTGCCGGCGCTTCCTGCATCCATTTCGGGAAATAGCCGACCCGCAGCCCCGTGACGTTCGCGTTCGCGTCATAGTCGAGCGCACTCGGCACGCTCGACACGTCGCCGGCGTCGGGTCCGCTGATGGCGTGGAGGACGAGCATCGAATCCTCGACGCCGCGCGTCATCGGACCGAGCTTGTCGAGCGACCAGCACAGCGTCATCGCGCCGGTGCGCGGCACGCGGCCAAATGTCGGACGAAATCCAGTCACACCGCAGCGCATGCTCGGACTCACGATGCTCCCGCCCGTTTCACTGCCGATCGAGAAGCCGACCAGTCCCGCCGCGGTGGCCGCGCCCGGCCCCGCGCTCGATCCGGACGCGCCCTCCTCGAGCAGCCACGGGTTCATGGTCTGTCCGCCAAACCAAATGTCATTGAGCGCGAGCGCGCCGAGGCTGAGCTTCGCGATGAGCACTGCGCCGGCGTCATTGAGGCGCGCGACGATTGGCGCGTCAGCGGTCGGCACGCGATTCCTGAACGGTTCGGCGCCGTACGTCGTCGCGATTCCCGCCGTGTCGACCAAGTCCTTCACACCCCAGGGAATGCCGTGCAGCGGGCCACGATATTTGCCCGCCGCGATCTCGGCGTCAGCGCGCTTCGCCTGCGCGAGTGCGTGGTCGCGAGTGAGCGTGATGATGCAATGCAGCTTCGAGTCGAAGCGTGCGATGCGATCGAGGTAGATGTTGGTGAGCCGTTCGGAGGTCAGCGCGCGCTTCTCGATCCAGCGCGACAGCCGCGTGACCGGCGCGAACGCGATGTCCGTATCGTTCGCCGGCAACGGCCCCGGATCGACGCTCGCGCGGACGAACCGGTCCTTAGAAGGCGGTGTATGCCCGCGAGACTCGATCGGTGTCCATCGCGTCGCCGGCGACACCTCGGGGTTCAGGGGAACGGTTCGCGGCCCCGTGCGCCGCTCGAGCATCGGCGCGATCGTCTTCCGCCACGTGGCCGCGGCCATCGTTCGCTCGGCGGGACTCATGGTGACCTGCGCAAGCTTCTCGGCCTCGGCGAAGGTATTGACCGTGACTTCCGGCCCAACCGGCGGCGCGGTTCCAAACGTCGGCGGCGCGCCGGCCGTCGTCGCCGACGGCGCCTGCGACTCCGGTTTGCCGCTACAGGCGGCCGCAGCGCCGATCAAGCCGATGGGCGCTTGAATGAGGAACTCACGACGCGTGTTCATTTAGTGATTCTCGATTGAGGCGCCGCCACCAAGATAACCGCGAAAGATCTTTTTTTAACCACAGAGGACACGGAGACACAGAGGCGCACGGAGAACAACAAAGCCTTTCTCTGTGTTCCTCCGTGTGTCTCCGTGCGCTCTGTGGTTCAAAGGTCTTCAGCCGGCAGCGCCTAAGGACTCTGTCGCTGGCGGAGTACTTCGTATACGGCAATACCGACACTCGTAGAAAGATTCAGCGATCGTACGTGCGGCGAGTGCATGGGCAGGGAGAGAAAGCGTTCGCGGTAGCGTTCGTGAAGTATCGGCGGCAACCCACCCGTCTCTCGTCCGAAGATCAGCACGATGTCCGTCGCAATGCCGAGGGGCGCGTCCCAGATGAGGCGCGTCGCTTTGGTCGAGAAAAAATACGGTTGGCCGAGCGAGGGCAACTCGCGCTCGAACGCGTCCCAACCAGGCCAGACGCGCGGCTTGACGTGCTCCCAGTAGTCGAGCCCCGCGCGCTTAACCTCACGTTCGTCGAGCGAGAAGCCGAGTGGCTTGATGAGGTGAAGTGTCGCGCCGGCCGCGAGGCAGGTGCGTCCCGCGTTCCCGGTATTCCAGTGGATCTCCGGGTGGACGAGGACGACGTGAATCACCACTACGCGCCACGCATCGCCGCGAGCTCGAACGACCAGACCTGGAGCTGCACCGGGGGTTGCCCGGCGGTCACCGACGGCGACTCGATCGTGCTCACCAGCCCGAACCCCAAGCGACGTGGGATCGCTGCGCTCGGCGCGTTACGGGCGTCGCAGCGAACCTCGACC
>JAICJQ010000092.1 GCA_025928335.1 Gemmatimonadaceae bacterium
AGTGGCCGGGAGAAGCTCTTTCATTGGCTGAACCGTTAGGGTGTGGCAGAATGCGCTGGTGCGCGCCCTGATCGCTTCGCTCGCTGTGCGCGCGTGCGGGGCCCGTGCTTGGTCTCGTCGCTGGAGCGGCATCGCGGTGGTCAACGCCGACGGGAGCGACTATCACACAATCGTCCGGCACGGTCTCGACGCCATCAAGCACCCAGACGTGCTCGACGTGTTCGTGATCAAGCCGGTGTGGTCGCCAGACGCCAAAAACCCACGATTGGCGTTCACGCTCCAGGACGTCGATCACGGCGTTGCAATCGGCGCCTACATTGCTGACGCGAATGGCTCGAACGTCCAGGCGCTTTCGGGCGACGCGCCCGCTGACGGGCCGTCATGGTCATCGGACGGCTCGCATGTCGCGTTCGCGACGTGGAGCATGCAATCCACGAGCTTGCAATCCGCCAGTGTCGTCATGCGCACAGTATGCTGCGGGACAGAGCTCGAGACGATAAGTCGCCTCAGCAATGTCTCGTTCAAATCGCCGGGAGGTCCAAGCGGATTCTCGCGGACGATTTTCATCGCACACCGGTCGGTCCGCTGCACACACCTTGTGTTCGGGAGCGAACTCAGTGACCTTCAGATAGTCAAGAGCAACCTACCGGCGCTGCCCAGCCCGACGCACTGGGTCTCCGCCGCCTGACCAAGGCGCGGATGGAACAGCAGAGCGAGACGATTTGTTTTTGCGACGACACGGGCCGTGAGTGGACGGTATTCGAGGCTGGCGCCGTCGGCGATCGCTACCTGTTCTTCCATTCGTCGGAGGTCTTTCGCCGAGTGCGACACTATCCCGCGAATTGGGAAGGGCTCTCGTCAGAAGCGCTTTGCCTATTGAGCTGGCAGCTGTAACACTTCTCTGAGTCGGAGGATCGCTGCCGAAATCAGCGTCAACGGCCAAGGCCGCCCGCCCAGCCACGGTGCCCGCGTACATGGCCTCGCTCACGCCGGAAAAGCGTGTGGTGATCGAAGAGGCTCGCACGTTCGTCCTTCGGCACCTCCCGCGAGGGTACGCAGAGTTCATGAACTGGGGCGTGATCAACTGGGGGATCCCGCTCGAGGAATTCTCCGACACCTACAATGGGCAGCCGCTCTGCTACGTGGGCCTCGGCGCGCAGAAGAACTACAACTCCCTCTACCTGATGGGCGCGTACGCCACCTCGAGTGGCAAGTACACGTCGCCGTTCTCGCAGAAGCTGCTCGTCGATGCATTCAAGAAAGCGGGGAAGCGGCTCGACATGGGGAAGTGCTGTCTCCACTTCAAGACGCTCGACGATCTCGAGCTCACCTCCGTCGCGAAGGTGATCGCGATGTCGACGCCGAAGCAGTACATCGAGTACTACAAGCGCGCGAAAGGGCTCGCGTAGGCCCGCATCACTACGTGGTAGCGCCGCTCTAGCTACTCGGCTGAAGTCCCGCCGAGCCGATGCTCCGACTGAACTGAAGGTCGTGCAGCCGAGCGTACATGCCGCTCGCCTCGAGAAGGGCTGCATGCGTGCCGCGCTCACACACCCGCCCGTGATCGACGACGAAGATCTGGTCGGCCTGCTGGATCGTCGTCAGGCTGTGGGCGATCATGATCGTCGTCTTGCCGCGCATCAGCTCGCGAAGCGCGCCGAGGACGAGCGACTCCGAGCCCGCGTCGAGTCCCGTCGTCGGCTCATCGAGAATCAGAATCGGCGCGTCGCGAATGATGGCCCGGGCGATCGCGATCCGCTGTTGCTGGCCGCCCGATAGCGTCACGCCGCGCTCGCCGACCATTGTGTTGTAGCTGTCCGGCAGCTCGCGAATGAACGCATCGGCGTTTGCCAACTCGGCGGCGCGGATGATCTCGGCGCGGGTGGCCTCCGGGCGTCCGTACGCGATGTTCTGCCACACCGGACCGCGGAAGAGCAGCGTGTCCTGCAGCACGAAGCTCATGCGCTCGCGCAGCGACTCCTGGTAGAACGATCGCACGTCCTCGCCGTCGATCAACACGCGCCCCGACTGGGGGTCGTAGAACCGGGCGATGAGATTGATCAGCGTCGTCTTTCCCGCGCCGGTCGGTCCGACGACTGCCGCGATCGAACCAGCGGGGATCGTGAGGCTGACGTCGGCGAGGGTGCGGCGGTCGGGTGAATAGGCGAAGGTCACGTGGTCGAGCTCGATCACGCCGCGGAAGCGATGTGCGCGGCGCGCCCCCGGTTGATCGCGGACCTCGAGCTCCACGGCGAGGAAGCCGTTGATCCGCTCGAAGGCCACGAGCGCGCGCGAGTAGGTATCCGTCATCTTCGACAGCTCGCGGATCGGCTTGTACATCTTGCTCAAGTACAGGAGAAAGACGACGAGCGCTCCGGCGGTCAACCGGCCGTCGAGCACATGACGGGCGCCGAACCAGAGCACCGATGCGCTGCCGATGGCGACGATGACTTCGACCGCCGGCGCCAACTTCGCCTTCACGTCACGCGCGCGGAGTGTCGACTCGACGATCTTCTCGCTCTGGAACTCGAAGCGGCGGCGTTCGTGATCCTCCCGGCCGAAGGCTTTGACGAGCCGCATTGACGAGAGCACTTCGTGCAGCGTGGACATGAGATCGGCTTCGCGGCCGCGCACGTCGAGCGAGGTCCGCTTGATGCGGCGCGTGAGCGTGTAGACGACGATGCTGAGTGCCGGCAAGACCGACAGCGCGATCAGCGTGAACCGCCAGTCGAGATAGAGCATGAGGCTGCTCATGCCGATCAACAGCATCGCGTAATAGAGGGTGTCGAGCACTCCCGAGGTGATCGCGCCCTGGATTGCATCGACGTCGGCCGTGGCGGTGCTGATGATGTCACCCGTACGCTTCTTGTCGTGGAAGGACATCGACAGGCGCTGTGCGTGGGCATAGATCCGGCAGCGCAGGTCGTGGGTCACACGCTGACCGAGGGTCGTGACGCAGAGTTTCTCGACGTAGCTACCCACGCCGCCCACGATTGCGATGACGAGGACCATGCCGACCGCGAATTCGAGAACACCCAAGGCATTCGTGCCGAGCATGGATGCGACGGCGCGTTCCAGCCACTGCGGCAGCGGCTTGGCGCGCAGAACGGTGTCGAGAACGATCTTGATCGGCCACGGCTCGAGCAAGGCGGCGCCCGTCTCGGCGCCGACGGCGGCGAGGCCAATGAGCAGGATGCCCCAGTGGCCGGACAAGAGGCCACGAACTGTGGCGCGATAGGACTTCCGCTCGGATTGGTTATCGACCAACGGTGCGCCTCGGCGAGTTCTCCGTAGTATGAATATGTGCTGTGCAGGCGCCGCTCAGTCGCGAAGGGCAACTGTTGGATCCACCCGCGCCGCGCGCCAGGACGGCACCCACGCAGCCGTCAACGCCACGATCAGCAACCCGAGGGAGACCTCGACGTACGTGCCGGGGTCACTTGGACTCACGCGATACAGCATCGAGGTCAACAGGCGCGCGAATACAGCGGCGCCGGCCAGGCCGAACACGATCCCGACAGCCGTAAGGCGCAACGCGCCGCTCCCGACATGTCCGAGGATGTTGCGCGGGCTGGCTCCAAGCGCGATTCGCACACCGATCTCGCGTGTGCGCTGCGCCACCGAGTACGCGATCAATCCATACAACCCTACCGTCGCGATCGTCATCGTCACGATAGCGAGGAGCGACATCATGCCTGCCATCATCGTGAACGGCGACACGTGGCGCGCCTGCATGGCGTGCATCGACATCATGTTGCCGACGGCGACCGACGGATCGGTGCGCGCGACGATGCCGCGCACGACATCGCGCATCGAATCGGGATCGGCGGACGTCCACACCGCCAGCACACCGAAATTGCGCGGCGACTGATACAGCGACCGATACATCGTGTAGCGCATCTCCTCATCGACTCCACCATGATGCACGTTCGACGCGATACCGACGACGCTCCATGTCGAGTCGCCGATCTTGACGAGTCGGCCGACGGCGCCCCCTTGCGGCCACAGCGCGTCGGCCATGAAGCGATTGATGACGACCACGCGCTGCGCTCCCGCGACGTCCCGATCGTCGATCCCGCGTCCGGCTTCGATGCGCACACCGGTGGCCTGGAGATAGCTCGGCGTCACCTGCTGCCCGATACCGGTGAGTGGCTGACCGTTCGGCTGGGGCGCCCGGCCGGGCACGTCGAACGCAATACCGCCGAAGTTGTTGCTCAGCGGCGTCGACGTTCCCATGCCGGCCGCGCGAATACCCGGGACGTCGCGCAAGCCGACATCCAGCCGACGAATGAAGTCGATGTGCGACGAATCGGAGGCACGCGGTGGCAGCGTGACGTCCATGACGAGGACATGGTCCAGCCGCACGCCGGCGTCCCCACCGATCATGTTGCGCACACTACGCATGAACAGCGTAGCGCCGGTCAGGAGGACGAGAGCGATGCTCACCTCGAGCACGACGAGCGTTGCACGCATCCGCGTCCCATACCTGCCGCCGGCGTTCGTCCGACCGCCTTCCGCGAGCACGCTCGAAAGATCAATGCGCGTGGCGCGCAGCACCGGCAAGAGCGCAAAGGTCAACATCGCCAATAGCGCGGCGGCGAGCGCGAAAAGCAGGATGTGCGGGTCGATTCTCATTCTCGCCCATCCAGGAACAAAGGCCGCGAAATTCGCGGGGATGGCGTCGCGCATCATTCGCACCCCCCATCGTGCGAGCACGGCACCGAGTGCTCCCGCCGCGAACGAGAGTAGTCCGGCTTCGGTGAGGAGATGCCGCGCGAGCCGCCAGCGCCCGACGCCGAGTGCGGCGCGCAGAGCGAGCTCGTGACGACGCGTCGACAATCTCGCGAGGGCGAGGTTCGCCGCGCTCAAGCAGGCCGCGACGAAGACCAGCAGCGCCGCGACCCCGGCGATCGCCTCGAGGCTCACCACGTCGTCCGTGTGATAGTCCGCGATAGGCCGCGCGCGCAGGACCCAACCGCTATCGGTCTTCGGCGACTCGCGGATCAACTGGGCGTTGATCGTCCGTACTTCGGCCGCGGCTCGGTCGACCGTCGCGTCGCCATTGAGACGCGCGAACACGGCGAGGTACCGAGACGCGTGGTCGTTCGCGTCGTGTGCGGTCACGCGGAACGGGGCGTAGACGTCCGCCACCATGGGAAAGACGACGTCCTTCGCGAGCACGCCGACAACGGTTCTGGGCTGCTCGCCCAAGGTGATGACTGAGTCGATGACACCGCGACTCCCGTGGAACCGGCGTTGCCAGAACTCATATGAAAGAACGACGTACGTCGCCCCACCGGCGTCGCCCGCGCCGTTCGGAAAGCCGCGCCCCGCGGCGAACGGCGCCTCGATAGCTTCCCACGTGGTAGGCGAGACCATGAATCCGCGCGTCGGCTCGCTGCCTTCCGCGCCGCGCAACGCCGCCGTCCAGTTGTACGTGCCGATAGCGGTGATCGACGACGCGCGCTGTTGCACGGCGGCAAACGCCGCGGGCGACAGCTCGGTGCAATCGACGCCGCAGCGCGCGTTGCCGTAGGTGATCCAGACGAGTTTGTTCTGCGGCAGGGCGGGGAATGGCGTGTGGATCGCGCGGGCGAGCGTGTAGACGGTCGTGCTCGCGCCAATGCCGATGCCTATCGTGGCGATGAGTGCCACGCTGTAGGCCGGGCTGCGGATCATCGCGCGCCATCCATGGCGCATGTCCTGCTCGAGGTGTTCGAGCCAAGTCCATCGCCAGACATCGCGGACGGACTCGCGCGCGGTACTCAGATTGCCGAATTGCCGTCGAGCGGCCAGTCGCGCGGTCTGTTCCGGGACGTCTTTCTTCCCCAATGAGTCGGCCTCGAGCTCGAGGTGGTCGCGCAATCCGCGTTCGATGTCGGCGTCGGAGGGTGAACCGCGTCGAGTGAGCCGGGCGATGATTCGGCGCAGCATGATCAGACCTCCGGGGCGGGTGTCATCACGCAGCCGATGGCGCGAACGAGCTCGTTCCACCGGGATTCCTGGTGGGCGAGTCGGCGCCGGCCGGCGGCCGTGAGCCGGTAGTACTTCAGTTCTCGATTTTTGTCGGGTGCTTTGTCCCACTTTGCGGCGATGTAACCGTCGCGCTGAAGCCGGTGCAGCGCCGGGTAGAGGGAGCCATGTTCGACGACAAGCGTTTCGCCGGTGGTACGGCGGATGTGCGACGCGATCCCATGGCCGTGGGTCGGCCCGAAGAGCAGCGTCTTGAGAATGAGCATGTCGAGGGTGCCCTGGAGTAGCTCGAGGCGATCGTCGGATGACGGCATGTCGCGATAGTAGAGGGTCTACCATCAGGGCGGTAGACCCTCTACTATCGGCGGCGGCCCGTGCAAGGTTTCAGGACGCGATCGGGAACCGGTTGTTCCCGCTCCGCTCGTCTTGCGTGGCTCGGCTCCCGGGGTGAACTTCGGACGCGGTCCAGTGCATCGGTGCCCACCCTCTCCCGCGCCCCACTATGCGAGCCTGCTCTGTCGGCTTGGCCGTGCGTACCGCGCGGCCTGGGCTGCCATAACGCGCCTGGCGCGATGCCGCACTTCTTCTTCATCGCCGCGATCGGAGCTCCCGCCGCACTCTACCTGCAGCATTTGCAGGCGATCGACAGGATCGCGAGCTCGCTGTGCCGGCGCCATGGGATTCGCGGCGCCGACGCGGAGGATTTCGCGTCCGAGGTTCGACTCCGACTGCTGGAAGATGATTATGCCGTGATCCGAAAGCATCGCGGCGACAGCAGCCTGACCACCTTTCTCACCGTGGTCGTTGCCAACCTGTTGCGTGACTACCGAGTGAAGATGTGGGGCAAATGGCGCCCGTCGGCCGAGGCAAAACGGCTTGGGCAACCGGCGGTCCTTCTGGAGACCGCCATGTACCGCGATGGGTTCTCATTTGAGGACGCATGCGGCCTCGTGGAGCGGAATGGCCGGCTCGATGTCGATCGAGCGCATCTTCGAGAGATCGCGAAAAAGCTTCCCGTCCGCGCGCCGCGCCGAATAGAGGGTGAGGAGGCGCTGGCCGAGGTGGCCGCCGTTTCTCAATCGGATGGTCGCGTGCTCGAGGCGGAACGTCTGGAACACCATGCCTCCGCTCATGCGGTCATGACGCGATGGCTCGCGACGTTGGCGAGCGAAGATCAACTGATCATCAAACTGCGGTTTTACGAAGGTCTGTCCGTGGCTGATGTGGCGCGGGCGCTCGGTCTTCCGCAAAAGCCGCTGTATGCCCGCATCGCTCGCCTGCTCGAAACGCTGTCCGCTGCCCTCGAGCGGGAGGGGATCGGACCGGACTCGTTCGCATTCTTTGAATCCTCATGAACGCGCCGAAATCCGTGAATTGGGTCCGTCCCATAATGATAGAAGCGGTCGTTGGGTGCCCCGACGACGTGGCACACCCGTGAGTCCGCCCCTGTCGCAAAGCCATGAGCACACCTGAATCAGCAATCGACCTCGACTTGATCGCCGCCTTCATCGACGGCCGCCTCGGACCGACCGATCGCGAGCGTGCCATGACGCTGCTCGCGACCTCCGATGCGGCGTTCGATGTCTTCGTCGACGCGACCCGAGCTCGCGCCGAGATGGGCGACGGCGTAATTCCGATTGCGCGTGGCCGTCGGTGGGCGCGGCGGCCGGTATGGTGGGTGGTGGCACCGGCGGCCGCGGCGGCTGTCCTCCTTTTCATGGTATTGCCACAGAGCGGGGTTCGTTCCGAGCGGAATGCGACGGTCTCGGCGACCGCCCTCGTCAGGGCCGTCGGCGCCGCGGACCTCCGCGCGGCGACGAGCGGTGGGCAGGAACGGGGATGGTCCGTCACTCGCGGCTCGACATCGTCGCTCGCGGACTCGACGACCGCGTTCCGACTGGGTGTGCAGGCATTGGATCTTCGTACCGCCATCGTCGCGGATGATCGGCAATCCGCGGACCGAGTCCTCGGAGAGATACTCGACCGGATGTCCACCGTGCAGTTCTCACAATTCGTTTCCGCGCGGTACGCGAATCTTCGGCGTGAGGCTGCCGGCGCGCAGCGCGAACAACTGCTCGCCGACGCCTCGCACGCGGAGGACGCGCTCGGCTCGCTGCTCGCCGGCAGGCCGGCCGACGCCTTTTGGTTCAACTTTGGAAAATGGTCGGCCGCGGCGCAGTTGGCGGCGGGTGCGCGTTCACATGAATTCTTCCGGTCGGAACTTTCGACCCGCCTCGTCAACGACGCGCTGACACGAGCCGGCGGCACCCGCAGCGATTCGATCGATTTGCGCCGTGCATCCGACCTCGCGCGCCCGGATGCAACCGATCATGACTTCGACCTCGAGCGCGACGCGCTCCGCTCGCTGATCAAAAAACACGCGGAATGAAACGCGCGGCGACGGCGCTGCTCATCGGGCTCCTGCCCGTCGCTGCCGTCGCATCGGTGGTCCTGGCGCGCGACCGCATCTTTCGACCAGTCGCGGCGCTGGCGCGCGCCACCGGACCGCATCGCGTAACCAGAGCCCGACTGACGGGCGGATTCGCGTACGCGCCTTGTGCCGTCGATAGCTCGCGTCGCGTCATCGTCGAAGGCTTGATGTGTGGCGACGCACCGCCCATTCGGTGGACGGAGGCCGACGGGCTGGAACGAGTGGCGGGGGAGGTGCGCGCCAGTGACGCTCGAACAGCGGATGCCCAGCGGTTCTCAGCTGACTGGAACCTGCTCTGGAGAGAGTCTGACACGGCTGTCGACCAGCTTCGCGACCTATCGCGACGCGAGCCAGCGAGCGCGGAGATTCGGGCGGACCTCGCGGCCGCGTTATTGGAACGGGCGGAGACCAAGCAGGATCCGCTTTCCATCGTCGAAGCCTACGTCGCCGCCGACAGCGCGGTGGTCCTGTCACCCGACCTGGCGGAGGCGCGGTTCAATCGCGCTGTGGCGCTCGAGTGGCTCTATCTCCGCGACGAGGCGATCGACGCCTGGTCGGAGTATCTGCAGCGAGACCGCACGTCGCCGTGGGCTGGGGAGGCGCAGGCGCATTTGCGTCAGCTGCGCGCAACCCCTCCCGCTTGGGAGAGCGACGAGCCGCGACTGCGCGGAGCCCTGGCGAGCGGCGATTCAGCCGTCGTCGCCGACATCGTGAGACGGTTCCCCTGGCGCGCTCGCGCCGAAGTGCAATCCTCGATCGGCCAATGGGCGCGCGCCTACAAGGTGAGTTCGCCGCGCGCCGACAGTTGTCTCGCCGCCAGCCGACTAGTGGCGCGCGCGCTGGCCACCACGACCGGCGATTCGCTTTGGCTCGACGTCGTGCGCGGCATCGAGCGGCGAGCCGGCGCACGCAACGAGCGACTCGTCGACGCGACGGCGCGAGGCTTGGTCGCCGACTCGAACGCGCGCCGGTACCTGGATCCAGGGCGGCTGCACCTCGATTCGGCGAACGTTGCCGTGACGGAAGCGCTTCGGTCGCTGCGGTCGGCGCAGAGCGCGGCGTTGTATGTCGCGATGTATGATTCCGCCCTGGTTCCGTACCAGCTCCACACCCCACGGGGCTACGACGCGGCGCTGGCGGCGTTTCGACGTCTTCGGCGCGATGCACCGTCCTCGTACAAGTACTCGCGAGGAACGGCGGCGCGGTCCGAGGCGCTGATTCACGCCTTGCGCGCCGATCTCGAGTCGGCGGTGGCGAGTTATGATGACGCCGTCCGCGACGGGGAGGGGACGGGTGAGCCCGGCTTGGAGGTCCGCCCGCGAACCACTCTGGCGTCACTCGTTGCCCCGATGCGCGGCGAGCGCGAGGCGTGGAAACCGCTATACGCAGCCTTTCGCGCGTCGGCGCGATTCGGAAATGAGCCGGCAGAGCGCCAACGACTGGCGACCATTGCCGCGATGCTGACGCAGAAGACCGCACCGCGCGCCGCTTTGGAGTTCCAAACCCACGCTGTTCGGCTGGCCAAACAGCTCGGCAATGCGGAGACGACGGTTCGGGCACTGACGGGGGAGGCCGAACTGCTCGCGCGTGCGGGCGCAGGAACGAAGGCGCGGGAGAGTGCACGTCAGGCCCGTGAGTATTCGTTAAAAACCGCTGACGGTTCCATTCGAGCGCTCTACACCGCGAACGTCGATCTGGTCGACGGTGTTGTTTGGCTGGGTTCCCGTCCCGATTCCGCCGTCGCGTCTTTTCGTGCCGCGCTGGCTCGATATCGACGGACGCAGAATCTCCTCGAGGTCCTGCGCGCCCAGGTATTGCTGGCGCGCGCGTACATGGCGGCGGGTGCGATCGACTCGGCACAACATGCGTTCGACGACGCGGTGTCGGAGCTGGAGCGCCGCCGAACCGAGTTGAGCGATACCGCCCGCGCCAAATTCCTCGATCAGGCACGGCCGGTCATCGACACGATGTTGCAGTTTCGCCTGCGCCGCTCGGACACGCTGGGAGCGCTCGATTTTCTCGAGCAGATGCGCGCGCGCGTGCTGCTCGAACGCGTGAGGGGCGAGCCCTCCAGCGTGGGCGCGAAGCCCGAGGGCGCCCGCGACCGACTGGCCGCAGTTCAACGCGGACTCCCGGCGTCGACGACGGTGATCAGCTACGCGTTGCTCGACCGAACACTCGTCGCTTGGCTGGTCCGGCGTGACGGCGTGTTCATGTATCGAACGGCGCTCGAGACGCCGATCGACGACGTCGTGAACCGATTCGATGCACTGCTCAGCGGACCGCCGAACGAGCGCGAGCTGCGCGCCGTGTCCGCGCGCCTGTATGAACTGTTGATCGGGCCGTTCCGAAACAAGCTGACCCCTGAGACGCGTCTCGTGTTCGTTCCCGACAAGAGATTGCAGTTCGTGCCATTCGCGGCTCTGTTCGATGCGCGAGGCGGTCGCTTTTTGATCGAATCGTTCGAGGTTGGGGTCGCGCCGAGCCTGGCGTTGTACACGGCGTCGCTCGCACGCTTCGATTCGCTTCGGTCGCGACCACCGGCAAGCGTGCTTGCCGTCGGGAACCCAACGTTCGATCCTCGTGTCTTCGCGCTGCCTCGGTTGCCGGGCGCCGAACGCGAAGCGGCGCGTGCCGCGGACCCATATCCGCATCCGCAGCTGCTCGTCGGCTCGGCGGCGACCGCGCAACGATTCCTCGCGGCGGCGCGGGATGCCGACGTCATTCACTTCGCGGGGCATGGGGTGGTCAGACCCGATGCGCCGCTCCAGTCGCACTTGGTGCTGGCTCCCGATCCGGCGGTCAATTCGTCCGGCGAGATCTACGCCCGGGTGCTCTACGACGCGACGTTCACGCACACCCGACTGGCAATTCTATCCGGATGCCATACGGCGGGCGGGGAACTGTCGGACACCGAGGGCGTGTCGTCGCTGGCTCGCGGACTGTTCGCGGCGGGTGTGCCTGCCGTGATCGCGAGCCTTTGGGCGGTCGACGACGAGCAGACGGCGGATTTTTTCGCGGCGTTCCACCAACAGATCGTCCGCGGCGGGGATCCGACAACGTTGTTGCGTCGGGCGGAGGTGCGATGGTTGCGGCGGGACGCCAATCCTTGGCGAAGTATGTCCACGTGGGCGGCGTTCGAACTCTTCGGGGGGACATCGTCGAACGGGTGAAGCGATTGGAACGGGAAAACTGACGGGTGCGTCCGTCCCCTTGAGATCGAAGCGATCACAAGCCGGGAAGGCTGTAACGGAGTGTTCTATAAACCGTGTATCACGGAGGTGAAACGTGCCAGTCCGAATTGTGCTGCGCGGCCTGATCGGCATGACCGTCAATCAGGACGGGGACAATCCCGAACAAGGAACGATTACCGCGCATCTCATTGACGGCGCGCGAGCTCTCGATCAAGCGGTCGACGCATCGCTCGCCCGGTACAAGGGGAAGCGGGAACCTCATCCCGACTTCGAGAACTGCATGCGGATGCACAAGACCCATCACAAACATCGCGGCGAGATCCAGGTCTTCGATGGCGACAAGAAACGCGACGCAGCCGGCCTTGTTCCGTTGCACGCGGGGGAAAACGTCGATATCCAGATCGACACAAAGAACAAGAACTACGTCGAGACTGAGCTGAGCTACGACAAGTTCATGCCGAAGCTCGGAAAGATCGCGAACAACGCCAAGTTGGAATGGTCGGGAGGGCTCGATCCCGCGTTCATCGGCCATACGGTGACGATCAACCGCGGCGTCGTTCGCGTGCGCGACATCGGGGATTGGGATGCCGGCTCGATTACGATTCCTGATAAATTCCGGCTACCTGAGGACAGCGCCGCCGTGTACCAGCCGGCGAAGGTCCGCTTCCTCAAAGGGAATGTCTACGGCTATGTCGCCACGGAATGCGTCGTCGACATCAAGGACACGAAGAGCGTGACGGTGACCGGCCCCAAGGAGCTCGAAGGCAAATTCACCGGCCGCCGCGACGCGAGCCTGCGCGCCGCCGAAGACACCGTTGAGATTCTCATCACGAACTATGCCCCGCAACAGAGCATCGCGCTGCCGTGGACTCTTCATTACCGCTGGATGTTCGAAGCAGCCGGATTCAACGTGCCGATCAAATTGGGCGGAAAGGAGCTCGATCATCTCGTGCATTTCGGAAAGGAGTATGATCTCGAAACGTGGGTATGCGAGAGCGAGATGTTCCTGGGCGCCGACGGGAAGACGGGATACCCGTTCCCGTACCGCACTCCATCGATGTGGCGTGTTCCACTCGGTGATCTCGCGTACGACGCCCAATTCGACGATCCGCCGGGGCCGGCTCCCAAGCCGCAAAGGCCCGAGTTGTTGCCCGCCGACCCCTGGGATCCGGTCCGCTGTCCGATGGGAGATTTGAGCCCCAGCAAGTCGTGACCGCATTCGCCCTCGCGCCGCACGTCACCGACGCCTGGTCGGTGACGCGTGGTGCGGGTACGCTGCTCGCTGTCATCGATCACAATGTCGATGTCGCGGAACACCCGGCATTTGCCGGTCGCGCGCTGCCCGGGTATCGCGCCTCGGGGGAGCGCATCGCTGACGAAGCCGGCGCGTACCGAACACACGGAACGAAGACCGCCGGCTTGGCGGCGGCGAACAGTCGCCACGTCACGGGCGTTGCGCCGGACGCGATGGTGCTGCCGGTCTCCGTTCCGACACTTGGCGTGGGCGGTGGTCATCCTGAGGCGGACGCGCTCCGCTGGGCTGCGGACGCCGGCGCCGACGTCATATGCTGCGCGTGGGCGCCCGCTCCGACAGCCGGTCGCTACGTGCTACCGGAGAGCGTTCGCGAGGCGCTCGGCTATTGCGTCGCGCGGGGCCGCCAGGGAAGGGGATGCACGCTCGTTTTCGCCGCCGGCAACGACGGCGGCGATATCGGGCTGAATGGCTTCGCCACGCACCCGGGTGTCATTGCAGTCGGAGCCTGCAATGCACACGGCCGCCGCGCGTCGTACAGCAATTCGGGAGGCGCGCTCTGGTGCGTTTACTCGAGTAGCGATCCAGGCGACCCGAGTGGGCACTCGACGCCGTATCGCACCACCGCGCCGGCCGGCTCGCTACTGCTCGGCGAATCGTTCTATTCGAGTGCCTTCGGGTTGACGTCCGCCGCGTGCGCGATCGTCGCCGGCGCCTGCGCGCTGATTCTGAGTGCCAATCCGACGCTCACGTTCGCCGAGGTCAAGGACGTGCTTCGCGCATCATGCGAGCGGGTGGACATCGACGGTAGGAGCTATGACGCGAACGGCCGGAGCCCGCTGTACGGCTACGGCCGGCCCGACATCCTCCGCGCCGTGAAAATCGCGCAGGGCGCTCACGGCAAACGCGGAGTTGCGTCCGTCTAATCCCCAAGAGCCGAGCGAGCAGCGGAACTACCGACTCGGTCCCGCGGGGGGGGCGCGACCACATGATCGACGACATCAAGCGGCTGGCTGGAGCGCTCGGTCCACGGTACACCGTCGGTCGATTGATCGGGCGTGGCGGCGCGGCGCACGTCTACCTGGCTGACGATGTGCACTGCCACCGGCAGGTGGCCGTGAAGCTGTTGCGCAGCGAGCTCGCCTCGTCGACGAGCGCGGAGCGATTCAAGGCCGAGATTCGCGTCGCGGCGCAGCTGCAGCATCCCAACATCGTTCCGATCTATGCAGCCGGCGAGGTGGATGGCCAACCGTATTACGTCATGCCGTTCGTCGAGGGACAAACGCTGCGCGAGCGACTCGACCACACGAAGCGGCTCTCGATCGGCGAGGTGCTGCAGATCACCGCCGACGTCGCGCGCGCGCTCGACTTCGCGCACCGCCGCCAGGTGGTGCACCGCGACATCAAGCCGGAAAATGTGATGCTCTGCAACGGGCGCGCGGTGCTGCTCGATTTCGGCATTGCGCTGTCGATCGACGAGCCCGTGATGCCGCGGTACACCTCGCCCGGCATGCGCGTTGGCACGATCGAGTATATGAGCCCCGAGCAGGCGGCGGGCGAACGCAGCATCGATGGGCGAAGCGATATCTACAGTTTGGCATGCGTCGCGTATGAGATGCTGTCCGGACAGCCGCCGTTTTCCGGGTCGCCCATCGCCGTGATGAACTGGCACGCGACCGCCCAACCACGTTCGCTGGCCTCGCTCTGCCCGGAAATGCCGCCGCCGATCTCTCAGGTTTTGTCGCGGGCCCTGGGCAAGGCGCCGTCGGAGAGAATGGGAACCGCGGGCGAACTCGTCGCCGCGTTGCGCCGAGCGTCGGCTGGTCATGTGCCGCCGCGACGGTGCATCGCCGTCCTCTCCGCGGCGCATCTGTCTCACGGCGGATGTGCCGAGCGCGGGGCGTCGAGCGAGGCGGTCACCGAACACGTTGCTTATGCCCTTGCCGATTTGCCGGATGTCGACGTCGCCGCGGGATGCACGGTTCCAATCGTGCAGCGTGAGCTCCATCTCGCCTACATTGGTCGACAGTTTGGGGCGGACCGCATTCTGTTCACCAACATTTGCGAGACCACTCACGGCGTGCGGCTCAGCGGCATGTTGATCGGCGCGGAGGACGGAACGCCGCTGTGGTCAGGCACGTTCTCGGGCCGGAAGGGCGAATGCGAGTCTATCCTCAATGAGCTCGCGCCTCAGCTCGCGCGAGCCGTCGGCTCGGCGCTCATCCGTGCGGGTACGGAGCGCATCGGTCTTCGTGGTCCGACCTTCGTCCACTCGATCAGGGCGGTTGTCTGCGATAGCGTCGAGGCATGAATCGACGCGGCTTCATACGAACGACGGCGACCGGGGTTGCGGCCGGAAGGGTCTCCTGGCCAATCGTCGCCACGCATCAATCGGAGGCACCGGCGACGCCCGACGCCGCGTTCCGGGAACTGGTCGCGGGTAACCTACGGTTCGCAGCAAACCATCCGACGTCGATCGCAGAGAATTTAGAGATATTAAAAGCCAGGACGGTCGATCAGCAAAGTCCATTCGCGGCGATCCTTGGCTGCGCTGACTCGCGGGTTCCCGTCGAACTCGTATTCGATCAGTCGATCGGGGAACTGTTCGTGACGCGGGTCGCCGGGAATCTGGCAACGCCCGAGATCATCGCGAGCCTCGAGTACGCGGTCTTCGTCCTCGGCGTAAAAGCCATCCTCGTTCTCGGCCACGTCAATTGTGGTGCCGTCAAGGCCTCGATGAAGGCTGATACGGTACCCGGGCAAATCAGCTCGCTCTATCCACACATCCGGCCGGCCATCGAACGTTCGGCCGGCAACGTCAGCCGCGCGATCGCGGCAAACGCACAATTGCAAGCGGTACTGCTGCGAACGTCCTCCACGGTAATTCGCGACGCGTTGGCGGAGCGGAAGATCGGCGTTCGCTCTGGCATGTATGACCTGGCGACGGGGATGGTCTCTCTGATTTGAGCGAGTCGCTTCGCTGAAGCTGATCCGTCGCGAATCAGCGACGCGCTAGGCGAGTGACTGCCTCGCCCGATTGATCACGTCGTCGAAGGACGCGCGCGCGCTCGGCTAACGCATCGACCCTCAGCGTCATGAAGTTGAGCGTGATGCCTTGACCGTGAGGTGGTTGAACGGGCGTCCGCGCCTGTGTGATCAAGACGTCGGCCCATCTTGACCAGCGCAAATGCGCCAGCATAGGCCGGTCGTCGGCGCCGCGCATGGTGAACACGTCCGCGAAGCCAAGAATCTCCTGGTACCAGCGAGATGAAACCGAGAGGTCGCTGGCGACGATGACCGGGAAGGCCGGCATTGGGTAGATCTCCGCTCCCACCCCTCGGTCTGGAAGGGATGTGTCGTCGGAATATCTGGCGGTGTCGTCATGCGACTATCATAAACCATACAATCATTGTAAGGTCGAGCTTGGGTGAGAAGACGCTCACGGTGGGCGAGTTGGCCCGCGACGCCGGGGTCAGCCGCCAGATCCTTCGCCACTACGAACGACTCGGTCTCCTTCGCCCGCGACAAACGGCGGCCGCCTACCGCGTGTAGACGAGCGAGGATCGCGCGCGGCTCGATGCCATTCGTACGCTGCGAGAATTGGACGTCGACCTCGCAACCATCGGCCGCGTGCTGCGCGGCGCGACCGACCTGCGGGCGACGGCCGAGCTCCACGTCAAAACCCTCGAGCACCAGTCGGCCTTGATTCGTCGACGCGTCGCAGTGCTTCGTGCGTCGTTGCGATATGCCGGCGAGCTCGATGCGACGCGCATCCAGCGGCTACATGCGCTTGCTCGACTCGAGCGGTCGGACAAGGCACGGTTCGTCGCCGAGCAACTCGGCAAGCGAATGGCAGAGAGTGGGACGCCCGCGTTGCAGCGGGCGATCATCGATGCGGCGCGGATCGAGCTGCCCGACGATGCCACGCTCGAGCAGCTCGATGCATGGCTCGAGCTGGCGGAGTTGGTGTCGGACGACGCGTTTCTCGCCCGCTACCGGGCGACATCGGCGAAGGCA
>JAICJQ010000278.1 GCA_025928335.1 Gemmatimonadaceae bacterium
GCGCAGATCGTGATCGCGCGCGGCTTCAGTACGTCGTACGAGCGATACTCGTCGGCGGCCAGCGGTGGTACGTTGTCGGCGGTCACGCGATTCAACAACGGCGGAATCGCGCTGGGCGTAAACACCGTCGGCTACCAGTTGCCCAACGACGTCTTTCCGGCGAATCGCGGGTCGATGCTGCTGCCGGGCGCTTCACTGGCGACGTCACTCGAGGCGAGCATCGGTATGGCACAGATCATCAAAGGCCACCGTGTGGGCGCGGCGGTGAAATACGTCGAGGACAACTCAGCGAACATGCGTGTGAGCCACGCCGCGCTCGACCTCGGCGTTGCGAGAGATTTTCTGCGCTTCTACACGCTCGGCGTTGCGGTGCAGAACATCGGGCCGTCGACGAATGTCCCATGCTCCGATGCGCCACAGTCCGTGACGAGGTGCATCGTTCCGCCATCGGGCGGGCCGAGTGAGAACATCGAATTGTTCACCCCGGCGCATCTCCCGCTCCGGACCACGGTCGGCGTCGGGACGTCGCGACCGATCGGAGAGCTGGATCTGCTGGCCACCGCCGAAGTTTCGATGATTCGCACCGACTTCGTGGCTCCGAGTGGCGGCGTGGAGCTCGGCTACAGCTGGCTGGACGGCTACAGCGTTGCCATACGCGGCGGTGCCCGTCGCCCCTTTTCGGGTGAAACGCCCTTCACCGGCGGCGCCGGGTTGAACATCGACCGGCTGTCGATCGACTACGCAATCGAGGCGCTGCACGCGACCGAGTTCTTTCCGAGCGGTGTTTCGCACGTCTCGACGCGCATCGCTCACCGCATTGGCCTGCGAATCCGCTAATCAGCTGGAGAGATGACCGTGTCCGCATCCCACGCACCGCGTTCCGTCGCTGCCCGACGGCACGTCGCCATGTTCCTCGTGTTCGCCGCCTCCTTCGGCGCGGCCTGCACGCAGGCACTCAAGCTGACGAAGGACGACTCGCCGACAGTGCTCTCGCACCAGATGATCAGCGCGCCGAATCCGGGCGAGCGCGGGTCGATGTCGGTGAAGACGATGTACTACGGGAGCGGTACCGACAAGCGCCGCGTCTATTTCCGCGATTCGGTCACGCTGAAGACAAAGACGGTGGACGCATCCCCGTTCGTCTCCATCGAACCGGCACAAGCCAAACAGAGGGAGAAAGACTGGGGGTTTGGCACGAGCAAGTTCCCGATCAACGGGCGCGTCTGGTATCCGGCGGGCGACGGCCCCTTCCCACTCGTGCTCATCGTCCACGGGAATCACGACCCGCTCGACTACTCCGATCCGGGGTACGGCTACCTCGGCGAGCTGCTCGCCTCGCGCGGGTTCATCCTGGTTTCCGTCGATGAGAATTTCATCAATGGTGGTCTCCGTGGCGAGAGCGACGGTCGGGCGTGGCTGCTCCTCAAGCATCTCGAGGTGTGGAAGCGCTGGAACGATAGCAGCGCCGGCCCGTTCTCCCACAAGGTGGACATGAACAACATCGGGATCATGGGCCACTCGCGCGGCGGTGAGGCGGTCGGCATCGCCGCATCGTTCAACCGGCTGTCGCATTACCCCGACGACGCGAATGTGAAGTTCAATTTCAACTTCAACATCAAAGCAGTGTTCGCGATCGCGCCGGTGGACGGACAGTACAAGCCGGCCGGCGTCTTCACGCCGATCGAGAACGTGAACTACATGGTGATCCACGGCTCGCACGACGGCGATGTGTCGTCGTTCAACGGCCTGCGAACGTTCCAACGCATCAAGTTCACCGACGGCAAACCCTGGTTCAAAGCAGCCTGGTATGTGTACCGCGCCAACCACGGCCAATGGAACACCGTGTGGGGCAACAAGGATAACGGTCCGCGCAGTGGGCGGTATCTCGACCTCCGCGGACTCCTCACCCCGGACGAGCAGCGCCAATTCAGCAAGGTGATGATCGGCGCCTTCCTCGAGGCGACGTTGCACGGCAAGAGCGAATACCTGCCGATCTTCCGCGATCATCGCGTCGCGGGCGCCTGGCTGCCGAAGACGATGTACATCACCCGGTTTCAGGAAGCCGGCTTCAAGCCGCTCGCGACATTTGACGAGGACGTCGACGTGACGACCGGCGCGGTCTCCGGCGTAACGATCAGCGGCGACAGCCTCGCGACGTGGAAGGA
>JAICJQ010000243.1 GCA_025928335.1 Gemmatimonadaceae bacterium
ATTCTCGATGATCGCGTGATGGGACGCCCACCCGTCATCAACGGTGTGATCACGACGCGCGGGCAGATCACGATGGGCGGCAAACCGCTCGCCGACGCGCAGGATCTGGCGCTCGTGCTCAACGCCGGCGCGCTGCCGGTGCCGCTCCGAATCGCCGAACGGCACGTGATCGGCCCCAGCCTCGGTCAGGACTCGATCAACAAGGGGGAGCGCGCGATCGTCATCTCGGTCGCGCTCGTCGTGTTGATCATGATCGTCTACTACCGCTTCTCCGGATTGCTCGCCGTTGGCGGGCTGGCGCTGTACGTGTTGTACACGCTGGCCGTGCTCGCCGGATTCAAAGCGGTGCTGACGCTGCCCGGCATCGCCGGCTTCGTGCTCTCGATCGGTATTGCCGTCGACGCGAACGTGCTGATCTTCGAGCGCATCCGCGAGGAGCTCGATCGCGGCAAGACCGTTCGTACCGCGATCGACGAAGGCTTCCGCCACGCGATGCCGGCGATCGTCGACTCGAACGTCTCGACGATCCTCACCGCCGCCGTGCTCTATCAGTACGGCACCGGCGCCGTGAAGGGCTTCGCCGTCACGCTGATCGCCGGTATCGCCGCGTCGCTCATCACGTCGATCTTCGTCGTGCGCACCTTCTACCTCCTGTGGTTGCAGCGTTCGCGCGGCGCCCAGACGCTGAGCATCTAAGGAACTCCCATGCTGCGCATTCTTCACGACACCAAGTACGATTTCATCAAGTACTGGAAGGCGGCCGTTTTCGGCACTATCGCCTTCATCGCGCTCGGACTGGTGCTGCTCGGTGTGCACGCGGCGCGACACAACGGCCAAGCGCTCAACAAGTCCGTCGAGTTCACCGGCGGCACCTCCGTTCAACTCAAGTTCGCGCAGAATCCGCCGGCCGACGTCGTTCGGTCGGCGGTCGATCAAGCTGGTTTTGGCGGGGCTGAGGTGACAACGTTTGGCGACGCGGCGACCTACATGATCAAAGCGCCGCCGAAGCAAGGCGAGGCCGCGGCGACCGACGCCGCTGCCGTCGGTGCGAGCATCGCCCAGGTCCTCGCCCAACGCCTCCCGAACAACCCGGTACGCGTCGAGCAGTCCCAGTCCGTCGGACCGCGCGTCGGCGCCGAGCTGCAGACCAAGGCGATTACCGCGATCCTGATCTCGTTCATCGTCACGCTGATTTACCTGGCGATCCGGTTCGAGTGGCGCTTCGGTGTCGCGGCCGTCGTCGCCACGGCGCACGACATCCTCACGACGCTCGCGTTCCTCGCGATGATGCGATTGGAGATCTCGCTCACCGTCGTCGCCGCGATCCTGACCGTGATCGGGTATTCACTCAATGACACGATCATCATCTTCGACCGTGTTCGCGAGAACCTGAAGAAGCAGCGGAAGGAAGGGCTGCGCGAGGTCCTGAATCGTTCGATCAACGAGACGCTGCCGCGCTCCGTGTTGACGCACGCCACGGTGCTCGCCGCGACCATGGCGCTCCTCATTTTCGCCGGCGAAGTCATTCGACCCTTCTCCTGGATCATGGCGTTCGGCGTCTTCACCGGAACGTTCAGCTCCATCTACGTCGCGGGCCCGATTCTCCTCTACATCGAGCACCGATGGCCGCGCGCGACGACCACCGAGAGCAAGGGGACGGCGCGCGCCCTCGCCGAAGAGCGGCGGCGTGAAAAGCCTCAGCCGGTTTCCTCGGGCCGATAACCAATGTCAACCGCCGCGAAAGCGGCGGTTCGCATTTCCATGCCCACGTTCATCGACAGCCACGCACATCTCTGTGACCCGGCCTTCGACGAAGACCGGGACGCGGCAGTGCAACGACTCCGGGATGCCGGCGGTATCGGTGTCGTTTGCATCGGTGAATCGATCGCCGCGGCCGAGCGCGCCGCGCACCTCTCGGCGAGCTATCCCGGCTTCGTATTCGCGACCGCCGGCGTTCATCCGCACGATGCGGCGGATTTCGATCTCGACCGCGATCCGGCGGCAATTCGCGAGCTGATCGCGCGCGGCGCCGTGGCGATCGGCGAGTGCGGGCTCGATTACCATTACGACCATTCGCCCCGGCCAATGCAGCGACGTGCCTTCGCCGCGCAGCTCGAGCTGGCGAAGGAGACGAACCGGCCTGTCGTCGTCCATACGCGTCAAGCCGACGATGACACGGCGGCGATGGTCGCCGAAGCCGGGGCCGCGGGCGTGCGTGGCGTGTTGCACTGCTTCACCGGCCCGCGACGAGTCGCGGAAGCCGCGCTTCGGGTGGGCTGGTACGTTTCGTTCAGCGGTATCGTGACGTTCAAGAAGTGGGACGACGACGACCTCATTCGCGCGGTCCCGGACGACCGTCTCCTTGTGGAGTCCGACTCGCCCTACCTCGCGCCCGTACCGAACCGTGGTCGGCGCAACGAGCCGGCTTGGGTTAGCTTCACCGTCGCGCGCGTCGCGGCGGCACGCGGTGCCGAGCCGGACACCATCGCGGCGGCGACGCGGCGCAACACCATTCGGTTGTTCGGTCTTTCCATTCCTTCGGAGAGCGAGTCGTGAGCCTCAAGATCGTCCACACCGCCGATGCGCCCGCGGCCATCGGTCCGTACTCCCAGGGCGTCGTCGCCAACGGGTTCTTGTTCACCGCGGGCCAAATCGCGATCGATCCGGCATCGGGACAGGTGGTCACCGGCGACGTGCGCGTGCAAACGGAGCGTGTGATGACCAATCTCGCCGCGGTGCTCGGCACGGTGAACGCGACGTGGAAGGATGTCGCCAAGACCACGATCTTTCTGCACGACATGAACGATTTTCCCGCGGTCAACGAGGTCTATGGCCGCGCCTTGGGCGACGCCCGACCCGCGCGCTCGACGGTGCAGGTGTCCGCGCTCCCGCGCGGCGTGCTCGTCGAGATCGAAGCCGTCGTCGCCATTCCGTAATTATGCGTCTCCTCGACTCGCCGAGTCGCCGAGTCGCCCATCGCCGCCTATGACCACTGATACGCAAAGCACATCGCGCACACGGGGCGAGCTGTTTCGGCTCACGTCGTTCGCGCGCTGCGCGGGTTGAGCCGCCAAGCTGGGTCCGGGTGACCTGTCGCGCGCGCTGAGCGGAGTTCCCGTTCGATCGGATCCGCGCCTCATCGTGGGGCGCGAGACCTTCGACGACGCGGGGGTCTTTGCGCTGTCCGATGATGCCGCGCTCATCCAGACGGTGGACTTCTTCGCCCCGATCGTCGACGATCCGTACCTGTTCGGCCAGATCGCCGCGGCGAACGCGTTGTCCGACATCTATGCGATGGGCGGCGAGCCGCTCACGGCGCTGAACATCGTCGGGTTCCCAGTGGGGAAGCTGCCTATGGAAGTGCTCACCGACATTCTGCGCGGTGGGCAGGACAAGGTTCACGAGGCGGGGGCGCTCGTCGTCGGTGGACACAGCATCATTGATGAAGAGCTAAAGTTCGGACTCTCGGTCACCGGCCGCGCCCATCCGAAGCGCATTCTCAGCAACGCCAACGCCGTAGTTGGCGACATTTTGCTCCTCACGAAGCCACTCGGGACGGGCATCCTTGCCACCGCCGGAAAGCAGGGCGAGCTCGGAACCGAAGCGGCCGATCGACTGTACGCATCGATGTGCCTTCTCAACGCCGGCGCCAGTCGCGCCGCCCTCGCCGTCGGCTCGCGGTGCGCGACCGACATCACCGGCTTCGGTCTGCTCGGCCACGCGCACAACATCGCCGAAGCCAGCCGCGTGACGATTGTCATTCATGCCGATCGGCTTCCCGCGTTCCCAGGAACGGAAGACGCGTGGCGGCGCGGCGTGCGAACCGGCGGCGCCGAGCGCAACGCCGCATTTCTGGAATCGCGCGTGGACTGGCGTGCCACGAGCGCCTTCGCGCGTGATCTCGCGATCGATCCGCAGACCTCGGGTGGGATGCTCGTCGCCGTCGCCCCCCCTCGCGTGGAGGAGTATCTTTCGCTCGTTCCGTCAGCCGTGGCGATCGGTGAAGTCGTCGCTCGGGCGGCAGGCTCGCACGGCCTCGTGCTTGCGTGACGGTCATGGGAGTGGATGGAGCCTGGTGGCTCTCACGGTCTTCAAAACCGTTCGCGACCTGACGACGTCGGGTTGGGTGGGTTCGATTCCCATGCACTCCCGCCATCTCTTCACTCGACAGGTGTGCGTATAAGAATGCTCATACGGCGGGACGCGCTGATGACCGCGCTCGTCGTCGCCGCCGCGGTCGCGGCATCGGGCCCATCGAGCGCCGCCGCGCAGGCCGCGCGCGCCGATACGGTGGCGCGGTCGGCCGCCGACTCGCTCAAGCCGCCGGTCTCGCCGCGTCGGGCCTTTCTGTATTCGTTCTTCATGCCCGGATCTGCGCAGAGCATACTCGGACGTCACAAGGCGGCGACGACGTTCCTGCTCGTCGAGGCGATCGGAGTTTCGATGATTCGCGAGTCGGCGTCGGACGCCCACGAAGCGCGCCGGATGGCGACGGACACGATCATCGTGTCGTGGGTCGACGCGACCGGCAACCTTCAGAAGACCGCGACGCCGCCCCCCTTCTCCTCGAAGGAAGTACGGACGCGCGACGCGCACGTCGAGGATTGGGTCGCCCTCGTCATCGCCAATCATCTGCTCGCCGGCGCGGATGCCTTCGTCGCGGCGCACCTCTGGGACGTTCCGGCCAGACTCGCCGTTCGCGTGCGTCCTGGCGGCGGGGCAACCGTCGGCGCGTCGTTCAGCTGGTGAGCTGACCATGGCGACATCCAAATCAACCGCGGCACCGGTCGGCGTCTTCGATTCCGGGATCGGTGGACTGACCGTCGCGCACGAAGTGATCAAGCAGCTCCCGCACGAGAGCGTGATCTATTTCGGCGACACGGCGCGTGTGCCCTACGGCCCCAAGAGCCCCGATACGGTCCGACGCTACAGCCGCGAGATCGCGTCGTTCCTCCAGGGCGAGGGCGTGAAGAGCATCGTCATCGCCTGCAACACCGCAACCGCGCATGCGCTGGACGTACTGCGCAATGAGCTCGACATGCCGGTGATCGGCGTCGTTGAGCCGGGCGCGCGAGCCGCGGTGGCCGGAACGCGGCGCGGACACATTGGTGTCATCGGCACC
>JAICJQ010000063.1 GCA_025928335.1 Gemmatimonadaceae bacterium
ACTCGTCGCGCTGTTCGTGATCGGCGGTATCTCGGGCGTGATGCACGCGTCCCCGCCGGCCGACCTTCAGCAGACGGACACCTACTTCATCGTCGCGCACTTCCACTACGTGCTCGTCGCCGGCTCGATCATGGGTCTGTGGGGCGGCTTGTACTACTACTTCCCGAAGATCACCGGTCGTCGGCTGAGTGAGTCACTCGGCAACTGGCACTTCTGGATCTTCTTCATCGGTGTGAACTTGACCTTCATGCCGATGCACTGGTCGGGTCTCTACGGTATGCCGCGCCGCATATACACCTACGACGCGGGACAGGGTTGGGAGATCTTCAACCAGATGAGCACGTGGGGCGCGATCATCCAGGCGATCGGCACGATCCTCGGATTCTGGAACGTCTTGACGAGCCGCAAGAACGGCGAGGTCGCCGGTGATGATCCATGGGGCGGCGGTACGCTCGAGTGGTCGATCCCCTCGCCTCCGCCGGACTACAACTTCGCCGTGATCCCGACGGTGACCTCACGCTACCCAATGTGGGATATGAAGTCCCCGGCATTGACCGCCGACGTGCCGCATTCCCGCGAGGATGACGAGCGCAGCGACATCTTGGTGGGCGGCCGAAAGGTCGGGTCGATGCACGACCACATGAGCGCCGGCACGCCGGAAGGCGGCGTCAATCCGCACGCGAAGCAGGCGTCGACGAAGATCGATCTCAAGACCGCCGAGGAGCTCGGTATTCCGATGCCGTACCCGACGATCAAACCGCTGTTCGTCGCGCTGTTCATGTGCTTGATGTTCGCCAGCCTGATGTTCATCCACGAAGGGAAGTTACAGGTTGGCGTTGTATGCATCATGATCTGCGCCGCCACGATGACAGCCTTCCTGTACGCGTGGCTGACGTCGCCGCTGGAGCCGGAGCACGGACATTAGGAGATCCTGGATCGTAGGTCCCGGATCCTAGATGGAAACGGCGTCGTCACGCAGTTCATCTAGGATCTAGGACCCAGGATCTAGGATCTGATAAAACTTCGACCAAAGACTCTCCCGATCATGGCTACTGCAGTTGCAACCCACGCCCATCCCCCGACCTCCACCGGTCTCGATCATCGCAAGATCGCGATCTGGGCTTTTATCGGGTCGGAGTGCATGCTCTTCGCGTCGCTCATCTCGACGTATCTGATCTATAAAGGCCGAAGCGTCGTCGGGCCGTTTCCGCACGAGGTTTGCGATCCGGCGGTCCTCGGTGCGATAAAGTGTCCGACCAAGATGAATGCGATTTTGAACATCCCCGTGACATCGATGTCGACGTTCGTGCTGTTGATGTCGTCGCTGTTCATGGTGCTGGCGCTCGCCGCGGTCGAGAACCGCGGGAAGCCCGGCTACGAAGGACTGCTCGGCTCCTCCAAGTTCTGGCTGATGGCGACAGCGATTGCCGGCGCGACGTTCCTCGGCTTTCAGGCGTACGAGTTCACGTCGTTCGTGCACGAAGGGCTGACAATTCGTACGAATCTCTTCGGGTCGTCGTTCTTCACACTCACCGGCTTCCACGGCGCGCACGTGACAGCCGGCGTCCTGTGGCTGCTCACGCTCTTCGCGATCGACGTGAAACGCGGCTTGCAACCGAAGGATGCGCTGCTCGTCGACATCTCGGCGCTCTACTGGCACTTCGTCGACGTCGTCTGGATCGCGATCTTCACCCTCGTCTACCTCATCCGGTAGCTGCCGATCATGCCCGACCATCACGATCAGTTCACGCACACCAACGCGGACATCGACGTACACGCCATGGGTGAAGTGCACGAGCATCCGACCTGGAAGCAATACAAATGGGTGGCGGTCATCCTCACGCTCATCACGATCCTCGAGGTGTGGGCGTACTACCTCCCGTCGTTCGTCGCATCACCGGCGTTCGTGCCGATCCTGCTCATCATGTCGGCACTCAAGTTCGCGATCGTCGTCATGTTCTACATGCATCTCAAGTACGACCATAAGCTGTTCCGCGCGCTCTTCACCGGGCCGCTGATGATCGCGATGGCAACCCTCATTTCATTGCTCTTCCTGTTCGGGAAGTTCATGGGGCGGTAAGCAACGATGTGGATGGCAATCGCGCTGTTGCATACGGGCGCGAGTATCAGCGTTACTTCATTCACGGTCCACCCGAGCACGGTCATCGGCATCATCGGGTTGGCTGCGTTATACGAGTGGGGACAGCGGCGCACCCATCGGTCCGGGCGCGCCGTTTGGTTTTATGCCGGTCTCGTGACGATGTTCTTCGCGCTCAACGGGTGGCTGCACGACCTGAGCGACTCGTACCTGTTCAGCGCGCACATGGTGCAGCATTTGTTGCTCGCGCTGGTCGTCGCGCCGCTGCTCGTCATGGGACTGAGCGCGGACATGCTGCGGCCGATCATCGCGCTACGCGGCATCGGTCCCGTCGCACGGTGGATCACGTCACCGATCCAGACCTTCGCGATCTTCAACGTCGTCGTCGCGGCGTGGCATCTGCCGCCGCTCTACAACTTTGCGTTGGCGCACCACCCGGTGCACATCGTGCAACACTTGATGTTCCTCGCGGCGTCCGTGCTGATGTGGTGGCCCGTGCTCAGCCCAGTGCCCGAGCTGCCGCGACTCAGCTATCCGGGACAGATGCTCTATCTCTTCTTGATGAGCATCCCGATGGCGATCATCTCGGTGTACATCGCTTACGCCGATCAGATTCTGTACCCGCTGTACGCCTCAGCACCGCGCGTCTGGGCGATCACGCCGATGAACGACCAACTCATCGGCGGCTTGATCATGTGGATCCCGGGCGGCTTGTACTTCTACACGATCATCTCGGTCGTGTTTTATCGCTGGCAGCAGCGCGACGGCGTCGACAGTCGAGCCGGGGCACAGATTGATTGGGTGAGATCCTAGATTTCTAGGATCTCGTCAGCTCACTTCGCCCGCTGATTGTACCTCTCCATGAGCTGCTGTAGCTCGATCTCGCGCTCCTGCGCCTTGAGCTTGGCCTGGACGAGATAGGACTCCGTCACGATGCCCACCGCACGCTGCCGCTCGGCTTGTGCGGCGCGCTGCCGGGCCAACGTCAGCTCTTGCTGCGCGACGGCGATATCCTGCTGAAGCGCGATGCTCGCCAGACGCGTCGTGAGTTGCTCGATCGGCGTCCCCTTTTCGACGAATTCTTTCCGCAGAATGGAGCGCTGAGCGAGGACGGTCATCGCGGCTCGCGCGCGCTCGACCTCGACCTTCGCTTCGAGCGTGGCGAGATCCGACGCCGCTCCGACACGCTCGCGCCGCTCGGACTCCGCCGCGGCTCCTTCGGCCGCGGTGAGGCGTCGTTGCGCGGCCATGAGATCGAGCATGATCCGGTCCTTCACGAAATCGCGGCCATTGACCAACGGCGAGTTGAGGTCGTCGCGCGGCGCCTGGGCGGTCGCGGTGATCTCCTCGATGTTGTAGCGCGCCCGCATGACCCGCGCCTCCATTTCGCGCAATTCGGCATCCGCGTTGGCCAGTGAGGTCGCGTCGGAAGCGCCGACGTCGAAGCGGCGTTTCGTGTCGGCGACACGCTCTCGCGCCAGGTTGAGGCGAACCCCGGCGAGCGTCGCGTCTGCCTTTGCCGCATCGAGAAGCGAGTCACGGCGGGTGGCGTCGCGTATCTGGCCCGAGGCAACGCCCGCGGTAGCGCCGATCGCGACAGACACTACGATCACGGCGGCCAAGCGCATCCACCGCGCTCGATTTACTCGCGCGCGACCATGGATCTCCTGTTCCAATCGAAATGCGCGTACCACTGTGCCCTCGAGACGGTCGCGGAAATCCGCGGTCGGCGAATGTGTCGAGTCGTTCATCATTGTTCGTCTCCATCGGCGGTCGAATCCGCCTCGATCTGTTTGCGAAGGTTCTGGCGCGCGCGGCGGAGCCGGCCCTCGACCGCCCTTGACGACAGCCCCATTGAATCGGCGATCCGTCCAACCGGCGCGCGGTCGAAGTGAAATGCCTCGAGCAGCCGAGCCTGCGCGCCGGGCAGCCGGGCGAGCGCGCGCTCGACGAGAGATCGCCGCGCCGTCCGATCGGCGACGGCTTCGTCGTCCGGTGAGACTGGCTCACCGCCACTGGCGTCCAACGACAGTTCCGCCGGACGGCGGAAGTGGTTGCTCAACAGTCGAGCCGCGACTGTCGTGAGCCAGGCGAGCGGCTTATCCGGTAAGCCATCCTGATACCAGGCGCGAACCGCCCGCAGCCAGGCCTCCTGGGTGATGTCTTCGGCCAGCGCCCGATCGCCGTCACAGCGACGCGAGACCAATCCATACAGGTCGTCGATCGTCTCGCGGTAGAGGTGGCGGATATTGTCTTCGGTCGCCGGACGATGCATCGCAGCTCCGCGGGGTTCGCTAACATGACACGGAGTGTTCGAAAAACCCACGCATCGGCGCAAGAGCGCGTGATTGGGGTCAGGCGGTCCCGATCAGACCGGCCCGCCGTTCCGGAGCACGCGGCGCGAGATTATTGGCGCACAATGTGCTCCGCCCGAGGCGGAACAGGAGATCGGCAAGTGCTCAACTTCACAATCATTGTTTGGCCGGTCGCACGCATCAGCATTTGGGCGACGGTCACCCTCGTCATTCTCGGCTGCGGCGGCGGGGAGAAACCCGCGGCGAAGGACAGCGCGGCGGCTGTGCCTTCGGCGACGCCAACGCCCGGTGGCGGCGGCGCGGTGCCGGGCCCTGCGCCGGGTCAGCCACCAACAGGTGCTACGGCGGCGATGGTGGCCACGGGCGACAGCATCTTCCACGGGCTCGTCGCCGGTGGACAGTGCCAGACGTGCCACGGCCCCGATGCCAAAGGCACCCCACTCGCTCCGTCGCTTCTCGACGGCAAGTGGCTCACGGGCAACGGGACCTACGAATTCATTCAGAGCCGCGTTACGACGGGCATGCCGCAGCCCACGCCGCCCTACTCCGCGCCGATGCTGCCCATGGGTGGTGCGCAGTTGAGCCCGGAGCAGATCAAGGCCGTGGCCGCGTATGTCTACTCGATCAGTCGCGGAAAAACGTCGTCGTAACCGCGATTGATATGTTCAGCGGCGCGACGATCAAGTAGACTCGCGATCGGAAACGGGCATGACACGAATCACGCTATGGCTGTTCGTCATTGCCATCGGAATGGACTTCGGAGCGGGCGTATACGAGGCGCGAATCGTAGTCCCTCTTTGGGCCAACGGAGTTCCCGACACCCTTGCCGCGGGCAACCCATTCGCGCGGGTGGCAATCGATGCCGGAATTCACTTTTGGGCTTACATGACCACGACAGTCGCGATCCTCGCGGCCGCCACATTGGTCTTCGGCCTTCGGACGTCGCCGCAACACCGGACATGGAGAATCACCGCCGCGACCGCTGAACTTTGTGCAGTGGCGATGACTTTACTCTACTTCCGGCCGACTCTCGTACGGTTGTTCATGGGCCACGGCGCGGGTCTTTCCGACGCGGCCGTTGCGTCAACGGTTCGACGCTGGGTCATGCTGAGCTGGGTTCGGATGGCGCTCACTTTCGTCGCTTGGTGTTCGGCTCTCCGCGCGATGACTTTGCCGGTTTGAAGATCATCGACACTTGGCTTGGCCCTTTGCGGAGTGCGCCGCTACCGGCGGCGCTCGGAAGTCGCCTCGGCGGCCGCCGCGACCTTGATCGTGACGTAGGTGATGCGTTGGCCAGGGCCAAGTAGCATCTGGTGCGGCGTTCCCGCCGGAGTCGTTACGATATCACCGGCACGTATTAGCTGGCGTGTTGCGCCACGGGCCGTGCCGCCCCGCCATTCGCCGGGCGACGCTTCCGTCGCGCCGTCCATCGTGCCGCCCGTGAGCATCGTCGCGCTTCCCGACTCCACGATCACGATGTCCGACCACGCGTCGTGCCGCTCGAGTCCGGCCGACGACGAATCGCGATGCCAGAGCACGTAGTTGAAATTCGGCCCGCGCCCGAGCGACGTGCTCTTCCCCGCGGCCGGGGTGAGCGAGTCGCCGAGTTGTGAGACGCGCGGCATGGACGACTTCGGACGCCGGCATGCCGCGCTGCTGCGCGTGCAGCGCCGGCACGAACACGAGAGCTGCGACGAGTGATCGCATATGTCTACGGGAGCGTGGTGGTCGCCTGCACCGGCTTCGCCCCCTTCACGTAGACGTCGAACCAAGCAAGCCAGCGCGCCCACTGATCGAGGTCGGTCTGGTACATGGCGACGCTGTGGTCCTCGTACGGGTACATGAACATCGCCGCGGTTTTTCCGAGTCCCTGCAGCGCGTGCAGCATCCGGATCGATGAGATGGGAGCCGTTCCGACGTTCTGATCTTCGAGCGAGTGGTAGAGGAGTAGCGCCCCGCTCAGTTTGTCGGCGCGGAAGAACGGCGACATGTCGAGATATGTCGCCTCCGCCTCGTAGAAATTCCGGCGCTCGCTCTGGAAGCCGAAAGGCGTCAGCGAGCGGTTGTACATGCCGTCGCCGGCGATGCCCGCCTTGAAGTAGGGCACGAGGGTCATCGCGTTCACCGTGCTGAACGCACCGTAGCTGTGACCGCCGATCCCCAACCGATTGCGATCGACATACCCGGCCTCCACCACCGCATCCACGACCGCGTCCAGCGTCTCGCGCAGATCGCGCGTGTAGTTGTCGTTCATCTTGCCGCTGTCGCCGACGATCGGCAGATCGGGCTCGATCAACGCATAGCCGTGGCCCACCCAGAGCTGCATCGTCGACGCCGGTCGCGCGGTCGGGACCTCGGGGAAGCGATTGATGTTGGTGCCGTACTGCACGCGATCGTAGTCACCTTGTGACGTGAACTCGCGAGGGTAGAACCAGAGCACGCCGGGGAGCTTCACGCCGGGCCTCCAATCCTTCGGCAGCGTCACGTCGACGAGGAAGGTGAAGTTGTCACGCTGCCGCGTGACCGTGAGTTGTTTCACGATCGCTCCGGTGATCTCGGGCGCGACGTCCTTGTTGTTCGTCAGCTTCTTGCTCGTACCGGCCTTGGTGTCGCGCAAATACGCGTCCGCGATCACCGTCGGCGTCTCGTGCGTGTAGATGAATTGCGAGTAGTCGTCGTCGAGCGCCGTGACGAACTGCTCATACGCATCGGCCGCCGCATCGAAGATCCGCGTGCGCTGACCGCTCTCGATGTCGATTCTGTCCACCCACGGCCGCGGGCCTTTCGTCCTGTAGTTCGAACCGAAGGCGCGTGTTCCCGAGACATACACCGACTTGTTGTCGCTCCCTGTCACCACTGCGCTCGTGTGATTTGGAAGAGGTCTCGTGGCCAGCATGCCGCCTAGGCCGAGCGAGTCCACCGTGGTGACGCCGCCTCCACCGCCCTGACCTCGACGCGTGAAACCGCCGCGACCGCCGCCAAAACCACCGCCGCCTGGGAGCGACACTCCCCGCCCGAGATTGAATTTCTTGCTCGGATCGGTGGTGCGGATCGCGAACACAGTGCCGCTGTCGGCGACGAACATCGTCTTGGCATCGACGCTGTACGCGACGGCCGTCAGGCGGGGGCTGCCTTCGTACACGACCTTGGTGTCGCCTGGCCCAAAGGGCGGCACCCAACTGACGTATCGAACGCTCGTCGGTTGTGGTCGAGTGTTGCCGCCTGCGCCCGCGCGCCCGACCACGGCGGCACCGCCGGCACGACCGGCGCGGCTCGCCCCGGCAGTGCCTTCGGTCGGCCGACCGGGCGCGAACACCGATTCGAGGTAGACGAGACCCGGTCCGGCGGGATTCCACTGAATGTTGCGTTTGCCCGGATCGGAGGCGGACTGCTGACCACCGCGGCCGCCCGCCGCGGGAACGTCGTCGCTCGTTTGCTCATTCTCGCGCAACGGAGTCTTGCTCAACGAGACGAGCATCTTACCGCTCGCATCCCACAGCTCTTGCTCGGAACCAAAACTCCCGATCGGCACGCGATAGGAGAACGGCTCGAGCATCTTGGTCACACGCAGGAACTGACCATCAGGAGAGATGTCCACCGATCGGATCATCGTCGGACTGCCGAGCTTTTTGACCGCCTTCGTTTTTACATCGATCGACGCGAGCTGGCCGGTCGTGTAATACGCAAGGAGCGCCTTGTCATGCGGATCCTCGAGCAGTGCCGGGTGGATCACCTGCGGCATCTTCTTGCCTTCGGTGAACCGCACCTGCGGACCATCCTCGACGTCGTCGACGCCATGCGTGGGCTTCGCCCCGCGATTCTCGGGAACGAGGACCGCCACGATGCTTTTGCCGTCGGGTGCCCACTCGAGGGTCGTCACGAGGGTGGCGAGGAGCGGCGTCTTCGTGATCTGCGCGGATTTTCCGCTCGCCACGTCCGCAACGAACACGTGCGATGCGGTCTTGGTGCTGCCGACGTAGGCCACTTTGGTACCGTTGGGCGACCAGGCGGCTGATGTTACCATCAACCCGTTTGGTATCTCGAGCGCCCGCGTGCTCCCCGTGCGAGGGTCAACGAGCTCGATCCCCCGCTCATCGCGCATCGTTACTGTTCTCGCGCGATTGGCAAGCGTATCGATCTGCAGGCCGGCCAGATTGATGTGGCCCTTTCCGTAGTATTTCAGGTCCCCACGTTCGGGCCCGACCGTCCGCAAAAACCATTTTCGATCCGGACTCGGCGATGCGAACGAGATGTCGACGCGCGGCGCCGTGATGATCCGCTCGATCAGCGCCGGCGGGTGGACATACTTCTCGGTGTGCAGGACCTGCTGCGGGTCCCACGCCGGCGACGCGGCCTGAACTGGCGCTTGGGCGGGCAGTCCCGTGGAGGTCAGCGCGAGGACAATGAGAAGGAACGCTTTGCGACCGATCATGTCGATGCTGGGTGGATTTTTCAGGAGGAGGCGACACCCGAAACTACGCCGCCGCCAGTTGTGCCGCTGAGGCCCTTTCCGATACCAACCGGGTAGGATATAAGTCCTAACCATATGGCCCGGGCGTCACTCTTGCCCGTCTCGCGATTGCTCCCAGAGAGGGAGCGGAGGTCCATGTGAGCACCACGCTCCCAGGTTCGAGCACTGGTTTCGTCGACGTACAATCACCCGCCGCGTCCGCACCGGAGGTCGCACCGGCGCGACCGGCAGCGCCGGCACGTGAACGGCTGATCTCGCTCGACGTTTTTCGCGGTCTGACGATCGCCGGGATGCTCCTCGTCAACGATCCCGGTAGCTGGGGCGCGATTTATCCGCCGCTCGAGCACGCCGCGTGGAACGGCTGGACTCCGACCGACCTCATCTTCCCGTTCTTCCTGTTCATCGCTGGTGTGACGACCCACCTGTCGCTCACCGCGAGGAGGCAACGAGGCGACGATGAAGCAGCCATCCGCCACCAGATCATCAAGCGTGGCCTGCTGATTTTCCTCTTTGGCTTCCTCGTGAACGGGTTTCCCTTCTTCACGTGGGGCGACGTCGCCGGGATCGCTCATCCGACCTTCCTCCAACGGATCGTCGATCGGCTATACCACTGGCGAATCATGGGCGTGCTGCAGCGCATCGGTCTCGCGTACCTCTGCGCCGCGTTGCTCTCACAAGGGAAGACCGTCAAGCGCCAGGTGACGACCATTGTCGTCCTGCTCTTCGGCTACTGGTTCGCGATGACCGCGCTCCCCGTGCCCGACAGTGGCGCGATGGGGCAGATCGTCCTCAATGACGCCCCGCGAACGATGGCCGCGTGGTGGGACCGTTTGCTTCTCGACTGGACGCGCTTCGGCCTCGGCAACCATCTCTGGGTCAACAGTCTGACGTGGGACCCGGAAGGGCCGTTCTCGACGATTCCGGCGATCGCCACGGCGATGCTCGGTAACCTGGCCGGCCAGTGGATCGGGCTAAAGCGCCCAATACAAGAACGCCTCAACGGTATGTTCGCGGTCGGCGCGATCGGCATGATGGTCGGCTTGATGTGGAACTGGTCGTTCCCGATCAACAAGAGTATCTGGACGAGCTCGTACGTGGTGTTCACAGCGGGCATGGCGTGCGTCGCCATCGCAGCGATCATGTGGATCGTGGACGTCCAGAAGGTGAAGGGCTGGACGAAGCCGTTCGTGATCTATGGCATGAATCCGATGGTCGCTTTCGTCGGATCCGGCGTGCTGGCGCGCTGCATCTATTCGATCTTCACCCTCACGTATCAGGGCAAGAAAATCCCGCTTCAGGCGGGGATTTACAACGTGCTGTTCCTGTCCTGGCTCGAGCCGGTCAACGCGTCGCTCGCGTTCGCGCTGACCTTCGTGCTTTTCTGGTTTGCTATTTTGTACGTGCTCTACCGCAAGAGAATCTTCTTCAAGGTCTGAGTTCACGGTACCAATGTTGCCCAGTTCGCCAGTAATGAGATCTCGATATGTCCGAGCGGCAGGCACCTACGCCTGTCTCGCGACGTTTGCCATCGCATGCGTCACCTCGTCCGCCGACGGGCAGACGCGTTCGACGAAGAAGAAGCGTTCGACCCCGGTCACGCGTACGGCCGCCAGGCAGCCGCGCGTCTCGACCGCACCGACGTGGAGCGCGCCGCGCGGAGCCGGTGCCCTCGCCGACGCGGTGAGCAACGCGCTCTCCAGCCATACGCGCAGCGGCGAGTGGGGCGCGATCATCGTCTCGCTGACCCGCGGCGATACGCTCTTCACCCAGAATGCCGACGCGATGATGCAGCCGGCGTCGACGATGAAGATGTACACGTCGGCTGTCGCGCTGGATCGGTTCGGCCCGGACTACACCTTCCATACGCCCGTGCTGCACGACGGCGCGATCGGCGCCGACGGAACGTTGAACGGGAATCTGTACCTGCGCGGCGTCGGCGACCCGTCGCTGAGCACGCGCTTCTGGCACGACGACAACCCGATGGACGAGTTGGCGAAGCAGATCGCCGCGAAGGGCATCAAGCGCGTCCATGGTGACATCGTCGGCGACGCGACCGCGTTTGACGACAAGCTCGTGCCCGACGGATGGAAGACCAGCTACCTCGGCGCCTCTTACGCGGCGCGCGTGTCAGCACTCTCGCTCAACGAAAATCTGGTTTGGGTCGCCGTCCAACCGAACGGCAATAAGGCGCAAGTGACTCTCGAGCCGGCGTCAACGGCGATTCCCGTCGAGAGCTCGGTCACTGTCAGCGGCGGCACGGGCGGTCGCATCAGCGCCTCGCGACGAGCGGACGGCACGATCACCGTGCGCGGCTCGATCGGTTCGCGCTCGGGACCGCTCAAGTACTCGCTCGTCGTCGACAACCCGCCGCTCTTCACAACCGGTGCGCTGCGCGCCTCGCTTCAGAAAGCCGGTATCACGGTTGACGGACAGACCCGCCTCGCCGCGACGCCAAGCGGTGCGACGGAGATCGCGGCGGTCGCGTCGCCGCCGCTCGGTCAGATCATTGGCGAGATGGATCGCGAGAGCATCAACGTCGTCGCCGAGCTTCTGTTCCGCGCCGCGGCCCATGCGTCGCTCAATCAACCGGGGTCTGCCGAGACCGGCCTCGCCAACTTGCGCGAGTTCCTGACGAAGAAAGTCGGTGCTCCAGCGAATGTCGCCGACGTCGCGGACGGCAGTGGCCTGTCGACGCTCGACAGAGTGACGCCACGCTCGATGGTCGAGCTCCTCGGCTACGCGCATCGTGCCGAGTGGGGCCCGGTCTTCCACGCCGCGCTTCCGGTGGAAGGGGAATCCGGAACGCTCAAGCGTCGCGCGAAGGGAACCCCCGCGCGCGGCAACTTGCACGCGAAGACGGGAACGACGAACACAGTCGCCGCGCTCGGCGGCTTCGTTACGGCAAAGAACGGCGAAGTGCTCGCCTTCTCGCTGATCTACAACGGCTCAGACCGTTGGAACGCGAAGTCGGCGATGGACCAGATCGGCGCGACGATGGCGGAGTTCGTCCGCGAATAGGCCGTCATCCTGAGCGAAGCGAAGGACCTATTGTCCCTATTCAGTAACTAGTCAAGGACAGTAGGTCCTTCGTCGCTGCGCTCCTCAGGTTGACGAAGTTAGGTGGACTGTCTGATCTCCACCCCGCGTTTGGCCAGCTCGGCGATGTACTGCTCCGGCGGGATGCATTCATCGGGCGTGTGAACGCCAGCCGGCTTCACCTGGCCACGCGCCTGCATCATTCCGGTGATCGACAGCGAGTAACCCGTCGTCCGCATCATCGCGCTCACGTTGTGCTTTTCGTCGTACCGATCGACGAGCTCGAACGACCGCGTCGCGGGGTTACCGTTTTTTTTCCCCGTCACGATCACGCGCAGCGCCACAAGGTCGTGACCCTTCGGCTTCGTCAGCTTCGGCTGCACGATCGAGATGAAGACGTCGCGGGGAATGACCTTCGTTCCCTTCACATCGACGGGTGTCAGATCGAGCAAACCGAGGGAGCGGATGTTGCGCATCAGCTCCGCGTGTCCTGGATAGCGGAGGGTCTTGTATTCCATGCGCGGAATCTTGCCTTCGTAGCGGAACGCCATCGTCGACAGACCGCCGGCGGTGTGGAAGGCCTCGAGCTCTCCGACGGGCGCCTCGAACTTCACCGGCTCGATCTCGGACAGCGCTTCGACCTGCGTGCGCTGACCGCCGCGAATGACCCACGAGAGCGTCGTGTAGTAATCGAGCGCACCCTCGAGTGAGTAAACGAGCATGTAGTTGAGCGGCGGCTCGGGATGCTGCGGCAATCCGCCGACAAAGATCTTCACCGAGTCCACCGAATCGAGCTGTTCGATGCCGTACTCGGCGAGGATGTTCACCATGCCGGGAGCGAGCCCGCAGTCGGGGACAACCGTCACGTTCTTCTTGCGCGCGTCGCCGTCGAGCTCTTTCTGCTTGAAGACGATCTCAGTATTGCCGCCAAGATCACAGAAATGCACGCCCGCCTGGACGGCGAGGCGAGCCATGTCGTAATTGAAATAGTACGGAATGGCGCTCATGACAGCGTCGCACTCGCGCATGGCTCCGAGAACTGCCGAGTGATCGCGCACGTCGAGCGTCGTCGGCAGAAGTCGCGGGCCGGAAAAGGGAGCGAGAAACTCGGGCAGGTGCGACAGATGGTGATCGGCGAGCCTGACCTCGGTAACCTCTGGATCCTGAAGCAGGTCGTACGCGCACGCCGAACCCTGCAGTCCCGCGCCTAACACGAGCATTCGCATTCCGTACGTCTCCACATGAGCGTGATTGGTCAGCTAAAACTACAAGGTCCGAGTTGACGCGGCAGCGTTCGGCGCGCACGATCTTCGCACTCGAAACCGAGCATGGACGCGCCGATGCACGACACCACGGACGACTGGCGGCCACATCTCGTCGACGACGACGCGCGTATTGGCGCGTTGTTGCGTGCGAGCAAGCGCATCGCGGTCCTCGGAATCAAGGTCGAGCAGCATCAACCGGCGCATTTCGTCCCGGCCTACGCGCAACGTGCGGGGTTCGAGATCATCCCCGTACCTGTCTACTATCCCGAGGTGACGGAAATCCTCGGACAGCGCGTCTATCGGCGCATCGCTGACATCCCTGGCGACGTCGACATCGTCGATGTCTTTCGCCGCAGCCACCGCGTTCCCGACCACGTGGACGACATTCTCGCCAAACACCCGAAAGCGGTTTGGATGCAATCCGGCATCTGGAATCACGAAGCAGCGGAGCGGCTCGCGCGGGCCGGTATCGACGTCGTTCAGAACCACTGCTTGATGGTCGAGCTTCAGAATCACGGTTGGTAAAACGTCTATCGCTCGACGACGATTCGGCCGCGCTTGGCGTCGATGCTCCAGCGGCGTCCGCGCAGCAGACGCGCGACGTTTGGCATGGCGATCGACGCCCACCCTCCGGTTGTCACCGCGAGCAACTCGCCATCGACGATCAGCGTCGGGATGCTTGTGCCCTGTTCAGGTTTCGCGGCCGATGAGCCGGTGGATCGAAGCACCAGTCGTCCGGCCGCACGGTCAAACGTCGGCGCGAACCGCATCAAAGCCTCGAGTCCAATCAACACGCCTCGCACTGCTCCCGAGACGTCGATTCGGGTTGGCGAATTCTTGATGGCGAGCTTCCCGAGGTCGACTGAATCGACGACGCCGAGCCGCAGCGCGCGACCGCTGTCGGCCGCGGTCTCGAAACGACGTGCATGCGTCGCGGCCGCAACGTCATTCCCCAGTGTGATTCCGCGAGCATGAGCGCTGACGATCGCTGTATAGCCGCGACCGTTGATTCGGATCGGCATCGTTCCGACAGTGTCGCCGAGCATGCGCTCGCGGAAATCCACCAATGTTTCCGAGTCCGGCGCGGCGATACGCATCGGATGATCGACGAGCCAATGCGCGCGCGCAATCGTGCTGGCGCCGACGACCGCTGACGAGAGCCGCGACAGCGACTGGTAATCGCCGAGTGTCTCATACGCCGCGGCAAGCACCGGCGCGGCATTGGCCGGATCCAACCCGAACCGTACCGCTTCCTCGACGAGCACCGAGCCGACGCGCGTCGCGCCGCGCTCGATGAGATAGCGGCCGAGCCCGAGCCGCGCCTCCGGATCTCGCGGCGCCACGCGCACCGCGGCGTAATACATCGTCTCGGCCTGTTCGACGAGGCCCTGCTGAAGGAGCGAGTCCGCGGCCACAGTCCGCGGCGATTGCGCGTTGAGTCGCGCCGCCGCGATCAACGCGGCAGCCGCCAGACAGAAACGATTCATGGGGCCGCGACGTGCATTCGCGCCAGCAGCACCACATCGGGATCGAGTATCACAGTCGCGGGGCTCCTCGCGAGCGGAATTCGCGTCTGGGCCGGCGCGCCGCTGGCCGTCATCGACAGCGTCGCGCGTCGCGCCGCACCGGTGGAATCCACGACGGCAACCGTGAGCGGAAATTGAAAGTTGCCGAACGTCGAGCTCTGGATCGCGTTGATCGTCACTTCCTTCGCACCTGCGTCGTAGGTCCAGGTCGCCGTCACTTCGGGAAAGCCCGGACGCTTGAGCCATTGATCGAAGAACCATCCGAGCGGGCGCCTTGCCTCGTGCTCCATCGCGGCGCGCAGGTCGTCCGTCAGCGCGGTGCCGTGCTTGTGGTCGGCGTAGTACGCGCGCAGCGCGTCGAAGAACGCGCGCTCGCCGACTTCGTTCTTCAGCATGTGCAGCACGAAGCCGCCCTTCTCGTAGCTGTTGCGGTTCAACAGGGCAAGCAGGTCGGTCTCGATCGTATCGATGACCGGACGCTTCGGCACGGCCTCCTGATCCGCCAGCACACGCGCGCGGATGTCGGCCATCTCGGTGCGGAACGCGCTGTCGCCACGCGCCGCGCGCGCCCACAGCGCCGCGAAATACGTCGCGAAACCCTCGGAAAGCCAAAGGTGCGGCCACTCGCGCTCGGTGACCGCGTCGCCGAACCATTGATGCGCCGTTTCATGCGCGACGACGCCGTCGCCCATACGCCCGGTGCGAAAGCCCGCATCGGCGTAGAAGATCGCGGTCGCGTTTTCCATCCCGCCGAAGCGCGTCGACGACTGCAGATGCGCGAGCTTCTCGTACGGGAAGGGGCCAACCAGCCGCGAGAAGAGCTGGACCATCTCGCCCGCCCGAGCGAACGGCCCCGGGCTGAACGATTTCTGCTCGGGCGCGGTATACACTGTTTGCGGGACGCACCGCTGCATCTCAGCAAGGCCGCAATCCGTGTCGCCAAGGTCGTAGGCGACGAGCGGCGCGGCGGCGATCACCATCAAATAGACAGGGATTCTGCGCCCTTCTCGCCAGGTCCATTCTCTCTTTGACGAGCCGTCGCGTCCGCGCACGTCGCGTGTCGACACGAGCTTGCCGTTCGCGACGACCGTTTGCGTCGGCGGGGCGATGACGTGCCACGTTACCGTCGCTTTGTCGCTCGGATGGTCGATGCTCGGAATCCAATGCCGGGCGCGATTGGGCCAGTTGTCGCCGAAATACGTCCAGCGGCCGGCCGAGTCGCGCCGAGCGATCAGTCCATCAACCACCGATCCGCCGTAGTCCACCGTCACGTCGAACTGACCGCTGCTTCCTTTCGGCAGCGCGATTGCGACGCCACCGTTCACCGGCCAGAAGCGCGCGGCTTTGCCATTGACCGCGGCTCTGTCCACGGACAGGTCGAGGAGATCGAGCACGAGCGAATCGCTCGCGGCATTACGTTGCACGCGAAGCGTCTCCGTACCGCGAATCGTCGTGCCGCTATCGGGCAGTTCGATCGTCAGGGCGTAGTCGAGGGCGTCGAACGCGGGACGATATGGGCGGATTTGCTGCGCAGCGGCGCGTGAAGCGGCAAGGCAGATAGCGACGGCTACGCATCGGTACTTGAGCATTCTATCAGGAGCGAAGCGCGCTTCCGCGCGCGATGGTCGAAGTGCGCACGGCCTCCGGCACGACAGCGGCGAGCGCATCGGCGAACTCGATGGCCGTCGCGTAGCGCTCGTTCGGATCGCGACGCAACGCTTTCTCGAGGACGATGTCGACGGCGGCCGGCAATCGGAGATTCGGTCGAACCTGGCGCAGCGTACGCGGCGCGCCGTTCAGCCGGGCCATCATCATCTCTTGCTGCGTTTCCCCCTCGAACGGGAGTTGGCCGGTCAGCATCTCGAACGTCACGAGCGCGAGCGCATAGATGTCGGAGCGCCCATCGAGCGTCTTTCCGCGAAGCTGCTCGGGGCTCATGAACTCCGGCGTCCCGAGGATGATGCCCGTCGCCGTCAGCTTGTCGGCCGAGTGAGAGTATGGATCCTTGGCCAGCCCGAAGTCCATGATCACCGCGCGCTCTCGACGATCGGCGCCGGTGCTGAGCATGATGTTCTCGGGCTTGAGATCGCGGTGGATGATGCCCAGCGCGTGCGCGGCGGACAGACCGCGTGCGACGTCTTGAACGACCTGCAGCGCGCGATCGAGCGCCATGAAACCCTGGCGATGGATTCGCTCGACCAGCAGCTCGCCGACGAGAAAAGGCATGACGAGGTACACCATGTCGTTCTCGGATTCGACGAGCTCGATGATGTTGCAGATGTTCGGGTGCTCCAATCGCATTCCGAACCCTGCTTCGCGTCGCAAGCGTGTCATCGCTTTTCGATCGCGCGTCAGCGACGGCGAAAGCACTTTGATGGCGCACTCGACACCGCTACGCAGGTCGGTGCCGAGATACACGACCGACATTCCGCCCGCGCCGAGCTTCCGCTGAATCTCGTATTTGTCATCGAGCGTCTGTCCCGCGAGGTCGCTCGCTCGCGCCTCGGCGATCAGTCGGCTGCCGTCGCGCGAGCAGAAGCGCGCGTTTTCCCCGTACTCCGTCCGGCAGATTGGACAACGATTCGTCACGAACGCACCAGGTTGCGGCCCGCCGCTTTCGCGCGATAGAGCGCCTCATCGGCGCGGTTGATCAGATCGTCCGTGGATGCAACGCCGGCGGACGGGAAGATGGCGATCCCGATGCTCACCGTCAGTCGAAGCAGGCGCTGGTTGCCGATGTCGAACGACTGCGCCGCGATTCGCTCACGAAGTCGTTCGGCGAAGATGATCGCGCCCTCGAGCGACGTCTCCGGGAGAATAGACACGAACTCTTCGCCGCCGTAGCGCGCGACGATATCGACTTTGCGCACCGCGTCCTCGAGGAGCGCGCCCATCTGCTTCAACACGCTGTCGCCGGCCAGATGGCCGACCGTGTCGTTGATGCGCTTGAAATGATCGACGTCGAAGAGGAGAAGCGCGAGCGTGGAGTCGTATCGCCGCGACCGGTCGACCTCGGCGGTCAGTCGATCGAGGAACGCCCGGCGATTCAAGACACGCGTGAGCGGATCCGTCGTCGCCAGCGCCTCGAGTCGACGGTTGTCGGCGCGGGTGCTCTCGAGTGCCTGTGCGCGACGGATGATCGCCACCGCGGCACGCAGCACGATGTCGGCGAATGCGACGTCTTCCGTCGTGAGCGCGCGTTCGTCGCGGCCTGTGCGCAACAGCAGCACGCCGGAACGCGACCGATCGATGCCGAACGGGATTACGGCGACCGATCGCAGCTCGACGCCGCGCCCGTCGCGCGACGGAATCATGCGGCCGTCCTCGAACAACGAATTGTCCCGAACGCTCTCGGCGAAGAAGGTCTTGTCCGACTGAAGTGCCGTGCGGATCTCGGGCATCTCGTCGAGCTTGAGCTCCGCGGCGTAGGGACCGATGTCGTGATTCGTCGCGACGATCGTTCCCATCTCATCGCTCGGCCGGGCGAGAACGATGGAGCAATTCGAGATGTCGAGCGACTCGGCCATTCGGCGCGCAAGCAGGCGATAGATCTCGTTCGCCGAGAGCTCACCCGTCACCTCGTGCAGGATCTCGACGAGGCGGCGATTATTTGCCGCCTCGAAGCGCTCGCGCTCCATGGCGGCCGTCGTCTCCATCAGCGCAGCGCGCGCCGAGCGGAGCTGCTCGCTGGCGCGAATCTGCGTGCGTACCCGGCCGAGGAGCTCGGCGACACGGAACGGCTTGGCGACGCAATCGTCGGCGCCCCACGGCAGGCCGATCTCGACGCCGTTGTTCGACTGCCACGGCGTGGTGACGACGATGCGCACATCGTTCCATCGGTCGTCCCCGCGCAATTCGCCGAGAATGCCGTCGCCGATGCGCGAGCTGACGCTCGAGTCGAGCAGAATCAGATCGGGGACGTCATGCTCGATGACCGCGAACAGCTCGTTGCGATCGGACACGGTAATGACCTCGTAGCCGTGCTCGCGGAGGAGCCAGGAGAGCGCGCCCGCCAGAACTTCGTTGCGCTCGGCGACGACGACACGTCCCGTGTCACCCAAGGAGCTCACGAAGTCCGTCCCACTCGATGTTACCGCCGCTCAACACGGCAACGGTCGCGCCACTCGGTTTGATTTTGCCACTCAGCAGCGCCGCGATGGTAATGGCGCCGCTCGGCTCGACGACGAGCTTGAGCCGGTCGAGCAGGAGTCGCATCGCACCGCGAAGCGTGGCGTCGTCGACGAGAACAACGTCGTCGATGTACCGCTGGTGGTGCGCGAAGGTGATGTGGCCGATCTCGACCGCCAGCAGACCGTCGGCAAGTCCGCCAGAATGCTCGAGGCGAACCGGACGGCCGGCTTCGCGCGCCCGACTCAACTTCGGCGCCCCCGATGGCTCGACGCCGATCATGCGCGCGTTGGGGAGGCTCAGCTTGATCGCCGCCGCGACGCCTGCGCTGAAGCCGCCGCCGCCGACTGGAACGAGCACAGTGTTGACGCCCGGCATATCAGCCGCGATCTCCAGACCGACCGTTCCTTGCCCCGCGATGATCATCGGATGGTCGTACGGCGGCACCAGCGTCAGGCCCTCGGTTTCCACCAACTCTTCAGCGCGCGCCATGCGGTGGGCGGTCGTCGTGCCCGCCAGCTCGATGCGCGCCCCCAAACGCTCGGCGCCGGATCGCTTGGCTTGCGTCACCGTGGTCGGCATGACGACGACCGCCGGCACGCCATACAGTTTCGCGGCGAGTGCGACCGCTTGCGCGTGATTTCCCGACGACGGCGCGACGACACCGCGCGCCCGCTCGTCGGCACTCAAGTGCGAGAGAAAGTTGTAAGCGCCGCGGAACTTGAACGCACCGCCGCGCTGAAGCATCTCGGGTTTGACCCACACCGGAACCCCCAACTGCTCCGACACGATGTCCGCGGGGAGGAGCGGGGTTCGAACGGCGACGGGCCGGATGGTTCGGGCGGCGTCTTGAAGATCGCCGAGCGTAATGAGCTGGGTTGCGATCACGGTCTAAGGTATTAGAAATCCGAGATAGCGGAAAGACGCGACGTACCGCGAATCGCGGCAAAAAACCGCGAACGGGGTCAGACTCCGAAAAAAAAACGGAGTCTGACCCCGTTCGCGGGGTGAGGGTACTTGGTGCGGCAAATTATTCCTCGTCGCTCTCCGGACCGACGCCCGCGGGCTCGGCGGAATCCTCACCCGTTTCAGTCTCGTCGTCCGGGACGACGCGGGCGACGTCGGTCACCAGATCCTCGTTATCGAGATTTACGAGCCTGACGCCCTGAGTGTTGCGTCCTGCAACACGAATTCCCTTGACCGGCATGCGGATCGCAACACCGTGCTTGGTGATGAGCATCAGCTCATCGTCGGGCAGCACTTCCTTGATCGACACGGCGTCGCCGGTCTTGTCGGTACGGTGCACGGTGATGATGCCCTTCCCGCCTCTTTTTTGGACGCGGTACTCATCGATCGGCGAGCACTTGCCCAATCCCCTTTCGGTGACAACCAGGAGGTTGGCCTCGCGCTTGATCACCACCATGCCGATCACTGCGTCGCGCGGCCCGAGCTCGATCCCCTTTACCCCGGTCGTGTCGCGACCCATCTCGCGCACGTCCTGTTCGTGGAATCGAATCGACAATCCGTGGCGCGTCGCCAACACAATGTCGTTGGTCCCGCTCGTCACCTGGACGTCGATCAGCTCGTCGCTGTCCTCCACCTTGATCGCCTTGATGCCCGCCGAGCGAACGTTCGAGTATTGCGATAATGCCGTCTTCTTCACCGTGCCCTTCTGGGTGGCGAAGAGGAGGAACTGATCGTCCGGGAAGTCGCGGGTGGTCACGATCGCCGAGACCTTCGTGTCGGGCGATACGTTGATCATGTTGACGATCGGCTTGCCTTTGGCGGCGCGACCGGCCTGCGGGATCTCGTGCACCTTGAGCCAGAAGCACCGGCCATCGTCGGTGAAGACGAGCACGTAGTCGTGCGTCGACGCGACGAAGAGATGCTCGACGAAATCCTCGTCCTTGAGCGTTGCCCCGTTGTTGCCGCGCCCACCCCGCCGCTGCTTCTTGTACGTCGAGACCGACGTGCGCTTGATGTAGCCGGAGTGCGAGATGGTGACGACCATCTCTTCCTCGGCGATGAGATCCTCGATCGTGAATTCGCCTTCGTCGCTCGTGATCTCGGTGCGGCGCTCGTCGCCGTATTTCTTGGCGACATCCTGAAGCTCGTCCTTGAGGACCTGCATCCGCCGCTCCTTCGACTCGAGAAGCGCGCGGAGCTCCTTGATCATGCCGCGGACTTCCTTGAGCTCCTCTTCCCGCTTCTCGATCTCGAGGCCGGTGAGCTTGGCGAGGCGCATCGCGAGGATGGCGTCAGCCTGTCGCTCGGTGAGCTTGAAGCGCTTTTGCAGCTGAGCGTTGGCGACGGGAACGTCGGCGGCGGCGCGAATGACCTTGATGACCGCGTCGATGTTGTCGACGGCGATCTTGAGGCCCTCGAGGATGTGC
>JAICJQ010000056.1 GCA_025928335.1 Gemmatimonadaceae bacterium
CACCTCGACGATGTCTACGCCGCCGCGGTGGATGGCTCCGGCGAGCGGAAGCTATCCAATCACAACGCTGCACTCTGGTCGCAGCTCGATCTCGCCTCCGTGCAACGCATGACGTACAAGGGCGCCGACGGCTGGGACGTCGACGGATTCCTCGTGAAGCCCATCGGCTGGCAAGCCGGAAAGTCGTATCCGCTCGTTCTGAGCATTCACGGCGGTCCCGCAGGCCAGTACGGCGTCGACTGGTTTCACGAGTTCCAGGTCTACGCGGCACGCGGCTGGGCGGTGTTCTTCAGCAATCCGCGCGGCTCGACGGGCTACGGCCGAAAATTCGCCCGCGGCATCGAGAACGAATGGGGCGGGAAGGACTACATCGACATCATGAACGGCCTCAACGCCGCCATCGCCGCGAATCCGTGGATCGACACGACGCGACTCGGCGTGACCGGCGGCAGCTACGGCGGCTACATGACGAATTGGATCGTCGGCCACACCGGCCGCTTCAAGGCGGCCGTGACGCTGCGCAGCATCTCCAACTTCATCAGCGACGACGGCACGCGCGATGGCGCCTACGGCCACAAGGACGATTTCGACGGCGACATCTTCCAGAAGTACGACCTGTACTGGGATCGATCACCGCTCAAGTACGTCCAGAACGTGACGACGCCGATCCTGATCCTCCACTCCGACAACGACTACCGCGTCCCGATCGAGCAGGGCGAACAATGGTTCCGCGCTCTCAAGCACTTCAACAAAACCGCTGAAATCGTCTTCTTCCCGCGCGAGAATCACAACTTGACCAGAACGGGAGAACCCAAACACCTCGTCGAGAGTTTGAATTGGCAGACGTATTGGTTTGATCGGTATCTGGAGGGGAAGAAGGACGCGGTGGCGCCTGATTGGCGATAGTCGTGGGCTTTTGGGGGCACGCTCGCTGGCGCTCGCTGGGAGCACGCTGGCTGGGAGCACGCGCCAACGCCCGCCCTACATCCTGAACAAATAACTGTACTTCACAAACACGTAATCACTTCCCCGCTTGATCGGCTGAAAATTGAAACGATCTGTCGGATCCGGCACGCCGTTGCCGACGCTGCCGTAGCCGAGGAACAACACCGTTCCCGGACGGGGTTGATAGGAGAAGAGGTAGTCGCCGTGCAGGGATCGCGAGCGTGAGGCGATGGCGGATCGACCGTTGATGAGGATCGGGTAGAAGGTGCGTGTCTCGTCGCGAAGATCGTCGGTCTGGCCGAGATCGTATTCGCCGACAGCGCGCATGAAGATCGAGCGCGTGAGCTGATACTCGAGCTTGACGCGCGGAATCATGTTCCGGCCGACCAGACTGTTGTCCGTACGGCGCCAGTAGTCCTGATACGCCAACGTACCGCCGATCCGCAATCGGTCGCTGGGGCGCGCGTTCACCGTCAGGCTCACGACGTTGATGTTCGCTTGCGCCCACTCATAGAAGTTCTCGTCCTGGCCGCCAATGTAGAGCAGGCTCGCGTTGAACGCCGACCACTGTGGTGTCGAAAGCGTGAATACATAATCGCGATTCGGAATGCGGCCGACGCCGGTGAACGGCAGCGTGTCGCCCTTCGGCGAAAGAATTCGGTAGTTCTGGAAGAGTGCCTGGTCCCAACCGAACGTCTCCCAGTAGACGCCCGCGCCGGCGTTCCATCCGCCGCGGAGGCCCATGCTTCCGCTCACGTGAAATTTCTTGTCCTGCGCGTCGCCCTGATGAACGAAGTGCGAGTACTGCCAGGTGTCGTCGAACAGGATGTCCCCGGTCAACGCTTCGATCGTCGATCCGCGATCCGCATACCAGGTCGCGCGATGATCCGCGGCGGCGTGGACGATTCCCGGCCTGGAGATAAACCCACTCGCCGCGCGAAAATCGTCTTGAATACCGGTGATCGTATACCGGAAACCGAACCGCTTTCCGTTGCGCGACAGAATACCCTCCCAGAGCGGCGCGTTCCGGAGCGTGGATCCGGTTTTGTCATAGCTCTGAGCGTATTGGAAGGACCCGGAATACACCCCGCCGAACAGAATGCGCCCGTCGACATCGGCAACGCGATTGTAATCGCCGCCGAGAATTCGATCGGTGTACGCCATGCCGATGCGCGATTGGCCGCCGACGTCACGCTGCGCGCGCACGATGTTGTACACGGTGCTGAAATGCTGAGGCGTCAGCGTCGGATCGTCGGACGCCGAGAGGAAGCCGATGCTCGTTCCGGCAATCTTACCCGTCAGTTTTGTCGCCGCATCCGGACGAACGATGCGGCGCGTGTAGACGAGGTTGTGCGGGACGGCGAACGCCTCCAATCCCTCGAGGAAGAACGGTCGCTTCTCGGGGAAAAACAGCGCCTGCCGCGGATCGATGATGAATTGACCAGCGTCCGACTCGACTTCGGCGAAATCGGGCTTCGCCGTGCCTGTCATCGTCAGGTTGTTCGTGATCCCCCAGCGCACCGTACCGCCGACCTGCGCCGCCGGCCGCCGATACGTCCAGCCGTCCGGACCTGGCGATCCATTCGCCTTTTGCGTGATGACGGGATTGACGTCGAGAACGAGCCCGCGATCGAACCCGGACATTCCCTCGATCGATCCGGACTGCGCCAGGAACGACGCGTTGGCGCGCTTTGCCGGGGCCCACGAATCCTCGTACCCGGAATGTTGCACCTGCCGAACGACGTTGATGTCCCAGCTCTGCACGTCAGAGGACTGGTATTTCAGGCTCTTGAATGGAATCCGCAGCTCGACTTCGTACCCGTACTCGGTCAACCGACCCTTCGACGTGAAGACGAAGTCCTGACTCAGATCCGGCGCGGCGCGGCCGGAGAGCGTCGGTGTCCACCCACTATTGAAGCTCGCACCCGATTCGACGATGGTGCCGTCCATCTGAACGCCGAACGGATTCACGGCGAAGACGTACGCCTGCCGCTTGTCGTGAAAGGTGCCAAGCAGAATTTGAACGTTGTCGTCGGCCGAAATCTTGTCGCGATCGGCGAGGGTGGCGTGCACCGCGGCGTGCTGCTCGAACGCACGTACCCCGATGTACAACGCGGTCGGCGAATACCAGATGAGAACCTGCGTGGAATCGGCGGCGGGGATGCCGTCCTGCGGCGAGAATTGGGAGAACCCCGTGAGCAGCGCCGCCTGCGCCCAGGCACCTTCGTCCAACGTGCCGTCGATCGTGATGTTCGCCGCTTCACGTTCGATGCGCGGGAGTCGCACCTGCAACTGGTTTTCTCGACCCACGTACGTGGCCGACGGTGCGGGGAGGGCTAGCGTCACCGCGAGACAGACGGTTGTGAGGCATGCTGGCATCGCCGAACTATGCGACGCCGGATCACGGTCCGCTATTCAGAGCCCGGTCGAATCGTGTAAGGATTCGGTCGTCGTTGTCGCCCTCGCCGTTAGAACGTCACCTTCGCGTATCCGACCCGAACATCGCCGATCTGCGCCGGCACAACGTCGTTCGGCCGCGGCGGAATCTGAACGCCGGCCATCGCGGGCAGTCCCGGACTTCGCCACGCCATCTCGACGTCGATGTGGGCGCCGACCGGAATGGCGAGCGAGAACACTGCACCGCTGTCCGGCACGGCCCAATACAGCATCGCCCACGTTCGCGGATGTCGTCGAAAGCGAGTGGTGTCGGCAACTTTGCCGTCGATGGCCGTTCGAACGACCGGTGCGCCGAGCGCGCGCATGGTGAGAGCCGTCGTGCCCTTCGGCACGTTCACGCGGAACACGACGCGCCGTGCCCCCTCGAGTATCGTGTCACGCAGCAGCGCCGCGGTCGGCGGCTGGAGGCCGACCGGGCCTACGGCTTTCCCGATGAGCCGCCCTCCGACGCCGATCACCGCGCCGCTCCACGCTGGTCCCTGGTCCGCGGCACCGAGGGCGAGACGCGTCCACGCGTTGCTCGGGCCCAGCGTCCCGAGCCATGCTTGAGCCGCTGCCGGATTCTCTACATATGCCAGCGCGGTCGGAATGGGCTGTTCGGGGCTGGGCTTCGCCCTGACCGCCGCGAAAAGCGCGACGACCACACTGGCCGCGGCGACTGTCGCGACCCCACGCCAACCAGCGCCGAGTGCTTGCTCGACGAGTGGTGCGAGCAGCCAGGTGGCGAGCGACACGACCACCGCCAGAGCGATCGCGCCCGTGCCGCTGACACCGAGCATTATCGCCGCGACGCTGAACGCGAGTCCGGCGAGAATGAGAATTGTCACCGTGGCGGCGGCCCACATCGCAATCGGATGCCTCGAGCGCGCCGCGACGAGTGCGAAAAGCAGCGGCCAGGTGAATAGGTAGCTCACGCCGGGCGCCGCGATGCTGGTGATCAGGGAGAGAAGGAGCCAGAGCACGAGTGCCCCGTACCACGCATCGGGCGCGCGTCGGTGGGCGATGCGATAGGCGATCGCATTGATCGCGATGACGATCAAGGCAACCGCGAGCGCCGATAGCCCGCTCCACATCGCCGGCCCGCTCGGATTCACCAACCGACCGACGCCCGCAGACGCCAGCAGCCCAATCAGCATCGCGCCCGCTCCCAGACCCGCGGCGCGGAAACTTCCGCGCAAGACGACCACCGTCAGCACGAGCGCCAGGAGCGCCAGCGGAATCGCCAGTCCCACCGGGTACACGATCAGCCCCAACGCCGGCATGTCGAAGAAGACGCCATCGCCCGTCTGTGGTCGCGGGAGCGGGCCGTCGCCAATTTTCTTCGCGAGCGCGAGCATCTGCAGGCCGTGATGCTGGACGCTTCCGGGATTCAAATGCGCAAGGTCGTCGTGGCTCGTGTGGTAGCGCTCGACCCCGTCGGTGAACGCAAAGTTCATTGCCGGCACACCGAGAACCGCGAACTCCGAGAGATCGGTGTCGTTCGGCAGCGCGCGGTAGACCGTCGTGAATGTCGATCCCGCGGTGACGTCGCGCGCCGAACGCAGCAGCGAGGCGGCGTCACGGTTCCCCGGGCCCGTCTCGAACATGTACGACCGACCGCTCGTGCCACGCGCCTCGAAATTCAGAACGAACGCCACGTCCTTGGCCCACGGGTGTTCGCGAACGAATGCCGCGGCACCGAGGAGACCCGCTTCTTCGCCATCGGTGAACAGCGCGATCACGTCGTGCGCCAGCGGCTCCTTGCGTGCGCGGAGTGCACGGAGCGTTTCGAGCAGGGCGGCGGAGCCGGCCGCGTCATCACCCGCGGCGGGCCCGGCCTCCACCCCGTCGTAGTGAACCGCGAGCAGTAGCGCCTTCCCGTTGGATTCCTTGCCGGGAATCCACGCCAGGATGTTCTGGACGCGTCCCGCAGCCTGGTAGCGCGTTCCCACGGCCGTGGTGACCTGCAGCTGCGGCTTGATCCCGAGCGCGGTGAGCTGGCCCATGATGTAGTCGCGGACGCGATCGTGGTCCACCGATCCCATCGGATGCGGCCGGACCGCGATCGCCTCGACGTGATGCATCGCGCGCTCGGCGGAAAACACCGTGTCCGGCGCGGTGGCGGGGACCGGCGACGGTGGTCGAGTGACTCGAAGGATGGAGATAGCGCACAGTACCACGAGACCGAACGCGGTCGCCGCGCGAGTCACCATGTTGTCGTTCATCAGATCCTTGCGCTTGACGGTCGAGGCACCATTCTACTACGAGGACACTTTACGTGGAGCGCTTCATGCCCGACGCGACGCAACGCGCCGCCGGCAAGACGGTCTTGGTGGTGGACGATCACGACGCCACGCGGCAAACGATCGCGCGGATGCTCGAGGCGGGCGGCTTCACCGTGCGCACGGCGTCGAACGGCGTCGAGGCGCTGGAGCGCCTCGCCAGGGAGAGCGGTGAGATCGATCTCGTGTTGTCGGACGTCACGATGCCGGGGATGAATGGCATCGACTTGTCGTATCACATTCGCGAACAATACCCCGACGTCCCGGTGGCCATCGTCTCGGGCGACGTGAGCGAGCTCGAACGCAGCATCATCGGTCGCGCCGATGTGCCGTTCATCAAGAAGCCGTTCCACGCCGAATCGCTTTACAGCGCAATCCGAGAGGCGATGAAGCAGTCGTCCTGAGCGGGCGGAGCGCTGGCGGTCATCCTGAGCGAGCAGAGCGTGCGAGGGATCTACTGTGAATCACGCGTGGCTAGCCACGAGGGAAGGACAGTAGATCCCTCGCTTCGCTCAGGATGACAGCTACTTCTTCTTCGCCGGCGTCTTCCCCGACGCGTCTCGGAACACCTTGGTCTCACCCTCATAGGCGAACTTCACGTTCGCGCTCTTCTCTACCTGGCTGATCGCCAATCGGCTGGAGTCGAGCGGGACACTGAATGAAGCCTCGCGATCGAGGAGCGGCAGGTCGATCACCTTGACGTCGTAGTTGAACCAGCGCGTCAATGCCTCGACCACATGGCGCAGCTGGCCGTGCGCGGATGCCTGGCCACTCACCCAGCCAAACGCCTCCGCTTTCTGCTCATCCGTCGCGGCGTGGATGCCCTTGCCGTCGACCACCATCGCTTGGTTCGCCGTGACGGCGGCCGTCTGCTTGCCGGCCTTCACGGTGACTGTTCCTTCCTGAACCAACACCTTGGCGCTGCTGTCCGTCGGATACGACGAGATGGCGAACTTGGTCCCCGTGGCGATGAAATGCGTTCGGTTGGCAACGACCCGGAAGGGCTGTTCCTGGCCAGGAGCGACTTCGAACGACGCGGTTCCCTCGACGCGAATGGCGCGCATCTTCGTGGGGAACTGATCCGGGATGAAGACCTTTGTCTCCGGCCCGAGCTTCATCGTGGTCCCGTCGCCGAGCTTGACGGAACCGATCTGGCCCGTGCTCGACGCAATCGGCTGGATCGACGGTGACGCGACCGCGGAGAGAATGGCGTCGTCTTCACCGGCGTTGCTCAGGGCGCGAACGCCCCATACGGCGGCGACCAGCGCCACAACGCCAATCAGTACCGGCACGACCCACGAGGGCCGCTTCGCCACATCCTTCATGTGGGCGGCGGCGTCGTGACGTCCCGCGGTGGCGGCGGCACGATGCGCTTCCGCCGTCTGGCCTTCTCCCTTGATGGTGCGTGTCACGCGGGACCACGCCGCTTCGGCGTCGGCATCGCCTGTCGCGGCGTGCGTCCCGGTCATCGTCTGCTCGTCACGCGCGGCAGATCCCGAGGCACCGCTGCCGAACCGACCGGCGGCGTGACGACGACTCAAGGCTCTCGCCGCGCCATGATGAATCTCGGTCATCAGGACGTTCTTGAACTGGTCGTGCGCAGTCAGCGACCCGCGTTGCTGCCACACATTCACGAACGCCGTTTCGACGACGCGCGGCGCAAGCGAGGTCGCGTCGCCCAGCTTGCTGCGCGCTTCCGCGATCGCCGCGTTGAACTCGAGATCGAATGCCCGTCTGAGCGCGTTCTCGTCAGCGAGATACGCCGGAGTGAGGGGCGTGGGTTGGGGAGCGGTCGAACGGGTGTCGGGCGACGACATGCAGCCTCCATTGCCACGGATGGATGTGCGTATATCATGGCGCCGGTGGCGGAGGCTGCAAGTAGCTGAGTACCTACCCCCTGTCGGGCTGCCTCCCCATGCTGATCAGCGCGCCTGGCCCGGGTGGTAGCGGCGGATCGCCTGGGCGTCGATGTCCGCTTGCGTCCAAGCCACGCGCTTCAGCTCACCCCGGGCGAACATCGCGGCCTGGTCGCTGAAGAAGGGCGAATCGGGTCGCGGGCTTTCACCGTACGCGAGAACGGAATAGGCGCGCGGCTGGTCCCCGAATTCCACGGCGAGAATCCAGCCGTCCGACCCGATAGCGACGCGTTTCCCGTCGGGATCATCCCGGTAGGTGAGGACGCGGAAACAGCCAAGGTCGCTCGAGCAGCCGCCCACCGGCACATCGACATTGCCCCGGCGAACGCGGTGGACGTCACCCCACGCGACGTCAAAGGCGCCATAGCGCTTGATCATGTCGGCCACGGCCCACGAGAAAGCCTCGGCGGCGCGTTGCGGCGACCGCAGCCCGCGCGGAGTGGACGTCGGTGCCGCCGCGTTCCATGGCTGCGCGTACGCGCTATCGGCGGCGGCGGTGCCGCGGCCCAGGTATCTCCGCCACCAGCTCTCGAAGAGCGTCCCGCCGCGGCTTTGCGGGCTCACTGTCTTGTCCCACGCCGCGATGAGGTCGATCGCACGCGCCACGTCGCCTTGGGGATTCGTCGCTCGAACGGCCGCGACGAGGTCGTCGCGCACCCGATCCGCGAGCAACATGCGGTACGAGTGTTTGAGGGCAACGACATCCTCGAGGCTCATCTTGCGATCGTTGTCGATGAGGTCGATCGCAAGCTGGCTTCGAAGTCCAAGACGCGGCGGCGGGAAATAGGCCGGGACCTTGGTAAAGTCGAGCGGCGCCCGCATGTTCGTGAAGTACGGCGCGTCGTTCTCGTTGTGGATGTAGCCGCCGCGCGGATTCAGCATCTGCGGCAGCGAATCGAACGCCACGTAGCTGCTCCACGCCTCGCTGCTGCGACGAACGTGAATCGCCACACTGTCGCCGCCACTCGGGTGCGGCAGCACGGGAAGCGACGCGTTCCAGAGGTAGTAGATGTTCCCCGCGCGATCGGCATACGTGAAACTCGAGTTCACCCGAGCGCGCATCCGCATCGCGTCCTTCCATTCCTCGAGGGAATGCGCCCGCATCATGCGGAGGAACTGTTCGCCCCCGCGGAACTCTCCGTCGTTCGCCGCGCGCAGGACGTAGATCGTATTGCCTCGCCGGCCGATCACCGGACCGAGCGTCGTGCGGAGGAACTCGCGCGTCTCCGTCGAGTACTGGCCGCCGTCCTTGTACTCCGCGGTCACCACCTGCTTTTGCAGCTCCTGCCAAGCCCCGTCCAGCCAATAGCGGTCGGCCCGACTCGTATCGGCGTCGAGGGCATAGATCTGCGCAAGCATCGGATCGTTGTTCGTCGTCGCCCAGCCGAGATCCCGATTGAAGCCGCCGATGACCGCGAAGGGTCCGCCGATCCGCAGATCGCCATAGAAGTCCAGAATCCCCGGAACCGTGAGGTGCGCCTCGTAATAGCCCGCGGTCCATGTGAGATGCGGATTTCGCAGCAGAATCGCCTTTCCCGATGTGGTACGGCTCGGTGCAAAGGCCCACGCGTTCGACCCATCGTCAGGATTGGCGCGATGCGAGGTGTCGATCCGCGCGAGCAGGCGGTTCGCCTGCGCCATCGACGGAAGTTCGACGTCCTTGGCCAGCACGTCGCGGCCGGTGAAGTTCGGCGCGAAGCCCTGCGGGAATTCGTTCGGGTGAAGCGCGATGTATCGATTCACCCCCGCAGCGAAGCCCTCGTAGACCTGCCGCGTGCCGTCGTCGACCTTGGCGTAAACCTCCACCGCCCGCGCGTGATCGAGACGGCCGGCGAAATCCTCGGCGACGCTGTCGCGGCCGAACCAGCGGCCCATTTCGCCCCGCGCCCGTAAGAGGCTGAGCGCCACTCGGGCGCCGTAGTCCTCGGACTGGACGTACGCCTCGCCGAACCCGAGTGCCGCCAGGTTCTCTGCGCGAATGTGCGGGACACCATGAATCGTTCTGATGATCTCGACCTGCCGAATGAGCGAATCGGCGGCGGCATCGCTCGGCTCGGGCGATGGTGGAATGCCCGGCCGGCCGGCGCATGCGACCGACAGCAGCGCACTCGAAACCAAGAACAAGCGTATCGACGACCTGGAAATTGTTGCCTTCATATCGATCCTCGTGAAGTCGCCCAATAGCGCGTATCGCGGCAACAGGTGTTGCATCTCGCCAACGGCCGAACCCAAGAATTGGATGGATGCTTAAAATGAGTCTCGTAAGTCCTTTAAAAACAACGATCTGATCTTGCTGTGAGTATGGCTCGGACTGGCACGGCAGGTGCGATTGCACGCAAGCGAAAGAGTAATGGAATAGTGGCGTCGCCATTCCTCACGTACTACTCACAGCATCACTTTGTTTTCGGAGGTCCGATGGCCGTAGCGCTTCGCGCGGAGTTGGAGCCGTGCCAGATTCGGCTGGTGAGCGACTTCGACGATGGTTATCGACGCTCGCTTCGATCGACAATTGTGGCAGCGCTCGATCGTGGCCATCGGCAAGTGGTCGTGGATTGCGACGAATGGAAACGGTTGGATCTTGGGGTCCTGAGCGCTCTGATTCACGGTGCCAAGGCATGCGCGATTCGCGGCGCCTCTTTCGAGCTGGTCAATCTGGCGAAGGACCTGCGATCGGACATCGATGCCTTGCGCCTCACGGGGCGACTCGGCCTGTACGCCTGACCCGAGCGGCCTGTCGCGACTGATGAGGGCACAGGGGGCTTACCTCTGTGCCCTCGCTCTTTTCCGGTCAAACCGGATTACGGGGTCAAAGTCGGGTCGTAGCTGGTGACGAATTCGAGAAACTTCGATGCTTCGATCATGTCCCGGGCGCTGAACCGGACCGTGTGGGAATCGATCCGTTGCACGTTGGGGAGATAGCCGAGCAACTCCACCGGACGGTAGTTCTTGAACGACACCTCGACGCTTACAGGCCGCGGCATCGTATAGGGCTTCATTTGACCGCGGCGCTCGACGGCGGTCTTGGCGTGCTGGCGAATTTGCGCCTGGGCCACTTCCGGGGTGAGCGTCGACGTCGAGTGAAAGCCGATCGCGTGCTTCACGGCAACGCCCTCGATCGGCCCCAGACGCTGCCTGGTCTCGTCGACGATCGCGTCGTCGCCGGTGATCATCACCACTGGAACGCCGAACTGCGCGGCGATCGCCGCGTTGACGCCGGCCTCCGACATCGACGTGCCATTGAGCGCGATTCGCGTCAGCAGCGCGCTCGACATCGTATGCGCGCGTACGCCGGTCGTGCTCGACGTCGACGCGTGATAGCCGACGAAGATCACTGCACCGAACGTCGAGTCGATCCCTTCCATCATGCCGAGCGGCCGCGGAAACGAGCGCACGATGCGGACAGGGACGTCCGACGGAAACTTGTCGATAAGCAGCGACTCTCCGTTGCCGTGCGAGTCGCTCACGACGAATTCCGTAGCGCCAGCATCGCGCGCGCCCTGGATGGCCGCCAGGACCTCCGCGGTCATCCACTCGCGCGCCCGGCCGTACTCGAATGACGTGGGCCCCAGTTGGTCGACCGACGCGACGCCGGTAATCCCTTCCATGTCCGCCGAGATGTAGACCTTGAGCGGTCGTTGGGCGGCAACGCTCAGCGCTCCGGCGAGCACCATCGTCGCCGCGCCGAAAAAGGATCGATTCATCACGTGGGTGTCACCTCCACCTCGACTTCGCGCCAGATGCTTTGGTTATTGGTCTCGCGCAGCAGAAGGCTGCCGACGATGAACGTCATAGCCGCGACCGCGATCGGAAAATACAGTCCGGCGTATTTGTTCCCCGTCGCGGCGACGATCGAGGTCGCGATCACCGGTGTGAACCCGCCAAACCAGCCGTTCCCGAAGTGATACGGCAGCGACAGCGACGTGTACCGGATGCGCGCCGGGAAGCTCTCGACGAGAAAGGCGGCGATCGGGCCGTAGACCATCGTCACGTAGAGCACCTGCAAGAACACCAACCCGACGAGCACGGGGAAATTCAGCGGCTCGGCGTAGCTCGCCATGCCGTGATAGATCGGAATGTAGGTGAGCGCCGCGAGCAGGCACCCCGCCATGATGATGCCCTTCCGGCCAATGCGATCCGACAACGCGCCGAACACGACGAAGAACGGCGTTCCAAGAAGTAATGCGAGCGCCACGATCTTGTACGCCGTGTCGAGCGGGACCTTGAGAGTCGTTTGAAGGAAGATGAGCGCGTAGAACTGGCCCGTATACCACACGACGGCCTGTCCCGCCGTCGCGCCCAGCAGCACGGTGAAGAACACCTTCCACCGCTCAGCGGTCCCGTACGCGTCGGCGATCGGTGCCGTCGACGTTTTGCCTTCCGCCTTGAGCTTGGCGAACAGCGGCGACTCGGCCATCCGAGACCGGATGTAATACGATACGACGACGAGGATCGCCGAGAGCAGAAACGGGATGCGCCAGCCCCACGCTTTGAAGTCCGCATCACTCATCGCGTTCTTCGTTCCCAGAATCACGAGGAGTGACACGAACAAGCCGAAGGTCGCCGTGATTTGGATGAACGACGTGTAAAACCCCCGACGATCGTCCGGCGCGTGCTCGGCGACGTACACCGCGGCACCGCCGTATTCGCCGCCAAGCGCCAGACCTTGAAGGAGACGCAGCGTGACGAGCAGCACCGGCGCGAAGATCCCGAGCGTGCCGTAGCCCGGCAGAAGACCAATCGCCGCCGTCGAGCCGCCCATGATGAGGAGCGTCATCATGAACGCGTACTTCCGTCCGACGAGATCGCCAATGCGACCGAAGACGAGGGCGCCGAAGGGTCGGACGGCGAAACCCGCGGCGAATGTCGCCAGCCACTTGAGCAAGGAGATGGTAGGGTTGCTCGCCGGGTAAAAAACCGCCGAGAGCACCGCGGCGAGACTGCCGAAGATGTAGAAGTCGTACCATTCGATGACCGTCCCGGCGGAGGAAGCGGCGATGACGCCCCAGATGTTGCGCTCGCGGGTCAACGGATCTCCATGTCGAAGGCGCGGTAATTGTCCGGTTGTTGCGTCCGTTTCGCCAGGGGCTGCCATCGGGATCTCGACCGAGACGGACTATGCCACGCGCGAACAGCAAGAAAGGAATCGCCCAGTTGCCGGCCTTCGACGAAGCGTCTGGCGCCGTCAACGCGGTCGTCGAGGCAGTCAAAGGGACGCGCAACAAGTTCAAGTTCCATCCGGATCGCGAGCTGTTCATTCACGACAGCGTTCTTCCCGCGGGAGCGGTGTACCCGTTCGACTTCGGGTTCGTCCCCTCGACTCAGGCGGACGACGGCGATCCGGTCGACGTGCTCGTACTGCTCGACGAACCGGCGTTCGTGGGAGCCGTCGTACCCGTGCGGCTCATCGGCGCGATCACGGCGAAGCAGCGGGAGCGGAACGGCGTCACGGAGCGAAACGATCGCTTGGTCGGCGTCGCCATGGCGTCGGTGCTCTACCGCGACGTCAAAGCGCTCGATGACCTCCCCACCCCGCTCATCGAGCAGATCGAGCACTTTTGGATCTCATACAATGAGGTCGAGGGAAAGGAGTTCACCCCAATCGCGCGCGTTGGGCCGCGTGCAGCGATGAATCTTGTTCGCCGGGCGATGTAGCGGCCTCTATCACGAGCGCGGCACCTATCGCATGTTTTACTGGTTCGCTTGTGCTCCCCCACCTGGAGTCGGTCGTGACGACCCGACGCAACTTCATCAAGTCCACCGCCGCGATCGGCGGCGCGATGGGCCTATCGCCGCTGATGCGCGCCTCTGCGGCACCGTGGCCCGTCGACGCGGAGCGACCGGGCCATTCAGTCGACCGCGCGACCGCGCCGCTCAATATTCTCATCCTCGGCGGTACCGGCTTCACCGGTCCGGAACAGGTTGAATACGCCATCGCCCGCGGTCACCGTATCACACTCTTCAATCGCGGGAAGACTCGACCCGGGATGTTCAAGGGAAAAGTCGCCGAAGAGCTGATCGGTGATCTCAATGGCGACACGAGCGCCCTCAAGGGGAAACAATTCGACGTCGTCATCGACAACCCGACAACTCTCCCGTTCTGGGTCAAGAACGCGGCGCAGTATCTCAAGGGCAACGTCAAGCACTACATCTTCATCTCGACGACGTCGGTCTATCGCGACCAGAGCGAAATCGGGATTACTGAGAACAGCCCGACGGTACCAATGCCGGCCGGGCTCGATCCGTATCGGCCCGACCAGCGCAATTCGGCGCAGCTCGCCGCGTCCGCGAACCCCGCCAACTATGGCGCCTTCAAGGCGCGCGCCGAGCAAGAAGTGCAGATGCAGTATCCGGGAGTCAACACGGTCATTCGCCCGTGCCTGATCGTCGGTCCACTCGACCGCACCGATCGTTTCACGTATTGGCCCGCCCGCATCGACAAAGGCGGCGAAGTGCTCGCCCCGGACAAGCCCGACGACCCGTGTCAATTCATCGACTCGCGCGATCTCGCCGAATGGACGATTCGCATGGCGGAAATGCGCGAATTCGGAACCTTCAACGCGATCGGCCCCGCAAAGCCGATGACGATCGCCGAGATGCTCTACGGCGTGAAGGCCGTCACGACCGCCGGCGCGCAGTTCACCTGGGTGCCGTGGGAATTTCTGCAGCAGCAGAAGGTGCGTCCCTGGCGAGATATGACGGTCTGGCAACCGCCCTACGGCCGCACTGCCGGCTATCAGCGCCGCGATGCCTCAAAAGCGATCGCGAAGGGGCTGACGTTCCGACCCGTCGCCGTCACGGCGAAGGACACGCTCGACTGGCACAAGACCCGTCCCGAAGCCGAACAGCTCGCGACACTGAACGGCGAGATCAACGGTCTCTCGATGAAGCGTGAAGCCGAAGTGCTCGCCGCCTGGAAGGCTTCGCGCTCCACACCTCCCTGACCCCGTCTATGGCAATTCCTGGAGTCATCAAAAACCACAAGCTCGTCACGATCATTCTGCTCGTGATCCTCGTCCCGATTACGGTCTTCGTGCTCTGGGCCTGGATCACGCTGAGCTTCTCCTACTCCAGCGGCGAGCGCGCTGGATTCCTGCAAAAGGTCTCGAAGAAAGGGTGGGTCTGTAAGACGTGGGAGGGCGAGATCCAGCTCACGGCGATGCCTGGTGCCGCGCCCGAGATCTTCACGTTTACGGTGCGCTCCGATTCGCTCGCTCAGGTCTTGAACAAGCTGAATGGGCAGAAGGTCGTACTCGAGTACCAGCAACACAAAGGCGTGCCTGGTTCCTGCTTCGGCGAGACCGAGTACTTCGTCGTCGGCGCTCGCGCCGTCGGTTCGTGAAGGGCTAGTTCCGCGAAAAGAGGAACTCTTGGACTTTTCCGTCGGGGGTTCTGTAGAGGAGACCGCGCGACGGAGTCTTTCCGACGTCGAATAGCACCGTCGCCACTTCCATTCCACCACGCTCTCCGACGCCCGCGATTCGCACGTTCGAGATCGGCCCCATCGCGTTCAACGCGCGCTTGCCGGCGTCGATTTTCGCTTGGGTCAGGAAGACGCTGAAATCTTCGCCCAAGCTTGCGCGGTCGACCTGCCCGCGCTCCAGCTCCGTGAGGAACTTCTTCGCCGCGTCGAGCGCCGACAGGCCCGCGACCGTCGGCACATCCGGGCTCTTCGGCATCACCTTCGACACCAATTCCTGATTCAGCGCACCGATCGGCGAAAAGTCGCTGTTCGAAAGAACGACGACGGCTGAACGAGTGGACGGGATCACGGTGTTCTGCGCGACGAAGCCGCTCACCGCCCCGCCGTGCGACAGCACGACGCCGAGGCCGCGATCGTTCACACCCTCGCCACAACCGTACCCGCTCGTCCGACCGTCGGTGAGGCGCTGCGGCGTCGTGAGGACTTTGTACGAGCTGTCGGAGATGAGCGTGCGATCGAGCAGTGAGAGATCCCAGGTCAGCAAATTCGAGGGCGTGGACCAGATCGCGCCCGCGGGCCCGGCCCAGCCTGCGGCCTCGGGCTCGGCGGGAATCGGGGCCGCGAGCCCAAACGACGTGTAGCCCCGCGCCATGTCGTTCGCCGGCTGCATCGTCGGCTCGTACGCGGTGCGCGTCAGCCCGAGCGGCTGAAAAATCTTCGTCGTCACGATCGAGCCGTAGGGCTGTCCCGTCACCTTCTCGATCACACGTCCCAAAATGAGAAAGCCGGTATTGCTGTACGAGTAGCGCGACCGCGGCTCGAAATCGAGCGGACGCGTCGCGTATTCGTCGATGATCGCGTCCGCCGATTGCGGCTTCTGCATCTCGCGGTCGACGAAGTCGAGCGGATAGTAGTCCCGGTATCCGGAGAGATGTCCCCCGACGTCGATCAGCGTGATGTCTTTCGCACGCGTGAGATTCGGGAAGTACTTCGACACCGGATCTTTCAGCGACAGCTTGTGCTGCTCGGCGAGCATCAACATCGCGCTGCAGGTGAACTGCTTTGTCACCGAGCCGATCGCGAACATCGTCGCGGGTGTGACCGGCGCCTTCGACGCGATGTCGCGCACGCCGTAGCCCTTGGCGAGAATCACCTTGCCGTTCTGCATCACGCCGACGGAGACGCCGATCAATTGCTTTTCGACGACCGCCTTGCGGATGATGCTGTCCAGCTCTTCGGCCTTGACGGTCTGCGCGCGCGCGGCGAACGGCGCGAGGAGAATTGCCAGCGCGATCCAGTTGGTTCGGGCCCTCACGGAACCACCTTCGGCGGCTTGGCGGGGTTCGTTCCGTTCATGCGCGGACGCGGACCATTTGCGACGTCGACCACGAGATCGCGGATGTAGTTCGCAATTCGCGCGTAGTGCGGATAGTCGATGAATTCCGGTTCGTCGGTGCGCTGATGGTAGTCGCCGTGGAGACCGGTGAAGAAGAACGCGATCGGGACGCCGTGCAGCGCGTAATTGTAGTGGTCGCTGCGGCCGTAAATGTTGTTGTACCCCGACCAGGTGAGCGTCGTGTCGTACTTGTAGTCGAGCGACAGCGGGTTTTGCTGCTTTTTATTTACGGCCGCCACTTCCTCACCGAGATCCTTCGAGTCAAAGAAGGAACCAACGACGCCCAGATAATCGGGGCCGCCGCCGGGAAGGTCCTCGGCACGTCCGCGCCCGATCATGTCGATGTTGACCTGCGCGACGATGGAATCCATCGGCACCGTCGGGTTGTCGGTGAAGTACCGGGAACCTTGGAGTCCGGCCTCCTCACCCGTGTGCCACACGAACAACACGGAGCGCTTCGGCTTCACCTTCATGTTCTTCACCGCCTCGGCGATCTCGAGCAGCGCCATCGAACCCGAGCCGTCGTCATCGGCGCCGTTGTTCACGGAATCACGCCGCGCCCGCGGATGCTCGCGCCGGACGCTGTCCATGTTCACCTTGATCGTCGCGAGCTGCTCCGGCGTCAGCGCGACCATGTTGTTGGCGATCAGCATTGCGTTTCGCGCATTGTTGAACGCCTTGAGCGAATCGTGATCGACCGGCGTCGTCACGCCGATGTGATCATTGTGCGCGCCGATCGCGACGTACTCGTGACGAAGCTTTGGGTCGCTTCCCGGAATGATTCCCACGACATTGCGTGCCCAGTCACTCGGCAAGTCGACGAAGTCGAGGGCCGCGGTCACCGTGCCGCCCGCGGTGCCAGGCGTGAGCGTTTCGACTCTTCGTCCGCCAAAAAGCTTCTGTGCCGCTTCCCTGGTGAGTCGGAGTGTCGCTTGCGGCGCGAGCTGCGCGAGCTGTTGTCTGAGCTGGGTGAGTGAGTCGGGTGCGGGAGTCGCCGCGTTACCTCGACCACGTCCACCGCCGCGCCCGCCGGCTGTGCTGAGCGTTGCGACCGCGGGCGCGGCGAGCGTTGCGCGGGCGCCCTCGTTCAATGCGTCGAGGTCAACGGTCGCGACGGCGACCGCATCCGCGAATCGCGACGGAGCAGCCCCGAATCCGCCACGACCGCCGCCACGACCGGCCGCGGGTGCCGACGCGCCGCGTCCACGACCGGCGCGTTCGGGCGGGGCCGCCGCGAGCACCACGAAGTTCCCCGCCGCGCGCAGGGCGCCGATCTGATGGGCGGTGTCACCCTCCACCCCGCCGTATACAATCGGGACATTCACGATCGGTCGAGGCGCACGCGGTCCCGGAATGGCGATCCAATCCGTTTCCCACGTGAGCGGATTCCCGTTCACCGTGAGACGCGAATGGTTCGTGAACTGGTGGAAGTGATACGGCAGCGTTTGGAAGTACGACTCATTGTCGCCCGCGGGGACGACGCCGAGTCGCTTCAGCTCCGACGCGATGTAGTTCGTCCCTTTGAAATTCCCAAGCCTGCCGACTTGCCGACCCAGCATGGAGTCGTCGGCAAACTGATAGAGTCGCGTTTGCAGATCCTGCTCGGTGATCGCTGCCGCCGTTTGGGACGGCGCGAGCTTCTCGGGATTGCCGTACTGATTGACCTTCGCGCGCGACTGTGCCGACGCCGCGGACAAGCCGGTCGCAAGCAAGACGCACGATCTAATTGCCGTAATGCGCATTCGTTGTCCCTTCAGTGCGAGAGAAGTGCATTGAATAACATGCAGCGACGGCGCCGCGCCGTCACTCTTTCGGCGTACGACGCTTCATCTCCTCGAATGCTTGATCGACCGTCGGGGGGAGAAGCAGCGAGTCGGCGATTCCCGCGATTTCTTCAGCCTCGCGCCAGGCGGCTTCCAGCACGTGAAGCTCGCCCTCCATCGCCGCCCGTTCGGCTTCTTCGTGCAGCGCCATCTCGAGTGCCAGGCGCTGCACGGTGTTCATCGCGAAGATGCCGGTACTCCAATCGCCGCTGTTGTTCCATCGTCGGAAGCGCCGTCGGCGGCGCGTCAGCGATGTTCCAACGCCGAACGGTGGCCGCGTCGTTACCGCCGCGACGCTGGCCAGGCGTTCAAGGAAGGCATCCGGGCTTCCCTCGCGCTCGATTTGATCGACCGCGGTCGCCACAGTGTCCTTCGATCCGCCGAACCGATTCGCCGCGGGAACGATGCGCGAGGCGACGTACATCGCCTGCGGGCCTTCGAAGTACGTCTGGCCTCCAGAGTATCGAAGATTCACCGCGAGCGGCTCGTGGGCGCCCGGCTCGATCGTGGTCTCGAGCAAGTGTCGGCGGCGCACGCGGAGCGTGTCGCCGTTCGGTGCCTTGATCGTCGCGACGACAGTATCCCCGCTCCCCCGCACGATCCCCACGCCGGCCCGCGAGATCAGCCAGCCGAATCCTCCGATACCGATGCCTGCCGACACACCGCCGATGACGAGAACCCCGAGCGCGCCGAGGCCGGCACCCGCAATCGCCAGCTGCCGGCGTCGCCTTCGGCCGAATTGATCGCCATAGCGCCAAGCGGCGAACTCCGGCCGCAGCGGCTCGCCGATGCGAACCAGGGTCGTCCCGTCCCGCAGCTTGGACAGGCCAATATTGTCCGTCGCAACGCGTCGTTTGCTGTCGCGGTAGTAACGCTCGGCCTGCTCGATGGCTTCCCAGCGTTCCTCGAGCGGCGACAAGTTCCAACGCTCGCAGTGCGGACAGACGACCCAAAGACGCCCCTTCGCGGCGTCGAACGCCAGGCGTCGCCCCACGGGGAACGTCTCGAACGACTCGTTGCGGCCGAGATCCTTCTGGCAGAACAGGCACGTCGCGTACATGGGTCTCCGTGCAAGCTATCGCTCAGCACAACCGGATGCACCGTCCGGCGGTTCGCGAGTCGCCCGCACACGAAACGCCCGCCCGGCAATTGCCGGGCGGGCGTTTCCCAAAAAGCAGCTTAGCGCAGGCTCAAGCCGAGGATGATCGGAACGTAATTCGTCCGTTCAGACGACGTGAAGATCCGCACATAGCGCGACTCGACGAACAAGTTCGCGTTGCCGAGCCCGAACGAGATACCACCACCGGCGTTCGCGCCGAAGCGCCAGAGCGAGCCGTTGTCGTTCAACGACGCATTCTGAAGACCCGTGTCGTTGATGTTCGTGGACGGATTCGTGATGGCGAACGTCTGCGAGTAGTTACGCAGATAGTGCGCGCCGACACCACCGATCACGTACAGCCCAGTCCTCGAGCCGAACGAGTTGCTGAACGGCAGGCGGAGCTTGAGGTCTGCCATGCCCGACCAAATCTGCGGGTTCACCGAGGTGAGGGCGACCGCGGTCGGCAGGTCATCGCTCGATCGGAACGTGGAACGTGCATGCATCTGGTCGTACGTCAGGTCGAAGCGCAGTCCCAAGGGGCCCGTTTGCGAATCCCAACCAAACGGCACGCTTACGTTGTACCCTGTGTTGTACGCATCGCGAAGCCCTGACACGGGCATCGTCGCACCACCGCCGATTCCGAAGTAGAACCCGTTGCTGTAATGCCGAACGACCACCGGCGGTTCGGCGACGGCAACGACACCGGACGCGCTCCGAACCGTGTCGACGACCGTCACCGTATCGTGAATCGGAGCGCTGGCCACCGTTACCGTATCGACCCGCGACACCGTCACCGTGTCCACACGAACGAGCGTATCGACGCGCATTCCCGTCTCACCCTTGGTGATCGGAATACGTCTGGACGAACTTGCCATCCGGACTCGGCTGCAGTTCCGAGCCATTTTCGCCGAATCGGCTGTCGACGAACTGCTCGACGCCGTTGAATCGCACGCCGTGGATCGCGCTGTGGTGCTCTGCGCTGCTACTGAAGACGCCAAGCCCATCAGAACTGCTACGGCGGCGCCCGCCGTCGTACTCAATTTCATTTTGTTCATCTCCCCTCCCGTCACAGGTACGTCCTTTGTCCCATTGCTGACTCGCTCTTGCCTTGTGCGGGACGGGGAATGGCAGACGACATGCCAAGTTACGCCGCTGAGCGCGACCCGTTTGCTCAGCCGTAACGAATTTTTCCTGGCGTTTTCTTGCGGCTCAGCTCGCGCGGATGTATTTGCACCCGACATCCTGCGCATGAATGGCGGCGAACACACCGGATGGTTGAAGGATCACGCCCGGGAGCAGGCCGTCGAGTGCCGTTTTGCGCGAGGCGTCGCCACTCGTGCCGTCCTTCTTGGATACGAGTTCGATCATGTCGTCGAACGCGAGGTTGCAGGCGAGCGCGATGCTGCCGCGGGCGATGTACCGATCGAGCGCCACTTCGTCGAAGTCCGCCGGGACCTCGTTCCGCGAGGATGCGAGCAGCGCCGGATTCCGATCCGTTCCCTGCTGCGTGATCGGGTGCGTCACCGTGTTCTCCTTCGCGACGCCGTACTTGTCCCAGAATGACTGCTTCATGGCGAGAGCGATACCCTTATGCCGCAGCACGAGGACCGGAGTACAGTCGCGCGGCCCGGCCTTCAAGGTTTCCATGTACTGCTTCACCCAGAGGGAGGCCCGCCACACCCCGTAGCCGCTGTCGATTTCCGGCACATCGAAAACCGCGCGATATTTCCCCGTCACGCGGTTCACCCACGTCAGGTCAAACTCCTCTGCTGAACTCCGCGGCGCGCCGGCGCGGAACGCGCTCAATACATCGATCGAAACGGGAAAGCTGGCCAGCATCGCTCCAGCGGTGATGCGCTCGAGAAACTCTCGGCGGTCCTGTGACATGAATCGCTCGGTGTTGGAGGCGAGTCCAAAACTGGCCGGTGCGCCTGAAAGTTCCAGCCCATGCGTCATGCCGCCCTTCCGGCTACACTCTCTCACCGTTAGTCCTTTAGCCCCATGTATCCGTCCGGCCAACATCCCTCGATTCACATCGAGTATCCGCGCTGGGTCGACGACGTCGTCGATTGGAATCGTCCGTACCGCTCCGATGAAGACAAAATGCGGCTGGCCATCGACGTCGCCCGCGCGAATGTCGAGCACGAAACGGGCGGCCCGTTCGGAGCAGCGATCTACACCCAGGACACCGGGCGACTGGTCGCCGTGGGGATGAACAGCGTCGTCCGACTGAGTAATTGCACACTCCACGGCGAGATGGTCGCGTTCATGATGGCGCAGCAGCGCCTCGGGTCATTCACCCTCCGCGCACCCGGCCTTCCGCCGCACGAGCTTTTCACCTCGTGCGAGCCGTGCGCTATGTGCCTCGGTGCCACGCTCTGGAGCGGCGTGCGACGGATCGTCTGCGGTGCCGCGCGCGACGACGCCACACGGCTGAATTTCGAGGAAGGTCCGGTGTTCGCCCAGTCCTACAAATACATCGAGGACCGCGGCGTCACCGTCGTCCGCAACGTTCTCCGCGACGACGCGCGCGCCGTGCTCGAGGCCTATCGCGCGCGCGGCGGAAAGGTGTACAACGCGTGACGAACCCCTCGCCCCGGGCGGTGCGACGCAGCCTCGATGAAAGTGCGCTCGCCGACGCCGAGGCCGCGCTCCGTGAGGCCAACCTCCGCTTTGCCCGCGCGCACCCGGGTGAGCACGAAGGTCGCCAGCCGGTCCACACCGTGTACGGCGGGGCGCAGCTCTTCACCGCGCACACGACGCGGAAGCTCGGCGCGATCGCCCTGCGCGCCCTCGACGACTACGCGCCCGACGCCGGCTCGCTGGGCGAGGCACTCGGCATCGCCGCGCATCCGTCGCTCGCTCGGCTCTACGCGCGGCTCAGGGACAAGCTGCGGCGCGAGGCCGTCGAAGACTATCGCATCGACTTCGAGGACGGTTACGGAAATCGCACCGACGCCGAGGAAGATCATCACGCGACGGCCGTCGCCGAGGAGCTGTCGCGCGGCATGCGCGAGGGAAGCCTCCCCACGTTCATCGGCCTTCGCGTCAAGCCGCTGATCGAGGAGCTGAGGCAGCGCAGCATCCGCACGCTCGATCTCGTGCTCACCGCACTCGCCGATTCCGGCGGCCTGCCGACAGGCTGGATGGTCACGCTGCCCAAAGTCACCATCGCCGAGCAGGTGGATTTTTTCGTGAACGTGCTTCGGCAGCTCGAACGCTCCCTCGGTTTCGGCGACGGTACGCTCACCTTCGAGGTGATGGTCGAGACACCACAGATCATTCTCGACTCGGGCGGTCGCTCGCTTCTTCCCCGACTCGTCGACGCCGGCGAGGGACGCATCACCGGTGCGCACTTCGGCACCTATGACTACACGGCGTCGTGCAACATCACCGCGGCATACCAGCGGATGCAGCATCCGGCCTGTGAATTCGCGAAACAGGTCATGCAGGTGGCTCTCGCCGGCACCGGTGTTTGGCTTTCCGACGGGTCGACGACGGTGATGCCCGTGGCGATCCACCGAGCCGCACCCGGACACCAGCTCACACCTGGGCAGAATGCCGAGAACATCGCCAGCGTCCACGGCGCCTGGCGGATGCATTTCGACGATGTCCGGCACTCGCTGGCCGGCGGCTTCTATCAAGGGTGGGATCTTCATCCCGCGCAGCTGGTGTCGCGCTACGCTGCACTCTACAGCTTCTTCCTCGAGGGCATCGACGCCGCGGGCGCGCGCCTCTCGAACTTCGTCAACAGGGCGGCGCAGGCCACGCTCGTCGGCGACGTGTTCGACGACGCGGCGACCGGGCAGGGCCTGCTCAACTTCTTCCTGCGCGGCATCAATTCGGGCGCTGTGACGGAGGAAGAGGCGCTGACGATGACCGGACTCACCGCCGATGAATTCCGGAGCCGATCCTTCGTGAAAATCCTCAAAGGACGGAAGTGAGCGGCGCTCTGCTCGAACTGCTCGACCTCGTCGTACGCTGGCTCCACGTGATCGCCGGCATCATGTGGATCGGTAATTCGCTGTTGTTCAACTGGCTCGACCGGAATCTCCGACCGCCGACGACGACCGCCCCGGCGCACGCGGCGCTCGGTGAGATCTGGCTGCTCCACAGCGGCGGCTTCTACTTCGTGGAAAAGACGCTGCTCGACGGCCAGCCGGTTCCACGTCCGTTGCACTGGTTCAAGTGGCAGGCGTACACCACCTGGCTGAGCGGGGCCGCGCTGCTCGTCATCGTGTATTACGCCGGCGGGCGAGCGATCCTCGCCGATCCGACCGTGGCGCCACTCTCGCATGTCGCCGCGGTGCTCGTTGGCGTCGGGGCAATCGTCTTCGGTCTCGCACTCTATGAAGCGATGCAGCGGTGGGTGGCGCCACGGCACGCGCCAACCGCCACGATTATTTGGCTCGCGGGATTGACCGCCATCGCGATCGCGCTCACGCGGCTGCTGAGCGGACGCGCCGCTTTCCTCCACGTCGGGGCGATGCTCGGTACGATCATGGCGGCGAACGTCTTTTTGACGATCATCCCGTCGCAGCACGAGCTCGTTCGCTCCGTCGTCGAACGGGGCGCCGGCAACCCGGCGATCTCCGCGCGAGCAAAACGCGTCTCCATCCACAACAACTACTTCACCTTTCCGGTCATCGCGCTGATGGTGAGCAGCCATTTCCCGGCGGTGTATTCGCACCGTTGGAGCTGGCTGTTGCTGCTCCTACTCGCGGCCGGCGGCGCGGGCGTAAGACACATTTTGAACGTCCGCTTTCGTTTTCCGAGTTGGCGGCCCGCGCTCGCCGCCGTCATCGCCGCGACCTGCATTCTGATCGTGCTCATTCTCGAGGTTCCGGCTCCGACCACGGGCGCCGGCCTCACCGCCAGTCTTCCCGATCGCGTGACGTTCGACGACGCCCGGCATGTCATCGACCGCCGATGCGGCGCCTGCCATTCGGCTCAGCCGAGCGACGTGACCTTCAGCGCCGCGCCGGCCGGCGTGATGTTCGATACGCCGGCGCAGATCGCGGCACACGTGGCGCGCATTCGTGAGCGAGCCGTCGTCACGCGCACGATGCCACCGGCCAACAAGACCAACATCACCGACGACG
>JAICJQ010000270.1 GCA_025928335.1 Gemmatimonadaceae bacterium
ATCCGATCAGTCGCGCCATCGACGACCACCCCTGCCCGTCAGCCGGCCGACCTAACACTTCGAGTGACCTCTCGTGGATACGCCCAACGTCCACGTCGGCGGACGGCGGCGCGGAAAACACCTGATGGAGCGCGTACCAACCCTCCAAAGTCTCCGGTGGGTGCGCTCGAGACTCGTTATCGGGGGTCATGCGCTCAACTTAAGCCCTTGGGTTCCCGGTTGGCGCGGCATTCCGCTTGCCATTACTGGCATAGCGGATGTGATGGCTTTTTGGAAAGCACCGCGCGGGAGCGCACATGTCGGAACAGACGTTGGGGCAAGCCTCTCTGATGAGAGGGATGGGCACGGGGATCGAGGGGCGGCGGCGTCAGTTGCGAGCGCTCTTGTTGTCGGCGGCGGACACTGCTCGACAGGTGCGACGGCTCGCGCTCGATGGTCAACCCGGTAGAACAGTGGCAGGCGGTCGCGCTGTCCGCGATCGAATTGCTACACTCCTGAGCGCCGCGAGCTAACTCGCGGCGCTTCGTACGTCAGCGGCGCCGTTCGACGAATTGATCGGGGCTGGCAAACAATCGATGCACCGGCTTGGCTTGAGAACAGTACGCCTCGAGCTGATTGTCGTCGCATTGCTCCCAGTCGTCGGGGATTGGCGTGAGACGACGCCGGTCGATGCCACGCTCGAAGCACAGCCACCCCTGAGACGCCTGGCTGACGAGCATCGACTGGCTGCCAGGCGTCAGGCGCCGGTCTGCCTCGGCGCGCCGGTCACTGAACGTCTCAGCGACCTCGCCCGCCCGACGGTCTCGCTCGCGCCGCTCTGTGTCGCGAGGAACGACGTCGAACGCGCTCCATTCGCGACCCAGGGAATCGACGAAGGTCCGCAAGCCCATTCTTCCTCCCTCCATCGGCTGACCGTCGCTGAGCTCGAAAGCGAACCCAGCACAATGCGCCTAAAGCATTGCGCAGACTTGATGCCAGCCAGTTGACCCCGGTCAATCAACCATTCGGCGAAGCGGCTGAAAATGGGCCGAACTACCCAGGCGGCCTGTACTTCGGATGTTTGGCGGTCCACTTGAAACGGACATAGGCGCCGGCCGCCACCACAACGCCGATGGCGATGATCCCCACTTTCTCGGCGTCGAGAAGATCCACTGGTGAGTCGTCGAGATGTTGGTCCGTCAGCGCCCCGTGAATCACCAGGAGGAGCGCGACGAGGTATGTCAGGTAGTGCAGCGGCTTCCAGCGTGCGCGCCCGATCTCCGCCCGATAGATCGACGTCACCACGGTAAAAGCCAAGAGGTAGAGCGCGATCGCGCCGAGCATGTTGATCGTCGGCTGCTCGGGCGAGGAGATCGGGAATGCGATGTCGAACAACGTGAAGCGCTTCTTCTCCAGGAAGAGCAATGGGATGGGGTGTGCCGCGGACAGCGCCAGCGCGACGTACGCCGTCCAGTTGTGAAGCTTCAGGATGTTGATCCGTCGGTGCGGCCAGCGCTTCCACGGGTTGTAACGGGCTGCCATGAGCAGCCCGAGGAGCAGGTTGACGCCGAGGAGATAGACGGCGGCCAAGCCGAAGTACGTGGTCAGATCCTTTGGATCCATGCCCTGGTTCTACGATGGGTTCGTTTGGGCCGCTGAGTGCGGGCATCCGGCATGCCTGGTGCAATGGCAGCGGGCACCCGAACGGAACTACATAGTGAAAGGATCGATAGCGGGCGGAGTAGCCGCGGCTTGCATGGCCGTGCAACTCGCGTCGGCGCAGTCACCCGACAGCTCGACGCAGAAGACGTTCTTCATCCCCCGCGATGGTGCGATCGCCGCCGGTTTTCTCGTCGCCAGCGCGGGATTGAGCGTCTTCGACACGCGTATCGCGCACTGGTTTCTCGACACCAGTATGGCGCATGTCAGAGAAGGCAGGGACCTCGCCAACAAGTTCACGCACGTCAATGAGACGACGCTGACGGTTGGTGGGTTGGTGGTCTACGGCGTCGCGAAGATCGCGAAAGCCAACGCCGTCGCCGACGTGACGTTTCACATCGCGGAATCGGTCGCCGCGGCGAGCCTGACGGCACAGGTGATTCGTGGGCCGCTCGGTCGGACACGGCCGAATGACTCGATCCCGAACCCGCAGTACGGCGATCAATACGACTTCAAATTCTTCAAGGGCTTCACTCACTTCGAGCAACGCGCCTTTCCCTCGATTCATTCGTCGTCCGGCTTTGCCGCGGCCTCGGCGCTGAGCGCCGAGATCAAGCGGCGCGATCCGGGCGCGTTTTGGTTCGTCGCTATTCCGGCCTACGCCCTGGCGCTGACACCCGGGCTGTCGCGGATGTACCTCGGCCAGCACTGGGCGAGTGACATCTTTTCCGGCGCGTTCCTCGGGACCTTTTACGGCTGGCGCATCGTCAACTACTCGCACGACCACCCGACGACGCCGATCGACCGCATTTTTCTCGGGACGGTCAACCACGCCCGCATCTCGGCTGACCGCGGCGGGCTTTCGCTCTCCTGGAACTCGGCGTTCTAAGCGCCGGTCGGGCGTCGTCAGCGCCCTGCCCCGGCCTCGTGTCCGACCAGCGCTTCAAGCGCGCGCTTGAGCGGCGGCATCATCGCTTCGATCTGCTCCACGGAGACGACGCCGATCGATAGTCGGAACCAACCGTTGTCGCCCGGTGCACCGAACGCGCCGAACGGCACCGCGGCGAGACCGGCCGCGTTCAGCAGATAGGCGCGAACGTCGTCGTCGGTCCGCAGCGTCTCGCCGCTCGGCGTTTGCATGCGGTGAAGAGCGAACCGCGCGCTGACATAGATGGCGCCCTGCGGACGCACGCTCTCGACGGGCAAACCCTGGGCGCGAAGGGCCTCGAGCCCGTCGTGCACCGCGTCGAGCCGGCGTGACGCTTCGCGACGCATCGTTCCCATGTACGAATCGACCGCCGCGTCGTCGGCCATGAACTTGGCCGTCGCGACCTGCTCGGGACGCGGCGCCCACGCCCCAACGTGGCCGATGATGTCGTTCATCGGCTTGATGATGTCGGCGGGTCCGACCGCCCAGCCGACA